>JAEZJJ010000094.1 GCA_023436395.1 Bacillota bacterium | reverse complement strand
TACCATTTACTCTCACACGAATTTGTGGTAATGCAAAAATTTGTGGTACACACATCACCATTAACATCATTACAGCTAAGCTTTTTAATATTCCTTTTTTCATTTTTTTATTCTCCCCTTGTTATTTTTTATTAAAATATTATTAATAATATTTTCCCTATTATAGTTCTTACATTTCTATTCTTACTCTATTCCAAAAATTATAAAATCCTGATATTATATTTATCTATATTAATTTGATTTTCAATATGCATGGCTTCCCATAAACCTTCTTTTAGACTTTCTCCTTCATAGTCTTTTCGTACTTTTAATTCATCTCCATATAAATCTAAAGCTTTTTTCAATTTCTTAATAAGCTTTGTTTGATTCACATTAAATGGTGACTCATTACTTTGCTCCATTTTTAATTGATAACTTAAAAAAGAAAAAACAGCATATACACCTATTCCTGATTTCCAATTTAACCAATCTAGCAATGCCTCTTCTAGTGCTAAGTCTACTCTTGCATGTGGTACATCTCTATAATAACTATAGATTGCTTCCATGGCTGGTGCTAAGTTGAGCATGCTATTCCCAGGGGCATACTGATTATAGCCTAACCTATACAAGCCTCTCCCTGTTAAAAATTCATCTAATTCCTTTCTTCTTATTGCCACCAATAATCCTTCTCTATTTAATTCAGCATCTATCATTTGTTATTCTCCTTTACTATTTCCCTTTACATGATTAATAATCCAATTATATAAATCAGGGTCATCCGCTTTTGTAATCTGGCGAATCATCCCTTCTGTGGTCCCACCTAATGTTTTCCCCCCTGGTATCCACTGATAATTGCAGCCATCCTCTATACCGGTTACCATATGCAAATTTATATTTCCATCCAAGGGGATTTCTACCCTCACTACTCCTGACTTAAAAGTCTCTAATGGTAACCCTAATTCTTGTGCTAGTTGGGTTTTAAATTCAGGTGTCACCTCAGTAATAGACCCTAGATGAGCCAATTTACTTTCTACAGAATCTCCTATCACTTGTGGAATAACAAATTGTCCCCCTTTTTCTCCAGTTCTTCCTATACTTCCATACCCCAAGACAAAGTTATTATATGCCTCTTGTGGCATATAGCTCACTACTACCTTACTATTTGGTGCATAAAACATTTCTTTCCAATTATTCATTAGTGGGGTGTTTTCTAAACTTTTCAAATAAACTTCTGCACTTCTATAACTTTTATCTTGATTTAAGATACTGTAGTAGTTAGTGGCTTTGTAACCACTCTTCATATATTCTTCTAATTGGGCATCAGACAACTTCATCATTTTTTGTGCCTTATGAGTTACATATTTCAAAGCATATTCGTCACTCATAATATCAACCTTATATCGACTAAGTAGTACTGATTTCTCTTCCCATGACATGCTATTTAAACTAATCATATTTTCTTCAGCATATTTTGTTAATTTCTCCCATGCTGAATCATCTAATGCACCTTCAAATAACTTATCGTAGTACTGTGACTTTGCTTTCTTTAATCGTTCTCCCACATTAAGCTTTATCAAATCATCAGCATTTAAATTGGCACGGCTACAGATTATTTCGGTTCCATCTCGAAGCTGTACTGTTACTATATCCCTTTGGGTTACTGCTGTTTTAATCTCATTACTACTTAGCCCAGATAACTTTCTTGCATTGGCTTTTAGAGCTTCTTCTGTAAGTTCTACCCCTGTATCTGCATACTTCAGGTATTCTCCTGCACCAAATAGACAGATGCCCATGATTCTTATATACATGTCATCATAGTTTTCTCTTGTACCTGAAACTACTGCATTTCCACCTTCTAGGGCTATAGAAATATAAGGGTGTCCTGCAACTGCTGTTGCAATAGAGGCAAGATCTAATACGGCTTGTCCTGCATCTTGTATGCGTTCTGAATCTGTCTGCTTCGGCTTATAAAGAGCTAGTCTTTCATCCTCCATTTTCAGCATTGCTAGGACTTGTTCAAAACTTATCTTGGCATCTGGATACTCATTTTGGATTTGTTTCCATCTAGCTCTTGCTTCATCTATATCCTTGAAACATTTGATTGGACAAAAGTTAGGATTTAGATATCATCACTGATCATTTACTATTTATCTAAAAATTCCTCACATATAATAGAGATTTCATCATTCTGCACAGTATCCACCTTAAACTTACTTAATATGCTAAATTTTCTTTACTCATACTGCCCGTCTTAATATCAATAGAAAAATGCCAACAGCTTCGACCGTAAGTATCTGCATTAGATTTTCCTGCATCGCATACAACGGAAGGTTCATCCTTATAAGTTGATAAATTTACAAAACTATACCCCTGTGGTGGTTCCTTTTCAAACAGCTTTATTCCATTTAATGTAAATGCTTGTAATCTTCCAGAAAATTGTTTTGAATCTGTGATTACCATAATTACCCCTTTCTCAATATAGAATTGGGCATTTACAAGATTTTCACAACTAACTTCAACCATTTTGTTTTGATATAACCAACTAACCTTATTCCTCAACTTATCAAATTTAAATATTTGTCTCCCATCAAAAGAAATGTAATATACTTGGTCTTGATGATAATTTTCCCCTGCCTCAATGTACACAAAATTTTGTTGTGTATTAACAGTAGCAAAATATGCATTCTCATATATTTCTTTAATTGTTTCTCCATTATGTTTCCAACTTACGCTTTGATCCTGGCTATTCCAAATAAAATTTTCTACCGTCATATTCTCCTCCTTTAATTAATTGATCGTATAGATACAATTTCTAAATAATCCATTTTATTAACATTTCTGTCTAGTAGCATTTGAATTTGAGTCCCTCCCCCCGGTAAGTACTTGTCAGCATTTATATCTATTTGTGGACCAACTGGTCCTTCAAGTACAGGTAACTCCACACCTTGTTTAACTCTGTAAGTAACAACTTTACTACAATCTACTTTCCAATCTGACTTTACTGCTAGATTGTCTCTAACATAACCAACGTTAGGTATATCATCAAATGTTGCAAAATTACCTGGAGAAGTTACTGGTTGCATACTATCTAGTGCCATCTGAAAAGTGTCACCCGACTTGAGAATTTTTTGCTGTGGTACAAAGTTCTCAGGCCATGGAGACTGTTTTTCAATAAGTTCAATATAATAAACTGATGCTTCCTCTACACTTTTTCCTGAATTTATCACCAAAAACTCTTCCCAAGTTTTTGGTGTTCCTTTTTCTATGGCTATCTCCCTAGCTTTACTCACTCTCTCTTTAACTACAGTATTTCTAGACTTTATTAGTTCATCTCCATCTATTTTCTTAAGTGCTAACTCTGCTTCTACTTTTTCTGTAGCATTTAAATATTTTTGATACTCTTCTGGTGTCCAGTTAGATGGCATATCATTCGTTCTCTTTGCTAGGTCATCCCAGTATTTTTCGTATCTTAAATCATCACTACTTTTTATTAGTTCATCTACTTGATTTAATCCTTCTACTGCCCCTGCTTTTACCGTTGAAGCCTCTAGCTTACTTTTAACTATTGTACTACCTTTTTGTACCCCTTTTATGCCACCTTCTACAATCATTACCGATTCTATGACCTTCTTAAAATAGGTGATTTTTTCTTCATGTGTCATATTTCCCTGCATGTACTCATTAAAACCTGTAGCTGTATAATAGAGTGGGCTTAGAATCGTGTTTTCTTCTAGATTGGTATTTCCTACATTAATCAAGGCACTTCCTAAACCACTTGTGAGGTTATCTGCATAGTTACAATAGTCATTAAACTTCTTATCAAATGCCTCCTGTGAAATCCCCCCTAAGTTTTTAAGGTTCCATGCTGCAAATAAGTCACCTAATCTTCCCACTGGCTCAACGCCTATCTTATATGCCCCTACTGCCATATCTACGCCTAGGTCTACCGTTGCTTCCCCTAGGGCTACTGCATTCATATTCACATCTGTAATAAAGCTATTAAATAAGTCTAACTTTTGATTAAATGCTTCTGTGTTTTTCTTATTGTAATACTCTGCATCATACTTTAATGTAATCGTTCTACTTAACTCTTCTAGTTCCTTCTCACTGATACCACTTTCAGGTGTTAAACCAAACCTTTTTAAATCTATACGCTCTACTTCTCCCTTTATACGTAAGCAAGAAAGTAAGTTGGCTTGATCTTTGGTGCTTAAGCTTATTCCTAATTCACTGAGCATGGTGGGCATTTGTTCATAAAAGGTGATATCTGATTCTGTAAGCTGAGGTAAATTTCCACTTTTCAATCTTTCTTTGAGCCCTCTTAATTCTTCTGTCCTAAGCTCATTATACTTTTTAAGTGTATCCTGAAACAAGTTGGTCATTTTTTCAACTATAGTTTCTGTAAAATCTTGTTGGAGTAGCTTTTCTTTTCCTAGCATACTGTAGGAAACCCCCAGTGCTGCTAGAGCATCTAGTAACCACTGTGGTTCACCTTGTCCATCTGCTATAGATTGATTGAGTAAACTTGTATATTTTTCTACCTTGATTAGCCGCTTTGCTTCTATCTCACTTGTTCCCTTAGCAAGAATAAGGTCATTATTAGGCCTATTTCCTTCTAACTGAAAGGATAAATCCATTAGACTTATTCCTCCCATGAGACCTGTTAGGTTTTCTTCCATTCCCCAGTCTTCTTCTACGCCTTCATCCTCTATCTCTTCTTCTATTAGGTCTGAGTCCGCTTCTATCTTTCTGGTGCTAACTTTTCTTGTATTTCTATCCCTTACATGAGGCTGCTCAATGCTTTCTATACCTATTATTCTCTTGATATCTCTTTCACATTGTTTGGTACTACTGACGGTATATTCTAGTCCACTTATAATGTCTTCATACCGAGGTGTCATTCTTCTAACTGCCCGGTCTGCTTCTTCTAGTAAGCTTATGATAGCTCTTGCCTCACTACAAATCTCACTACAATTACCGTATTCATTAATGACACTTTGCATCTTACTATGAATGCTTTGTTTCTTATTATTATGGGTTTTTATAATACTGCCTATATTCGTCTTCAGGCAACTCAGTAGCTTTCTTATCTCATCCGTATCTACCTTGATCTTATTGACCATAGTGCGATGTATCTCCCCTTCTTTATTCTCACTAATCCGTTTTCCCCTCTTTGCTTTATCTATTAAATGCTACGTGCTTATCTACCATAATTCCTTTGTGTACGTTGTTGTAAGCGTTGCTGAATGCGTTCTTCTCGCCTTCTATTTTCTTCTACCTCAATGCTACTTTGTAACGATCGTATTTTTGCATTAATTTTCTCATAGTTATCACATACCCCAATAACATCTACATCTACCTCTGTATATGTCTCATCAAATACATTTCTTGCCTCCCCTTCCCAACTCATCTTAATATCTCCACTTGCTTTCTTTGCTAGTCTTTTTCCTTCTGAAAATTTCCCCACAAAACTTCCTACACTACTTATAATGCCGGTTAAGCTAACCATATTTAGACCCCCTATCTATTTCCTAGAAATCTCTTTTATATTATTAGATAGCTAAAAGACTACCCCCTATTATTCTTTGTAGTCTTTTAGCTCTATAAACTATAACCTCTTTTTAGTTAGCAAAAGATTGATCTAAGATGCCCTTAATCTCAGTCTCTTGTTCTTGTTTATCAGCAATTGTACTATCAATTTGCTTCTCAATCGTTCTTACACTCTTAATCAGTTCACCTACTGGTTTACTAATTCTTTCGTACTGAGCAATATATCCTTCTACTGAATCACCTACCCACCAATCTCTTACACTATTAAATGTCTTACCTAACTCTGCAAGTACATCTTCTATACTTACAGCTGCTGTTTCTAACTGACCTCTTACTGCTACTGCTTCATCGGTATCAAATTTCATTATCTCTGCCATCTTTATCCCTCCAACTCTTTCTTATTATCTTGAGCCGCCATATCTCTTGGCGCCTTCTTCATCGTACTTTTGCATTGTTACAACAATTTTATCCATTTGATCTTTTAAATCATCTACCAATGTTTTCAAATCATCTAAACTAGGTTTAAATTCATCATACTGCCTTATAAATGCTTTCCCTGTCTCTCCAATCCACCATGACTCAGTAGCTGCTATATTCTTATCTAATGTGGCTTTCGCTTTCGCAAGTGTGTCAGAATATGTGGTAAGTTGAGTTTGTACTCCTCTAGCTCCATCTACTGTAAACTCCATTTTTGCCATTTTTCATCACTCCTTATTTGTTTTATTTATATCGTCAGCATAGCTGCAATATACCCCTTTAACTCTATTTCACTTGCCCTAACCTAAGTGGTATATATTTATTTTTGATGATATAATAGCCATCTCCCCACTCAAGCTCCTTTTCATAACTTCTAGAAGGCACTCGAACACCAAATAAGCTCTGCTCTTTAATACTGCCTATTAATACACCTACTTGGACAGCCTTTATGGCTTTCACTACTTTATCCCATCCTCTAGAGATCTCTTCATCTGCTCCCCCTACTAATAAGGTAATTTTAAGCCCATACCCCTTTTTAATAATAAGTTCTATAGCTTCTGACATTTTCAATTCGAGCCCATCAGCATACTCTACAATATTATCTATGACGATAATAAATTGCTTCCATTTGCTATAGAGTTCTTCTATGTTTTTACCTTCTTTTCGGCATTCATTAAGCTGTTGTTGCCTTACTTCTACTACTTTTATTAATTCTGCTGCTAGCCCTGGGGTTGTATTCATATCTATCACCCCATCTTGCTGTACAATAGAAAATAAGCCCATATTACTTGAATCAGCTACACAGAGCATGCATTTATCAGCACCATATATAGACTTAATAGTCTTTATCCATGATATAAGTGTCGTGCTCTTACCCGTCTGTGTATCCCCTGCTACCATTAATACATATTGATTCTTTAAATCTACAGTTACAGGTTTTAAATCGTTTTGATTAAGACCAATATGCATTGCATCACCTGTATGATATGTATTAAGTTGTAATAAATCTATTTCTTGTGGCATCTGTGGAATAGGTAGCGCTGTTCCCATGTCTTTTATGCTTGCTAAATATTTGATTGTTTCTAATACATTACCATCAGCCTTATATGGCAAGGCTGTTTGAAACTCCACTGGATAATCTTGACTAATTAATCCTCTGCCTGGTACTTTATCAGGATATAAACCTTCTGTTTTGCCAACAATTGAAGGATATTCTCCTAAATCTGTAAGCTGTAATGCTATACTTTGTTTGAAGTTGATACTAAATTTATATCTTACAAATACATTACTTGTAGCTGTTACTATAAAGTAGATACCATACTTAAGCCCCTCTCTTGCAAGTTGCATGATACTTTCATTAATATCATCATAAGTTTCAGTAAGAGCAAAATAATTATCAATAATAATCATCATGTAGGGAAACTTTTTACTAGAAATACTATTATAAGCAGATAAATTAGGTACTAATTCCTCTGCAAATGCTTCTTTTCTTTGTTCCATGAGTCGATTGATAAATAGAATGAATTGATATAGTTTATCTTCTTCTTCTATTCCCATCACTCCTCCACAATGTGGTAAACGTACATACTTCTTAAGTGTTCCTCCACCAAAATCCATTACATAAAAATTAAAGTGTTGTGGACTATATTTATATGCTAGTGACATAATGATAGTTTCTATAAGTATTGTTTTTCCTGAACCTGCTGCTCCGTATATCAAAAGATTCCCTTCATTAACAAAATCTAATTTTAGTTCTCCTTGATGCTGGGCTTTAGGATCATCTACTTTTCCTACTGTTGCTATTAATTCTTCTTTGTCATTTTCCCACTTTTGTTTTTGTACCTCTACACTTGCCGATACTAATCCTTCTAGGTCATCCATATATAATGTTTCTTGTAGTGGAGGTAACCATGGTCCTTTAAGACCTTCTATTCCATTTATTTTTGCCACTTCCGTTATATAGTTAACCATTGCTTTAAGCTGTGAATCTTTCTCACTTTTATCAATGTGTTCTTGGAAGAGTGGATAGATTTGCTGTTTCCTTCCATCTAGCCCTATCTTAAATAGCTTCTTTTCTTTTTTGTTTTTTTTGCTCTCTCCTGATGGGTCATAGTCCGCACCAGAAAACGCAGATTGGAACATTTCAAATATCTCGTCATTTCCTACTTGTATGTAACCTCTACCTGGTTCTTTGATTCTAGCTGCATCTGGTCTTTTAATAACATCTCTACTATCTGCTTCATCCTGAACCTTTAAACATATCTTAAATCTAGAGTTACTCCAAATCTGATCATCTACTACACCTGCTGGCTTTTGAGTGGCTAAAATAAGATGAACACCTAGACTTCGCCCCACACGTGCTGTACTTACTAATTCTTTCATGAATTCAGGCTGTTCTGCCTTAAGTTCTGCAAACTCATCTGCAATCATAATAAGATGTGGCAGTGGTTCCTTTGCCTTACCGGCATGAAAAAGTTTCTGATATTTATCTATATTATTCACTTCATATTCTGAGAAAATCTGTTGTCTTCTCTTAAGCTCACTTTTAATAGATACTAATGCTCTATTGGTTTGATTTCCACCTAAGTTTGTAATGGTTCCTACTAGATGTGGCATTCCTTTAAATATATCTGCCATTCCTCCACCTTTATAGTCTATAAGTACAAATACCACATCATATGGATGAAAATTAACTGCTAATGAAATAATGATACTTTGTAAAAGTTCACTCTTTCCTGAACCTGTAGTACCAGCCACTAGACCATGTGGCCCATGACTTGTTTCATATGCCTGCATATCCAGATTAAACAGTTCTCCCCCAGCCCTAACACCGATAGGTACCCCCATCCCATTATAGGTTTTATTATTCTTCCATCTACTTATAACATCTACTTCATCTACCTTCTTAGCTTGTAACATTTCTAGTAACGTAATAGACTTAGGTAATGAAAAGTGATTCGTTGACTTCTTTAATCTAATAGGTGCCATTATGCGACTAGCCTTTTCTAAATCTGATGTTGCCACCTGGTCAATGTTAAACTGTATTTGTTTACTGGATTCCTTATAAGCATATGTTCCTACTTTTCCTTGAATAGTAACAACACTCTTACAATTCATCGGTAAAAATTCTTTTCTTTCAGAAGTAAAAATAGCTGTTACACCCATATAAGCATGTCCACTATATAAGTATTTAGCAATAGGTTCTTCTTCTAGAAGTTCTGAATCTGTCACAATAAATAAGTATTGTGATAATCCTTGATAAGTATGTTTCGTATCATCCTTCTTGGCTTCTCTTGCCTTAAGTTCTTCAAATATCATCCCTAATGTGCTGTGTGCAATTATAGGACCACAAATCATAAATCTTACATTTAAATTATCATCCCATATATGGGGAACTTGCTTAATCCATTCCCATTCTTTTAATTCCTCTTCTTTTAAAACAAGTACAATCTTAACATCTTGATAACTATGATTTGTAATAATTTGCAGTGCTATAACCTTTAAAAGCTCCCTTACTGCTTCTGGGGTACCTGCTATCCCACTTATTTCAGATTTGATTAAGTCTAGACAAACCGGCACATTATGTGCCATTTCAAACTCTTTTCCTAGCTTTTCAGGTTCTTCTTGTAGAGGATCTACTTCTATACTGAATTGTGCCTTTTGGTATTTAGGTTTTAATGTTGTGGGGACGCTTCCTATTCCCATTCTTACACTCAAAAAATCTGAATGTGCAGGTGTTCTCTCCCACAATGTACTCTCTACATTAGTAAGTCGTACCAAACAGTCTTGTGGCGGCGGATTAATCTCATTCATAGCCGCAATCTGTTGTTGTCTCCCTATATCAAGCTCAGTTTTTAAATCTGTAATCAGTTGCAAGTATTTTGTTTTTCTTGTCTTTACATACTTTTTATACTTTTTAATTTGTGTGGTTGCATTTAATAACGATATAAAAATACTCACACAAGTGGTTACAATAGATATCATTACATAGATTGGATTTCTATTCATAAGTATTACCATTGCCACTGATGCACCTATCATCACAAATGGTGGTAATAAAATGGTAAGCCAATTAATCTCTGGTTTTGATTGATTAGAAGGTGGCGATGGTATGTCTACTTCACCTCTAGGTATCTCTGGCAAAAATCTAGGTGGCCTGCTAAATATAATTCCCTTACTTTCCTCCATTATATTTGTATCCTTCCTTTATTCTGTAAGTGGTAGTGGTTTCCCACCGTGAACGGGTACATGCATCCATAACTTACTATCTTGATTAAGGTAATAAATCGTATCTTCTATGATATGTATGTGATCTGCGCGTTCTGGAATAAACTTAATGTTAAACTCATTATCTACGCTATACCTATATATATGAGATTTATCATTAGCATGATTATAGAATATACAGTCCTCATATACGTTGATACTTGTTGCCTTACTTCCTTCTATCTTCTGTAAGTCTTCTCCTGATATATAACACACCGCATACTCTTCTTTATCAATAAAAAATAAGGTACCCTTACTTTCTATCAACCTTATTGCCTCTCTTTTGCTAATTCGTTGTTTATTTTGTCCTTCTATTGTCATTTGGATAATGCCACTATAATTCGAGTACCATAACTTTTCATCTTTGATATAAAAAGTGTTTACCATTTCATCAGTTAATTGCCTTACTTTCTTTTCCCCTATGTGATAACTATATAAATAACCATTTTTCTCATTAATGTAATATAATTTATCCTTATATTTTATCAGCAAATAAACAGATTCTTTTAATAACACTTGCTCTCCTGATGTATTTAAATCTAGTTTACACAGATAGTTATCTTTCTTAGCATCACTATAATAAATAGTCTCTTCTGATTTACTATAGTTAATAAACCATGGTACTAGGTGTATACCCTTTACCTCTATTTCTCTTAATCCATTTCCGTGTATAATGCTCTCACCTATTTGACAAATAAGACCTCCGTTTTGAATGTTATTCATTAGTCGTTTCTCCCTTATAACAAACTAATTTGTGAACCACTATGTACCCCTTCATCCATTAAAACCTCTTCGTCTCCTAATATTCTGCCTAGTGGCTCAACATGCAAAGCCTTTTTCCCTCCTGCCTTTACATGAAACACCTCATCTAACATATCTATTAGTTCCCTAGCTTTAATTTCACCTGGTATCTTTAGTTCTATTACACGTTCTTTATCTAATTTAACATTTACTAGTATGTACTCCATTATTATCTCCTTTAATTTTTCACTAGTAAGAGATAGGTTCTATCAAATTCTAAGGTGTATGAATTATACTTATTTGCATCATTTAGTAATTGAAGTGCACCTATTTTAAACTTATAGTCTGTTTCTAAATGTAAGTTCACTCTAGTTGTATCCCTATCTTCATATTCATATGACCCATCCTCTATATCAATTTCTACTCGGATAGTATTATAAGAATCATCTCCTGACTCGAACTCTATATAGCCTGATTCACCTATCCCTTTATTAATTACCTGTAGATCTAAGCTATCGCAAAAAGCTTCAGCAAAGTACTGATAAAATAAATCAACATCTACTTCAGCCGCTAAATCTTGTAAACTTTCTTCTGTTAAGCTCCGATCTCTAGCTGCACGAAATGAATTATTAAGGGCGGCACTAATTACTATCTTTTGCCTACATGTCTCTGCCATTTCTGTCATAGGTTGTATTAGATTTGCTAGAAATACTACTCCCAATACTATATATGCTACTTGTCTCATATTCTTCCCTACTTCATTTAATCGAAATAATATTCTAAGTCCTTATAGTGTTTTAATCCTACTGTCTTCATAGCAAAACTTATAGGAATATCCTTTGTATATGTATTTCCCCAAACTGTAACCTTCAAAGGATAGACTGCCTGCAGCTCCACTTCAATAGTACGCCCTCTCTGCTTATAAGGTTTATCATTCTCCATAGAACCTTCATACAATTCTTCATCATTGTATCCAATTGCCTTTCCGCCATCCTCATTTTCCACAATAAGTTCTATCTTATCTGGATTATCCTTAAAAATAGGCTTATTCTGCAATCTATCTAAAGTATCATCATAGTACATTTGCTTTAGATAATTGTCTCCTGCTACAATCTGTGAAACATTAAATGTCTCTACAATTAGAGTAGTATACCATGGAAAAAAATAAATAAAGCTAGTAAACATAAATATAAAAATAGTTATAATAATACTTATAAAGCAAGCTTTAGCAAATCCTTTCATGATTTTTATTCACCTATCTTTTGAATTACATCTTCAAATAGCCATTCCCATACACTATCAATAATATCTCCAATAGAATCTTTTAATATAAGTACTGCTGCACCTACCACAATAATTACTCCTACAGTAATTGCTAACTGTTTAATCCCTATATCTCCTCTTTCTTCTTTTACTACTCTTTCTAATTCAAGTTGCATTTTAATCCCCATTAATCTTAATTTATCAATCATCTTTCTCATTTTACTTCCTCCTTATATTTGAATCTTTATATTTTAACGTTGCTAAATTATATGCAACATTAATAACCTTTAACTAAACATCACCAATGATTCTAAAATAGTAAATAAGTAATAAATAAATATGTATATTCCAAGTACTATGATAAGTATCATCTGTATTTTCCCATTAGCATGTTCTCTTTTTGTCAATTCTTCTTCTAATGCTTGTACACGAAATTCATCTAATTCATTCTTTAGATATGCCATCTGTGAGGTATTATCATACCCCTTTAAACGTGTTTCCATAATATCACAAAATTTAATAATATAATGAAGCGGCACTCGCTTTTTGAGTTGCTTTAGTACAAATTCTTCTCCAAAGTCAATATTATCTAACATATATCCTAATTCTTCTGCCATATACTTATTAGCATTAGGTAAATAATCTCTTATAACATCTGCAAAGAAAATATTAATAGTCTTTGAGTATTGATAGTACACCATACTATAAAATGCAGGAAAATCATTGGCTATCTGTTTATTCCTAAGCTGAATTTGCTTATCTAATTCATCCACTGGATAAAGCCACCCAAATATAACAAATACACATCCTGCATAGCCTAATAGTATATTTACTTTAAATAAAAATATACTTACTAGTATAGCCAGCCCCACATATGCTATTTGATTAAATCTTATTTCCTCTGGCAAAGTATTCATATCTAAACGATCTAGCATTCTTTTTAATCTTTTGTATTCTACTTCACTAATAAATGTCTTGATATACTTCTTAGCAATTCTACGCTTAATTACTCTTAATTTCTCTTTCTCAGCCTCTTTTTTTATCTGCTTTTGGTGAAGCCTAGTTCTCTTTTTATGCTTTTTACTTACAGGTCTGTAGTAGGGATACAAAAATACTTTTATTAAGTAAATAACACTTGCAATAATCATTACTTTACTTATAAATACCATTTTTACTACCTCCCCCTAGTTCACCCTGTAAAGCTTGGCATCTAGCAAAACTAATACAGATAATACTAATCATAGCTGTATTAATTATCTTCCCACCTTCTGTTCCTACCATAAATTCTCTAAATCCTTCTACTGTTAGGGAGTACATAAAAAATACAATGATAATAAATGTCTTTATTAAAAAATCCCTATTCATTTTCCTAAATATTCTTTCCTTCCTAGCATTCATTTCCCTTAATACAGCATTCTCGTCTACAATATCTAAGAATACATCTGCCATTCCTTTTCTTTCGTTATACTCAAACACTATTGCTTTTTTAGTAAAATTATCAAATTTACTTCCCAGTTGCCTATTTAACAATATAATAGCTTGTTTAAAAGAGTATCCATTTTGTTCACAGTTATCTATAAACTGCCTAAAATATCCTCTTATATTAGGTGCTATGTATTCATCACTTTCCATAACCTTCTTAATAGCTACTAGTACCCCATCTCTCGCTAAAGGACAGATTAAATCTTCTGCATCCATAATGGCTTCCATTCGCTCCATTCTAATAGCCTTAGATCTCATTACAAAGAAGGTTAATAATCCTATAAATGCAGCTACTGTAATTACCACTGAAAGGCTTACACTCTTCATGAACAAAATCACAATAAGTACTGCTATGACGAAAACAATGCATAATAATGAAGTAAAGCTTTCTAAGGTTAATGGCATATTAAAATCCATAATAAGCCCTTCTACAAGCCTATTATATTTAGCAAATAAATTTTCTTTTTCTAGGACAATCTTTTCTCTCTTCATTCTTTCTATATAGCGTTTTTTATTAAAGTCTTGAATATAATCAAGAATAGTTGTACCTATATCCATTACAATCTTGTAAAAGCCATCAAATATTTTAATATCAAAAAATAGAATACAGAAAAAAAATGCTACTACTCCTAATATTAAACTAGTCCCTAAGGCTATATTCATCCGTTATATACACCTCCTCTTCACCCTCCATTACCGGTTTTGTCAAAAATTCGAATTTACTTCTTTTGATTCCTGCCTTCAACATACTCTGTACAATCTGCTCTGATAGAGCACCAACACGTTTATGTTTACCCACTATTTTTAAAACCTTATGGGTTCCTTCTTCCTCTACTACATCCTCACAAATAAAACGATAAATAGGATTAACAATAGGCTCTAAGCCTTTTGCTCCTATTACTTCAGATATAGACATGACCTTTCTTGTACCATCAGCTAATTTTTCTTGGTATACTACAAATTTAACTGCACTACATATATTTCTAAGCGCTAACTCAGCAGGTTCATTAGACTCCATTAGATAGGCTGTCAAGAATCTATAAATTGCTTCTTTATCACCTTCTGCATGTAGAGTAGTAAAGAAAAAGTGACCTGTCTGAGCAGCCCTTAATGCTGTTCCAAATTCACTAGGCTTTCGAAGTTCTCCTGGTCCTATCCAGTGAGGAGATTGTCTCATGGCATTAGTTAGTAATGCTTCCATAGTAGCCGGACTATCTTCTTCTTCTTCTCCTGTAGACTCATACTGTAAAACGTCATTAATAACTTTACCATTTACATTATCTCCTTCTCTTCTAATCAGTCTCATTTCTGAAGGATTCTCTATTGTAATAATACGTGATAACGGATCTATTTGTCTTACAATAAGCTCATTCAATGTGGTCTTTCCACTTCCAGTTGGACCTACTGTAATCCATGATAAATCTCCTTTGGGCATTAATGATAAGAGTTTATACATATTTAGTGAAAAAGATTGGTTTTGAATCATACCTTGAGGGCTAATATCTTTTTTATTAAACTTTCTAATAACGAATGCAGGTACATCATATGGCGAAATATCGCCATGAGTTGCATTAACACGATATCCTTCAATTGTTCTAGCATTAACCATAGGTACTTTTGGCGTTAATCTAACTTTAGATACTCCTAAAAGTTTAGAAATAATTCTCTCCATATGTTCTTTATCAATAAAGCTTTTATCTAGACATACAGTCTTCCCACCTTTTTCAATAAAAATTTGATCTGGTCCATTAGCTCTAATTTCATCTATATCAGGATCATTCATAGCTTCAGTAATTGGCCCATAATGGGTAATTTCATCTGCTAATGCCTCTTTTAAAAGTTTTAGTTCTTTATACCCTTCTACAATAGGTCGCTGAGAATCCACAAATTCATTTATATAGCGTTTTGTAATATCACGTTTTTTAGCAGGATCTGTTTCTCTTCTAAATGCATTGGTTGCATTGCTGCTTATATACTTTTGGCAAAATTCTAGTGCCTCAATGAATTTGATAGTGTTATGCTTAATTTGCTCTTCCTCTTCCTCATTTCCTTTCTGCGATTGATACATATACTTTTGCTGAAGTTCACTAACATCTGCTCTATTTAACATTATTCCCCCCCTAGCTATCCAGCAATTATTCTTACTAATTCCTGTATACCTAACATATATTGCTTATTCATCATTGTACTATCTTTCATATATAGATTCCCTTTAAAATACTCTTCTATAACCGGCTTTACTAAGGGTAAGCTTGCTGCTAACTTAAAGTTTGCTTCCTTTAATGCACCATAATCATAGTTAAGTCCTAATGTATTTACAAAAATTAAATTTGTAAACTTAGATGTCGTAATACCAATAGATGATGCAAAATCTAATAATTTTACTACATTTGAAATACTTTCCATTCTCTCACTTACTGTTATAAAACCTCTATGCACATATTTCATGGTTGCTAAGCAAAATTCCAGTGGTGGATTATTAGGAATATCAATTAATACCATATCAAAAGTTTCCTTAAGTTCCTCAATAATCCGTTGTATATGGGTAAATCTAAAATCTAAGTATTCTTCTATTAGATCATAGGGACTAGGGGTTAGTAGGTAAAGCTGTTTATATTTAGTTGCATTGATATGCATTCTAATATCTGCTTTATCATCCTTCAGCACTGTTAACAGCCCTTTTCCTTTTTCATTTGGCTCTAAGTCTAAATAATTATATAAACTAGGAAAAAATACCTTAAAGTCCACAATACATATATTTAGATTCTTCTCTGCTAGTAAATATCCTATATTGCTAATAATCGCTCCATTGTCTGAAAAATCACTGGCAGCCAAAAAACCTACTACATTATATAGAAGTGCATTGGTTGTTTTTTGTGCTTCATTCTCTTCTTTTGGTGTTAACTTTTCAAATAATTTTTTTACATTTATTTTTGATTCGAATCGATCCATGACTCTACCTCACTCTGCAACCTTGGTAATTGATCAATAATAGGATTACTTGTCTCCCTACTTAAAATCGTAATAAGAAGTTCTCCATCCTTTACATTTGAGTATTTAGCATATTGATTAATTTCTTCTTTACTTCCTGCTAAAACTAATGCCCTAGGTAATATACTCTTTATAAAGTCATTACTTTTCATAACCTCTGCTCTTCTTCCCTCATCTAACCTAAGTACTTCCTTGTAGATTTCATATATAGAGTGACTATTTTCATTTAGCATATCTTTAATTTCAATACTATCAAATATAATTTCTGTACGTTTTCTATCATTATTATGATTGTATTCAATAATATTATCATTAGCCCCGTAATAGCCAGTGGTATTACCATCTAGCTCATCTATCTCATAAGTAGCTCTAATCCTCACCCTATCTCCTGGCATAAGTATATCTCCACCACATTTTAAATAATTATATTGAATAGTTACGACCTCTTCATCTGCACTCAACTCATATAACCATTCATTTGTTATAGGCCTTTCCTCTCCTAATTGATCCTTATAAATAACACTATCTCTCCTTAAATAATAATTAGTATACATTCCAATAACGTCATCTATTTGCTCTGCCAATACCATTTCAGTCTTGTACTCTGTTTTAATAATGTTATATACTTCAACATCATTTTCATTAATTAAAGTTCTCATTTCCAAACCATTTGGATTTTTAACACGGACAACTGCAATAGTATTTCTAGTATCAGCAGCGACATTATTGACTGTTATATACGAAATAATTATTACTAATACACTTATTACAACTGCAATAATTTTCTTAACTAGATTTTTATTAGGTGCTACTGTCTTAACTGATTTCACGTTTAATTTCATTAGTGTACCCCTTCCAACATACGAAGTAATATATTTGAATAATAGTCCTTAAATTCAGGGTTATTTTCTGTAATAGGAATGTCGTTTTCCACTTGTAAATCAAAGCCCTCACTATATCTTATCGCTCCTGCTATTTGCATTTTTATTGTAAGTTCTTCACATAAATCTGATGCAAATAATTCACTTACCTTATCAGGGGTAAAAAAATCATCTTCATATTGTGCTCTATCATTATAACTAGTAATTATTAACTTACTTTTTGCATTAAGAAAGCTAATATTACTTTCACTTAGATGAGTGTCCATGTTACGAAGGGTTGTAATAATAGAATATTGACTATTATGAACACATAACCCAAATAAATCTATATTTGGAATACATGCGTGGAACTCTCCCAATATTTCTAAAGGACAATCTATTATTACCATATTAAAATATTGCCTAAACACAGTTAACATATTAATTAACTTATTAGGTTCAAAAAATTGCTCAATAAGTTTTTTATCATGAAAATTATAACTTAATCCTGTCATCCATAGTTTATCCCTTATATTACATGCATAATTTTGATACTCTTGCGGTTTTGCAAGGCATTTTATTAAAGATGCTTCTAGATGTTCATCTTCTTCTGCTTGTCTAATAAATTCACTGAAATAAAGATTAGTTGTCCTATTTAATATATCTAAATCAATTATAATTGTACTTAAATTTCTCTTAGCAGCTTCATGAGCTAAATTAACAGCAGTACTTGTAACCCCCACTCCTCTATGTCCAGTAACTACAATTACTCTACTAATTCCCTTACTGATATGTTTAAACCTATTATCTTCTTGTTGTTCTACTTCATTATTTTTACTTCTCTTAAACTTGCTAAATAGAGACATTCTTTCTTTATTAATAGGTATTTCTTCTTGAGCAGCTTCTACTGATAGTACATTCTGAGGTGCTATCTCTTTTAACTTTTTTTCCTTGACTTTAATGATCTTCATTAATCTTTCATCATATTCGCCAAATGATACTCTTATCTTTTCTTCAAAATAAATAGTGCAATTTTTCAATCTTTCTTTTAATTCTAGATTCCTAGTAATGAAAATAATATTAATCTCATTCTTTGTAGTCTTAATCCCTACGATTTTCTTCTCTAAGGTCTCAATTGCTTCATCTATTCCTTCATCCAAAATAACAATAGCATCCATCTTTAGTTCTTTACTCAGTGTATCTACTAAAAGAGATGTTGATACTGCATGTCTATTGATTATATTTTTTTTGTATGTTATTTTTGAATAAAGCATCTCATGGATATGCGCTGCTACAAGTAATATTTCCACTTACTCTCCCCCTTCTTTATACTACATATCAATATAATTATTTAGATTGGATGGTGTTTCATATTTTAATCTTAAAATATTTAATTTTATCTGTATTTCTAATTCATTTCACTCATCTTGATATTAGATTTAGACGAATTCCAAATAAAATCATTATACTCTTATTACTTATAGGGTTGTTTTTTCTACCTTTTTCTCAAAAACCCATTTCTTGCCTAGCTGGACTTGTCTTTCCTGGCATTATTATGTTACTTTTTAATATTTATTTAAATCACTTTATTGGTGGAGGTGATATTAAACTTATTATGTGTATAGGTTTTTTTACAGGTATATCAGCTAGTATATTTATTTTTTTAATTGCTAGTATTCTTTGCCTTTTATGGGCTTTATGTAATAAGCTTTCTTCCACAACGACATTACCTTTTTGTCCTTTTTTAACCTTTAGTTTTTTAATTTACCTTTTTTTATACTTTTTTATACAATAATATTATCTTAATAGATATTAACTTATTTTTCAATAAATTCTTTATTTTTTGTTTAATCAAATATTAAGAATATTATAATTAATTAAATTCTAATTGCATTTTTATATGCTATAAAACAAAAAAGGATATCACTAACTATTTTATTAGCTAGTAATATCCTTTTTGTAAATAAATAATAAATCTTAAAATCTTCTTTCAATATCAGCACCTAGGGCTTTTAATTTATCTTCTATCGCCTCATATCCTCTATCAATGTATTTAACATTGGTGATATGGGTTTCACCATTAGCTCTAAGTCCTGCTAGAACTAATGCTGCTCCTGCTCTTAGATCTGTAGCAGCTACCTCTGCTCCAACTAATTCATTTACACCTTCAACAACAGCCATACGTCCATCTACTGTGATTTGTGCACCTGTCTTTTTAAGTTCATCAATGTATTGGAAACGATTGTCCCATACGCCTTCAATAATTGTACTTTTGCCATTTGCAACACTAAGTAATACTGCCATTTGAGGCTGAAGATCTGTTGGAAAACCTGGGTGTGGGAGCGTCTTTACATTAGTTGCCTTTAACTCATCTGGAGCTGTTACTCTAATGTAGTCATCCCCCTCTTCAATGTGAATACCCATTTCCATCATTTTAAGGGTAATAGAATACATATGTTCTGGAATAATATTTCTAACATATACATCTCCACCTGTAACCGCAGCAGCAATCATGTAGGTGCCTGCCTCAATCTGGTCTGGAATAGTGGAATACTTGCCGCCTGTAAGTCTCTCTACTCCTTTAATACGAATCACATCTGTTCCTGCACCTTTAATGTTGGCCCCAGCTATATTAAGGAAGTTGGCAACATCTACAACATGTGGCTCTTTAGCCGCATTTTCGATAATAGTCGTTCCTTCAGCTAATGTAGCTGCAAGCATTACATTAATCGTAGCCCCTACACTGACTACGTCTAAGTAAATTTTCGTCCCAACTAATTTCTCTGCATAAGCTTTAATAATACCATCTTCGATAGTTACCTTTGCACCTAATGCTTCAAAGCCTTTAATATGTTGGTCAATAGGTCTGACACCAAAGTTACAGCCCCCTGGCATAGCCACCTCAGCTTTCTTGAAGCGCCCTAAAAGTGCCCCTATTAAATAGTAAGAGGCTCTAATATTTCCAACTGCTTCATCCGTTGCCTTATAGCTATATAACGTAGAACCATCTACTTGTAGTGTATGCTGGTCCTTTAAACAAGCTACTGCTCCCAGGCCTTCCATGGCACCCATTAATTTAACAACATCATCTATATATGGTAAATTTTCTATTTCACTAATTCCATCTACTAAAAGAGCTGCAGGTAAAATGGCAACTGCTGCATTTTTTGCTCCATTAATTATTACATCGCCTACTAGACGTTTTCCACCTCTTATATACAACTCGCTCAACCTTAACACCTCTTAATTAATATTTAACAAAGCACTGCACTCTATGCCACCTTCGATTATAACATTAAAAGTAGTAAATAAAAAGTTTAATTTTACTATTTCACAATCTCATTTGTATAAGCATTAACAAATATAGGGTTTTCTAAACTTTCTATCACGATTTTATACACTGGTATAATTTGTTCCCCCCATAAATTGCTTCCTTTTTTCTGTATTTTTTTGTACCCTAAGGTAATGTCCTCTATAACCATATGATTGTTCTCAGGAATGTATGCTTCAATGCCAAATAATACTAAATCTATAGGGGTAATTCTTCCCTTACTATCCTCTATTTGATTTACCTCTCCTAGATAAACCACTGCACTTCCTATGCCTTCATTATAGACCTTCATTTCAATAGGTAGGTCAAATATGGGAATATTATTAAATACTGGAAAGTATATTATATGAAAACAGTGCTCTTCTTCTCTTACCTCTACATAAGAACTACTATACATTTGACCTAACTTAAGTCTTTTAATAAAGCTTTCTGCCATTCTCTTTGCTTCTGATAAGCTAGGTTTTTGCGTCAGCACATCTACTTTACTATTTACATATACAATCTCTTGCTCTTCAAAAGTTAATTGTTCTTTTCCCTTTGTAAAATAATATATTTTAGAAGTAGGGTCTTCCTCTCTTGTTCCTGTAGAACGAATTATTTTTGATGGGTCACTCCCAAACAATGTGCTTACCAAATCATTTCTTTTAGACACTCTATCACCTGTATAAGTTAGAGTAGCAGATGCTTTAGGCTCAAAATTCCTTGGTAATTCACACTTAAAAGTAATATTCTTATCTGCAAGTACTGTGATAATATTATTTACTCTCTCTTTTGAAAGTTGATACTGTATTCCTCTTCTAATGCTAAGAAACACAAATAATATGACATTAATAGCTACAAATAATATAATTAATCTATTTAATATCTTTCTTCCATTCATTTTCATCCCCCATATTCAGAAATATACAGTATTATATTTCTCATAAAATAAATATAACAAAAAAAATTGACAAAGGGAAGTTACTTCCTTCTGTCAATTTTTTCTACGGATAGTACCACTTATCTTGATAAGTAGCTGCCCAATCAAAATCAGCCTTAACTTGAATGTTTTGTATAATATAAGCACATTGTATATATCCTAATGGATCTTCATCTAAGTTTTCTATCTTACAAAGCTTCTGTGTATCCCTAATGGCAACGTAACCTTCTCTAGTTAATTTTGCATCCTTTATATATTCATTCTCGTTAACATCCACTTCAAACATCAACCAATTTCCTCTTACAACTTGATTGCTTTTTATTGCTAGCTCTAAAAAGTTTTGAGTTTTTAACTGTTCCTTAGCATAGTCTGTTAAAAGCACTTCAAACCCTTCAAAACGATAGCCAAAGCGATAAATAGTTTCTCCTGAGTCTTCACTTTCCTCTACTTCTTTAAGATAAAGTCCCTTTTTAAGACCTTTAGGAATAGCCTCTGTTTCCTCAATAAAACGATTTACTTTATTCATCTTTTCCACTGCTGAGAGTTTTATAGTTTCTTCCGTAACATGTCTTTTAAATTCCAGAACACCTTGATCAGAATAACGAATATTCAAGTTGAGAGAATCACTAAAGATAATCCCTTTAGAAGTAATGCTGTATTGTTTGTATAAAGGATTTTTAAAGAAACTATCCACATAATTTTCTAAATCCATAACTTTTTCCTCAATTGTATTACCATTAATCACAGGCCTTAGATAGATTTCCTTATAAGTAATAGGCATATTTTTATTATTTTGAGGGTAAAAAATATTTCTTTCAAAGGCTTTACTAGAATTAATATTTAATAAACTGGCTTGATTAGTATTTAATAAACTGGCTTGATAAGTTTTCATTCCCGTTGTCTTATTTTCGTCATTATAATGCTGAATGGTCTTATTATGTAACACTAAGCTTCCTTCTAGACTAAGCATAGCTACTACCTTTTGAGACTTATTAATGAGATAAATATAGCTCCTATACTGATCTCCTTCGCTAATATCTATAAAAAGTTCTATAATTTTACCTAGTTCCTTTGTACTACTTCCCCTATTAACCGTAAAACCTAATATTTCATCAATGCTCAGCTGCGCCCCATATTCATAGACAAATCCTTGTCTTGATAAAAGCTCTTCATAAGTCGTTTTATCCGTTGCCACAAGCTGATATTTTCCTTTTTTAATCGTATTGCTTAGTTCTACTAAAAGGTCTAGTCTACTTCCGTCATTATCTCCATCGATTTTGTAAGCTAATCCATTTTTGTTAACCCATATTTCCTTCGGCTGTGTCACTATATCACTAGCTGTGTTATCTAAAAAATTATGGCTTGACGCATCGCCAAGCCATAATAATGTTGTCTGCCATATACATAATATAATGAGAATGCCGAGGATTCCCAGTCTAATGAAATTACTTTTCATAAACTTTCCTCATCCTCTTTATTATAGATTTACTTTTACCACGAAGTTTTCAATTGCCTTCTTACTTTCTGTACTTTCACGCTTCATATAGAATACCATAAAATCACTTTTCTTATCAGCTTGATTATTATAAGTGATTTTAATTTTATTCTGTCCTTCTGGAAGCTCTATAAGCTGCTCAAAACCTTCAATTGTATCTACTGTAATCGTATAAGTATTACTTGCTTCCTCCTTATACTCCTCTTTATCAGCTACTTTATTATAAATGGCAATTGTTACTTCTGTTCCATTATTAACATTTCCAATTAAAAGTTGCTTTGCTTCAAAGGTTGTATTAACCACCTTTAGACTTGTATTGTTACGGGCAATTTTAATGTAGTCATCCTCACTTGCTAAATAGTCAGTGGACTTATCATCTTTTTCCTCTGTAACTACTTTTACATTAATACCCTTAGGTTCTGCTTTTGTATCATCAGCATAAATAACAGTAGCATATAAACTTACCATTATAAATACTAATAAAAAGACAAATTTTCTTTTCTTCATGACCACACATCCCCCTTCCTTTAAGTCTAAAAGTCCTTTTTATGATTAAGAGTTGATTGTCAAAATCGAATGTTTACTAACTTCCGTTTTCAATCCTCATCTTTCATTCATTACTTTCTGATATATAGTCATTTATTTTTCTAATTATATTATAATATAAATTATCTGTTTTCAACATTACAATATGATTACATATTATAATTATTTTTTTTCAATTTAGGAAACAACAAACTTGCCTTAGTGCCTTCTCCTAGCTTACTTTCAATCTTTATGTCTCCCTTATGAAGTAGCATAAGCTCTTTAGCGATAGAAAGCCCTAATCCTGTCCCCCCCATTTTTCTAGAACGTGCCTTATCTACTCTGTAAAAACGCTCAAAAATACGCTCTAAATCTTCTTTCGGAATACCCACGCCTGTATCAGCAATTTCTATAATTACAGAGTCCTCTTCATTCCTCATTGCTACACTTAAAATCCCTGCCTCCGGACTATATTTAATAGCATTTGATAAGATATTATGAAGTATCTGCCTAATCCGTGACAGATCACCTTCTATCCAGTATTCTTTTGATTTATCATAGCTGACCTTAAGCTGATGTCCTTTTTTAGTAATATGTATGTACTGTGCTTCTAGCACTTCTTCTAGTAGGGGTTTTAAATTGATTGCTATAAATTCTAATTGAATCTGTTTATTATCAATTCGTGATAGTTCTAATAAATCTTGAACAAGGGCTGTCATACGATCTGCTTCCTTCTCCATGACACTGAGAAAATGCATAGCTGTTTCCCTTTCGTCAATAGCCCCATCTATTAAAGTTTCAGTATAACTCTTTACAGTAGTCAGTGGGGTACGTAGTTCATGGGATACATTGGCTACGAATTCTTTACGCATTTGATCTAGTTTTTGCTGCTTTGTAACATCTTGAATAACCACTACCAAACCATCTGTCTCTTTTTTGGCATTGAGATAAGCATCAAAATGCATCTTAAGATATCTGTCCCCTAATGTTAAAGTCTGATCAACTTGCTCATAGTGTTTCCCATCCAGCAATTCTTCAAAATTCACATCCAAACCAATATTCTCAAATACTTGTTCAAAGTTTGGCCCCATACTTGTTGCCCCTATCATGTCATAACATGCGGAATTAACATGGACTAAAACCCCTTGTTTATTAAAAGCCATGACACCATCTGCCATATGTTCAAAGATTTTCTCTAATTTATTCTTTTCACTTGTTACCACTTCCATAGTGGTACTGAGTTGACTTGCCATATAATTAAAGCTCTGAGTGAGTTCCCCTATTTCATCAGCTGCTTCTACAGGGATTCTTGTAATGGAATTTCCCGCTGCTAATTTCTTGGAGTTATTGGTAAGTGCCTTAATAGGCGCAGTAATCATATTAGCAAATACAATCCCACATAAAGCTGTAATAAACATAGCTATGATAAGACCTATAGCAATTGTTTGCATGATACCAAAGATATTATTATGTACCTCTAACGTACTAGCCTTAATATAAATAATACGTTCAATATCTTCATTATCATCTAGTATTATTCTCGCGTGATCTGTATATTCTTTTCCAGTAAAAACCGAAAAATGCTCTATCTTAGCAGTGGCTGACTTTTGAGTTCTAATGGCTCTAATGACTACTTCTTCTTTTACAATCTGCCCTCTTCCAATTGTTCCTCTAATAGTCCTTTCCACTCTACCATCTTTGTCCAGGCTATAAATTTCATATTGGTCACCTACTTGGTTTCCTAAATCATCCAGATTCCAATTTCTTCTTAATTCTATGTTCTCTGCCATGGTCTCAATAGTGCTTTGTATACCTTTATAATCTTTTTCTTCTGTTCTATAAACAATATATGTACCGCTTATGAGCATAATGAGGATAATTGTGCACAAATAGATTAATACAATTTTTAACTGTATGCTTGTTTTCATATGTTAGCCTCTAAAATAGTAGCCCACGCCTCTTTTTGTTAATACATAGGTAGCTTTTGAAGCATCATCTTCTATCTTTTCTCTTAGTCTTCTGATTGTTACATCCACTGTTCTTACATCACCATAATACTCATATCCCCAAACCTTTTCTAAGAGCTCTTCTCTAGAAAATACTTGTCCCTTTGATTGCCATAAGAATTTGAGGAGTTCAAATTCTCTAAGGGTAAGGTCTATCACCTCATTACCTTTACTTACTTCATATTTTTTGAGATCCATGTACAGGTTATCTTCTATCAAGCTATCTTCACCATTACCTGCTTTATTGATTTCAACCTGTTTCCTTCTAAGTCTTGCCTTAACTCTAGCCATGACTTCTCGCATTCCAAATGGTTTAGTGACATAGTCATCTGCTCCTAATTCTAGGGCAAGCACCTTATCAATCTCATCTGCTTTGGCTGAAATAATGATAATAGGTACATCTTTTATTTGTCTAATTTCTTTACAAATCTCTAATCCATCCTTCTTAGGTAGCATAATGTCTAAAAGCACTAAATCTAAATCTTTATTTCTAATCAGTTCTAGTCCTTCTTCTCCATCATAGGCCACATGTACCTCATAACCATCCTTTTCTAGATTGTACTTAATAATATCTGAAATCGCTTTTTCATCTTCAATAACACCTATACGTTGCATTGAATTTGCCCCCCTTATTTGAATTAACAATTAGTATAAAACAATGAAGCGTCATGAATCATGAATGAAGAGTTAAAAATGAAAATTTATGAATTAAAAATATAAGATTAGCTATTCTTACTGTTCATCATTCCTCATCGATTATTCATTGCCATCATTGATTGTTCTCTACTTCTTTATTCTCATTTACTTCTTCGCTATTATTTATAACTTGAAGTGGAAGTAAAGGTTCATTAGTGTTTACTTTAATCATTTGTCCTATTCTAAGAATAACCTTATCCGTAAACTCAGGATTAGCAGCAATAATGCTATCCATGGATGTATTGTATTTGCTAGCAATGCCTGAAAGTGTGTCACCACTTTGAATCTCATATTCTATAGTCTTTGGCGTAGTTACTGTACACTTTTGAACCAATTTATCTATAGAAATCAGGTCACTCTCTTTAGCAAATACTTCTTTGACTTCAACTTCTTTACCAAATTCCACTTGAACATCCTTTGTACCATAATACTTCTTTTTAAGCTCATCTTTAAGTACAACTAATTCATCCTCTGAAGCAATAATACCAACTGATTCTTTATCTACATAAAGTTCTTTAAAAGCTACTAAAATTTGCATATCATTTCTCATGCGTGCAATCAAATAGGTTGGATCTATATAGTCTCTTTTTTTAGCACGGTACTTTTTAAGTTCTAAGCCATCATCAAATTTCACATCACTTTTATATTGTGTTCTAAGCTGCGCAATAACTGTTTCCTTGGCTACCTCTATTACTTTCATATCTTTAATGGCTCCCACTACTTCTCCATTAATACTAATTTGATAAGCATTTGGCCTAAATGCAAGCCACGCTCCAAGAATCGCTGCTACAATTATGGTAATAACCATTATTTTCTTATCTAGCTGGAAACTTAATTTATATTTTCTTCTTGCCTGATTAAACTTAATTATTTTGTTGCCACTACCCCTTGCCACCTTTTAACTCCTTTCATTTTTATATTTTACTCTCTTTATTTCTAAATTAACTCCTTATTTTTAATTCTTTATCTTCATTCTTAATTCTTCATTATCTTTCTCTATTATATAACTATTTTTGCTTATTAACTACCCTTGTTTCAAACAAGAAAGTGGACTAACGTCCACATTTCTTCCGCTAGGGAACCCTAGGTTCCCTTCGGCGCTGACAAAGAGCGGTCAGCTGAGCACCCTCCTCCTTAATACGACAGAGGGGACTCCCCTCTGTACTCCCCATAGTCTAGGAAAGTAAAGAACGCACTTTCCTAGACTATAAGAAAGGGGGCACTTCCTTTTATGCCCCCTTTATGTACTCTTATCCGATTATTAAAATCTTTTCTGGTGTTAAATCATCTAAATACTTATAAGTAATGATGATTTCCATATCTTCCTCTAAACTATTACGACTAACTTGTCTATTGTTACTATTAATAATACTTATCGAGCTAGGCACTTCTATACGTTTATAAATACCTGTTTGTCCTGAAATAGGATCATACTCTACAAGCACCTCTATATAATCACTGCTTCTAGTTGCGTATTTAATAACCCCTTTGTAGTTGACTGCGCTTGTACTTTTCACAACATCAAGTGAAACAACTTCTTTGCTTTCAAGTAAAAGATCAATAGATTGTCCTAGGTGAAGCTCACGTACATTAATATATTTGCGTGTATTCACATCATAGATTTCTGTATCTCCACTTAAAGTATAAGTTACTGTCTCTCCATTATCTAATTTTACAACTACCCTGCTTGGTTGAGCCAAGTGAATTTCTTTAATCATTCCTGTATTTCTACTTTGCTCACCTGTAGCCACTACTTCTGTAACCGTATTCCCTGCTTTTGTAAGACTGATTTGGTCACCTACTCTTAAATCTTCTAGATTCTTAACCTTATTATTGCGTTTAATAATGGCTTTTTCTGGTATGAAGACTACACTTTCACTATTTCCTTGTTTAAGTGTAATATTATACCCTTCTGCCACCATTTGTCTAGCAGTGATTTCCCCATTACCCAAAGTGCTTGTAATACTTCCTGTCCCTTTAGTAGCTTGTACCTTTGTAATGGTTGCATTTTGCACTGTAACTACAACCCCATCTCCTGCACTTAAGGCACTACTCTCAACATTTACACCATTTAAAGTAATGGTTGCATTATTATCTAATATGTACACTCTTGTTTGATTTTCCCCAGAGCTGATACGAACAATGCCATTTGTGACTTTTTCCAAAAGATTACCCGATACAGTATTAACTGCAGTATCCGTACTAGTACCTGTTCCTGTATTTGTACCTATTCCTATACTACTATTTCCATCTCCTACCACTTTTATACTTGTAATATACTGTGTATTATTAATAAGTTCAGAGGTAATAGCTAGCTTTTGTTCTGGTATAAGACTTGTTAAGCTCATTTCCTTACCAGTCATATCTATAGGTTTTAAAGTATTTTTTACAGAGTAATAGACACTCCCTGTTCCTTTGTCTACTACAAGAAAAGATTCTGTATTACTTTTAGTTAATATTTTTTTAAGTGTAACTGTTTGACTTGTAGCATTTTCTATCGTACTACTACTTCCACTATTAGCCACTTCCTGTCCTAATCCCTGTTCTTTCACTTTGAGTGCATCACTTACCATCTTAGCAGCTAAGGCTTTAGTTACTGGTGTATTAGGATTGCAGTTTCCTTTAGCATCTGGTGTAATAATCCCTACACTCTTAAGGTATGCCATATAAGGTCTATTAGCTTCTTTAATAAGGCTTTCATCTTTAAAGCCTCCTGGTACGTAAGAAGAAACAGCTGTATTTTCCTTTTCTAACATACGAACAATATAAACAGCTAAATCCTGTTTGGTCATTATCGCTCTAGTCTCTACGCCATTGACAGTGGTCATATATTTATTTAACTCTACTTCTCTATCTTCACTTTTTACATATCTCCCTAGTATGTACGCTACTTGTTGGTCATATAATTTATCCCAAGTACTATGCTTAGCACTATAGGTATCAAGTAAAGGTTTTTGCTTATTATAATTTTCTACAATCTGTTTTTTAAAGTTTTCATCAACATTACTAGTAGGCAATTGAACATTAACATAGCCTGTAGCATTCGCTATAATTTCTGCTACTTCAAAAAAAGTCATTTGATTATTAGGAAAAAATTGATTTTTACTATTATATGTAATGATTCCTCTATCTTTTAAATCTTCAATAGCACTATATGCCCAGTGATTGCTAGGTACATCTATTGCTGCTGCAAATGTATTAATTGTATATAAAGCGGCTAAACCAAATACCATTAAGCCCTTATTTATTTTTCTAAAATTCATGTTTTTCCTACCTCCTCATATTATTAAAAGTTATATATAATTTGTCTACTTTAAATCTATTCTAAGATAAAAATTTATAAAATACAACAAAAAACACGGCAATTTAAAGTTTTGTAATGAAAACGTAAATCACCCCTCTCAAAAGTGACCCATGCTTTTGAGAGGGGCAATTCAAAACTCTTGCTTAACTTAATCGCTGCCTTAATTTTTTTAAGGCTACTCCTTTCTTAAATTCTACATTTTTATACTTCATCCCTAGGCTAATACCAATATCTATTAAACTCCTATGTTCAAAATAGTACCCTTTAATAATATATTGTTCCACCTCGCTCAGCTTCTCTAGCTCACCTAGAGCTTTTTCCCATAGAAGCTTTTGTTCTACTTCTTTTTCTATATCTATCCGCTCATCTGCTGATTCTACCAGCAATACTTTCTCCTTTAAAGACTGAAATCTATGCTTTTTAGCCTCGTTGGACCGCCATCCATAAAGCATAATTTTATAATAGCTTTCAAAAGGAATTCCTAAATGTTCATCGTATCTTTCTAAAGCCTTTTGTAGTTGTAAATAACATTCCTGTTTCAAATCATCTTCGTCAAAACCGTATAGCACCGTTTGTCTTACAAACTTTCTTATAAGGGGAGTCATCTTTTCCCACCATTCATAAGATAATCTACTTTGTTCCTTTGTCATGTTACACCTTTTCTGCTGCAGCCTTTTATTTGCGCAACATCAAGATAACATGCCTCTTCTTTTAAATGAATTGAACAGTTCTTACCAGTTATGTAGTAGTTTTGAAAACTCCCTATTTTTTCTAAATTTTATAAATAGATACTTGAAAATCCCCCACTATAGTTATATAATTTACCATACAGATAGCGAACACGTGTTCGATTACTAAGGAGGTGATTTTTATGTTCTATTTTGATATCGCAGCTCTTATTCCTTTCTATGATACCTATGGCCAAAACTCTACTTGCATTCTATTTAAAGATGGTTCAAAAGAATATGCTTCTTGTTCCATCAAAACTTATATCTATCGTATGCTTTATACGCTTCACCTCGACCCTAAGGCGATTCGTCATTGGACTTATCAGGTAACAGGCAGCAAATTAAATACCCCTGTAGTAATAGATGATCATCTTATTTTCTTACCTGTTAAACTTCGAAAAGGTGTTGGTAAACAAGATGGTTGCTTCGGTTATGTCAATAATAGCTGTATCCTAAGCGTCGAAGATAATCAGCTCATTTTAACTAATAACAACACACTTCCTACCTTATCTCCCAAATCCTATATCCTTCATAAACAAAATACTGCTAAACTTCTTGGTTATGCCTATGTAGACTATAAAAAGCAGTTTGAATTTATGTGGAAAGAAACCACTACTTAAGGACCCGCTCTCTGATAAAACAAATATTTTTGATGCCCTATCTTGAGCGGCTCATGCCTTTTACTTTCTATTAATTGATATCTGATAACTGGGCTATCCACAAAGACTGGTGCCTCTGTAGGCCTTTGTCTTCTTCCTATATGAGGTATGGTTTTCTTCTCTACTCCTTCCACCTTCTGCTCCTGCTGTAATCCCCTAGCTATTACAGCACCAAACATCCCTATAACAGGTAGTAGAAAGAATACCATACTGAATAACATCTCTATTAACATATCTTCTCCTCCATTTCAGCCAACTTGTCTATAATCTCAGTTGTTTTCTCCATTATGTTTGTGTGATTAACTGCCTTTTATAATTATTCTGTTCTGCACTGTTATACACTTAGTTGTTATTTGTATTTCTGTATTTTTTTACCATTTGCAAAGGTTGTACTATTGTTATATCGTATGAATTTTTAAAAATCAAGTTGATGTTAGAATTTTTTTTCATTTTTTCCTTCTTAAACAAGGAGTTGAAGCCTCTATCCACTTATTTTTATAGCTTCTTTTATTTTATATTTTTTCTAAATTCCAAAAGAGGTGAAGTATAAAACTACCTTAAGTAGCCTTATACTTCACCTCTTCTTCTCGTTTAATGCGTCACTTCTATACCTTAAAGTTGTAATCTAGTATTTTTTTGGCAAAAATACTCTCAGTTTATTCGTTATGACTTCTATATGAATAGGAAACTCTGGACCTTCCTCTCCATCCACATCTGTTATAAAATGCTTTTGCTCTTGATTATGACATACGATACTCACCTTATTAGTGGTGAGATAATCTATTTTTGCATCTCTTAAATGCTCTCCTTGAAGAACCTTTAGAAAGAGCCCTGGTACATCAAAGAAAGTGACATCCTTAATACAAATCATATTAAACATGCCGTCTGTAATGTCTGCTTCTTGTGCTAGCTTTAAGAATCCCCCTGCTCCTTTGCCATTAAAAACGAGAACTAGGACGTACTTTCCCTCCAATACTTCCTTATCTGTGGTAATCGTTAAATCCATAGCTTGATATTTTTGAATCTCTTCCAAGCCCTTAGCATAATAAGCAAGTCTACCAAATTTTTTCTTCATCTCTAGGTCTACATTATGAGATACCCCACTAAAAAGTCCCATATTACATACATTGATAAAATACTTTTTATTTGCCTTACCTACATCAATATAGGAGAGTTCACCATCCTCTATTAGGTTTAAACATTCCTTAATACCTGCTGGAATCCTAGCTGAATTGGCAAAATCATTGGCTGTCCCTAGCGGTAAAACAAGGAGTGGAATATCTAAATTCTTTTCAAGCATTCCTGTGATGCACTCATTAATCGTTCCATCTCCACCAGAAATCAAGATTAAGTTTGTGTTCTCATTAGTGATATTATCCTTAATATAACCTCTTATATCCCCAGGTGCTGTACTTCTATACAAATGTAATGCATAGCCATACTGCTGCATTCTCTTTGCAATATAATCTAAATGCGTCATAATAGCTCTATGTCCAGCTTTAGGATTGTATAATAAAGTTGCTATCTTCATTTATTTGCCTCCCTTTGGAACGTTACTATATATATTTTACATTGTATGCCATTTTGATACAACTCACACTCATTATTATTAAATATCATTTTATTAAAATAAATTTCAATTTTAATTAGGGAATTATCTTTTTCATCACATATATAGAGTGTAAAGGTAAAACAAATAACCTCCTGAAGCAGAATCACCACACCTGGATTCTGAGGAACTGACCGGGTCAGCCAAGTCTCAATCTATTGTTATAGGTACCTCTGGACTTAAGGAAAATGTTCACTGATTGCCAGTGTAAAGGGAGGCGCTCAAATTATAGGTTATTTGCTCAGTCTTTATACTTCTAGTACCAAATAAAGTTTTAAACCAGAGTCTTGATGCCTTAGTTTCCTCATCACAAAGGGTGCACCGGCTAAGACTTTAAGGAGCTCCTCACTCATTGGTTTAACTTTTATAACTACTCTTAGTAGGCACTGTGCTTTAGCATAGATGCTGAGGAGCTCTTCTATGCCTATATAAGGTCTATTAAAGTGGTTATGAAAGTTATCTCAAGAGGCTGGAACAAAAAGGTCCTTCACCTACATCGTCAAGATGTCTGTGAAGGGCCTTTTTCTGCATCTTAAAACATAATGACTTCAAATTCCTTACTATAATAGCAATATACTTATGATATACTAATGAGAGTAAATTATTTAGGAGGTTACTATGTATAAACTTATACCACACTACCAAGATTACTTATGGGGTGGCACAAAATTAAAAACAGAGTATAACAAAAAAAGTTCATTATCCATTATTGCTGAGAGCTGGGAACTCTCCACACATCCTGCTGGAACTTGCTATATAGACATAAATCATCGACAACTTCCTTTATCTGAGTATATTGCCCAACATGGAAAAAATGTATTAGGTAGTAAATCTCTCTACCCGGATCAGTTCCCTATTCTTATTAAACTGATTGACGCTAGAAAAGATTTATCTATTCAAGTTCATCCTAATGATTCTTATGCCCAATTACATGAAAATGATTTGGGTAAAACTGAAATGTGGTACGTCCTAGAAGCTGAACCAGATGCTAAACTGATTTATGGTTTTAAAAAAGATTTAACACTCCAAGACTTTGAAGAAGCTATTGAAAGCAATACTTTAATAGATTATCTAAACACTGTATCCGTACAACCAGGAGATGCATTCTTAATTACACCTGGTACCATCCATGCTATTGGAAAAGGCATTGTGATTGCAGAAATCCAACAAAGTTCTAATGTCACCTACAGAGTTTTTGATTACGGAAGATTAGATGCCAATGGCAATCCTCGAACATTACATATACAACAAGCTAAAGAGGTTACTAACCTCACAAAAACAAAACATACCTATCTCCCTTATACTATGACTACTTATAACGGCTACAGTATGGGGCTACTCACACAATGTGATTATTTTCAAGTTCATCGTATCGATCTAGAAGAGAGACTCACCTTAGAAGCTACTGATGAATCTTTTCATTCTTTATTAATCACTTCAGGGGAAGTAGAAGTTTTTAATGATGACACTTCTCTTACTGTACATAAAGGTGAAAGTGTTTTTATCCCTGCTAATACAGGTATTTACTATGTTAAAGGGACAGGAACATTACTCCTATCTACTATTTAAAAAAGTTGAAAGGCTCTTCATTGTGTTAAATGAAGAGCCTTTCAACTTTTCCTCTTTCTAAATGACCAGTAGTTGACTTTGCATATATCTATCACTCTATATCATCAACTTATAATGTCTGTGAAGGACCTTTTTCTTTGTGTATTTGTTTAGGTTTCATGGCATTTTTTATAATCTCCAATAAATATTTACTCCAGATCCCCAACCAAACCAATAAAGTTATCCCCAAGTTGTACTTCTTATAATAATGTTTTCTATAAAATATCCACATTGCCTGGTGGAAATCGTAGATAAAAACCTCTTATAATTATGCATTGTTCTTGTCTATCTCAATACTATTATACATAGCATCATAATACTTTTCATAGTATCCTGATACTATATGATTAATCCATTCTTTGTTATTCAAATACCACTCAATAGTTTCTTTCATTCCTTGTTCAAAGGTATAAGATGGGCTCCAATCTAATTCACTCGTAATTTTACTATTATCAATAGCATAACGTCTATCATGTCCTGGACGATCTTTTACATACTCTATTAAACTTTCTGTTTTGCCTAATTCCTTTAGAATCAGCTTCACAATCTCAATATTAGCCTTCTCATTATTTCCACCAATATTGTACACCTCTCCTACCTTGCCCTTATGAAGAACAGTAGCAATAGCTAGACAATGATCCTTTACATGAAGTCAATCTCTAACTTGCATCCCATCCCCATAAACAGGAAGGGTCTTATCCTTCAAGCAATTATTAATCATAAGAGGAATAAGCTTTTCTGGAAATTGATAAGGCCCATAATTATTAGAGCATCTTGTAATATTTACAGGCATCCCATAAGTTTCATAATAAGCTCTTACCATTAAATCCGCACTGGCCTTAGAAGCAGAATAAGGACTATTAGGCGTAAGAGACGTCGTCTCTGTAAACATCCCTTCTTTACCTAAAGTCCCATATACTTCATCTGTAGACACTTGAAGGTACTTTACCCCTTCTTTAAATTCACGTGAATACTTATTCTCAGGCTGCACCTTCCAATACTTCTTAGCCGTATCTAAAAGAGTTTGTGTTCCTAATACATTGGTCATCAAAAAAACTTCTGGATTCTCAATGCTACGATCCACATGAGACTCCGCCGCAAAGTTTACGACTGTATCAACTTCATACTCTTCAAAAAGCTTTTCTAGTAAAGATCTATCCCCAATATCCCCTTTAACAAAGGTATACTTAGGATGCTGCTCCACTTCCTTTAGATTCTCTAGATTTCCAGCATAAGTTAAAAGGTCTAAATTAATAATAGTATAATCATAGTTTTCTAACATCAGCTTTATGAAATTAGACCCAATAAACCCTGCTCCTCCTGTTACCAGTATATTTTTCATTATCTTCTACTCCCTCTCTTGAGCTATACGCATTAAATATTTACCATAATCCGTTTTTAGCATAAGAGCTGCCAAATCCATCAGCTGTTCTTTTGTTATGTATCCTTTACGATAAGCAATTTCCTCTAAACAAGCTATGTAAAGCCCTTGCCTCTTCTGAACTGTTTGGACAAAGTTAGCAGCTTCAATAAGACTTTCATGGGTTCCTGTATCTAACCATGCCATACCTCTACCAAGAAGTTCTACCTTTAACTTTCCTCTTTGAAGATATTCATTATTTACTGCAGTAATCTCTAATTCGCCACGTTCAGAAGGAGCTATTATCTTTGCAATTTTAACGACCTCGTTATCATAAAAATAGAGTCCTGGAATAGCGTAATTTGATTTAGGATTCTTTGGTTTTTCTTCTAAGGATAAAACATTTCCTTCACGATCAAATTCAACGACTCCTAATCCAGTTGGATCACTCACATAATAACCGAATATCCTCGCTCCTTCATCTAAGGCTGCAGCAGTTTCTAATACCGTTCCAAACCCACGACCATAGAAAATATTATCTCCTAAGATTAAAGCTACATTATCATCCTTAATAAAATCTTCTCCAATAATAAATGCCTCTGCTAAGCCATTAGGCTCTTCCTGTGCAGCATAACTTATGGATAAGCCTAATTCTTCTCCTATTCCTAATAATTCTTCATACACTGGTAAATCACGTGGAGTAGAAATAATTAGTATTTCTCTTATTCCTGCTAACATAAGAGTAGATAATGGATAATAAATCATAGGCTTATCATATATTGGTAATATTTGCTTAGAAATTGATTTAGTAACAGGATATAATCTTGTACCAGACCCTCCGGCTAAAATGATGCCTCTCATTAGAACCTCCCTTTTATATTTTTTTCATTATTATTAATTATCTATATTATACTCCCGTTCATCTCTATCCTACACTACTAATTTCTACCTAATTTAAATTTCGCTTATAACAAATGCTGCTAGAATAAATAATGGACACACAGAATTGCACCCCTGTTGCTAATATATTTCTCATACTCACTTACCTCTTTCATGACTATCTTCTTACCTCCTACTGTATACTACAGTCATTTTCAAGGTTATCTTTATTTGGTCTTTTTATATTCCATTCTCCAACGATAGAGTATATGGGGTTTGATGCCATTTTCTTTGCACCAAACCATGTGAGCTTGCCCACTTTTAGGAAAGCTGGCAACCAATTTAAAACGCTCTTGTTGTGTTGTAATTTTTCGCTAAATAAAAAGTATACTACCTCCTCATAAAAACAATTAAAGATAGTATACTGAAAGATCAGTAGATAAAGTAGGCGTCCTTGATGTGACACATACCTTAACGTTATTTAAAAGACCAAATCTTATTAATTATAAAATTAACAGGCGTTACGATTAATATCACAATTATTGGTGCTATAAGTTTTGATATGTATATCTTCTCTACAAATAAAAAGATCAATAAACTTTGTAAAAAATAAGTTGCCCCATAACATAGAAACATTCTTACAAATGCCCTTTTCTCATCTACAGCTGAATCTGTAAAAACAACTTTTTTATTCCAATAAAAAGAATTAAAGATACCTGCTATGTATCCTAGGGTATTCCCTACAATATATAAATTAGGATTTATTAAGATAAAAATATAATAAACCACTAAGCTAATACCTGCATTTGAACAACCAACAACTCCAAATTTTATAAACTGATCAATATTCATTCGTTGTTGCCTATTTAATTTAATCCCTACACACCTTAATATAATTTCTAATATGTTACCAAAAAATCTTATCATTGCTTCTCCATCTTCTTATATCCTATTTGAATAGAATTTTCTACATATGCTATATTACCATCCGTCAACTCAAACGATATAGAGTATATATTTTTTATGGGCTCTTTCACTATAAAATCTATCCAAATCATATCTTCAGTACTTGCTTGTGGAATTTTAGATAGTATATTTCCATTTCTATCTTTTAATATAGCTACATACCTTGTATCAAAATTAGTTAATGCTTTTTTTGCCGTTATTGATAAAATATATTTATCTTCAATGTCGCTAATATCACCCAATATAGCTTCTGAATAAGGCAAATCCATACTATACTCAGGCAGTCCATAGTCCCATATATACCCATTCTTATTATTATCTATGCCATAAACTAATTCATCACTATTATGTTCTAATGATATTTTTGTCGCTCCAAAAAAAGTATTGATCGCCATAAAATAGGCTTCATCATATGTAACACTATATACAGATTTCCATTGAGTAGGAAGAGCTATTCTCTTTTCTCTAACATTCGAATGAAAACTTGTTAAGAGCAATAAAATAACTGATAGTGATATACTGCCAAAATTAATCAGATATTGTTTGTAAGCTAAATTTTTAGTGTTAATAATATATTCTTTTGCATAATATACGGCTACAACAAATATGAATAATGATGCAATGTAAGAATAAGAAAAATGTAAATCCATTTCTTGAAAATAGTTTTTTATCCAACTAATATTGGAAGCATAGTTAATTGGGAATCTAACATTCTCATAACTTCCTGATGTAATAACTGTAACACAAATCGTACCAAGGCTAATAATGCCAAGACTACCTAAGATACAGGGCAAAGTTTTATTTTCATATTTTTTATTTAATAATAAGTAGATAAATACTATGATAATCGAAATGAAGATTAATAGAAATAAAATATTAGAAATAGTGCCATTTTGATGAACACCACCAGTAAATAAAGAGTTTAATACCTGTACTTGATAGTAGATGGTATTTTCTATAATTCTAAAGATACCTATTTCCATGATATTATCTATAATATTTGACTCTTCTAGAATATGGCTACCTGCTAAAAATGAGTATGCCACTTCAAAAATAGATGCTAATCCTACAACTGCACAATATATTTTAAAACGCTTTTTTTTGTACTTTCCAATAAATAAAAATAAAACTATTGATACTGGAATTAATACAACATGATATATTCTAGATATTGCAAATATAGTAGATATAACCATCAGTATTACAAATGTGAACCTTTTTATTTCATCGAAATCAATAAAACATAATAAAATAAAGAATATGATTACCCAGTAGCTAACACTCCAAAAATAATATGCTTTTATAAAAAATAAGCTTGTACCAATAAAAATGCTAAAGATAAATCTTATTTTATTACTAAAATACTTTTTGAAAGCTGGTAAACATGGCATTGCTGTAATTGCAGAAATAACTATAAGTTCAAGTACTTGTGCAATAGAAAATACATATTTTGATGATGGACTTATAAACACAGCTATGCTCATTAATATCCGCTCTGTCCAAACTAGAGATTCTCCTGACATAAGAGTCATTAAACTTTTGAAAAAACCATATTCCTTGGCTTTATACCAAAACTCATAAGCAGATTCACTTCTCGGTTCTCCTAATAAACTAGCCATAGGACTTTGTATAGAAACAAAAATAAATACTGTAAAAAACGCAAAATAGAATAATAAGTTATACCTATCTACAAGATCTTCTTTTACACATATCAAGTAACTACTAGCTATTATAAGTATTAATAATAAAACTAATAATATTGTTTCATACCAAAAATTAAAATTAATTTTAATTACAGAATAACTAAGTACAATAGGCATACCAACTAAATTTTCACCATATTGTGCTGAAGGTAAACCAGATGTAATTGTCTTTGAAGCCATACAAAAGAAGTCTGTTCCTTCTGGTAATTGATTTGCCTTTATATTTATATTAGCAATTCCTACATCTAATTTAGATAAATCGACATCTATTGGACACATAACATATTTCTGAGTAAATGGTATGGTTTGTATAGCTTCATCAAGCTGTGGTCTTTCATAGCTACCCTTTAACAATATATTTCTTAGGTTTATATCTTTTTGAATTTTTTTCCCATTCTGAGTAATAGTTATATTAACTGTTGCATCATTATAGAGCTGCCCGCTGGGTGCCCAAAACATAATTTCTAGATTATTAGCTTTCCCTTGTAATATTATATCTTGAGATACACTATCTGTTTTTAGAGATAGTGGTTGAATATCTTCACATTCAACCACTATAGTATTTTTATTATACGAATATAAATCTGTCAGAAGTGGGATAAAACACATTAATATAAAGCACATAAAGAACATTATAAAATGTATTTTTTTATTATTTTCTTTTATGAAGGTTATCATTATAACTCCTTACTTATATCATAATAATCTTGTACTTATACATACTCCCCTAAGAGCTTTATATATTAGATGCAAATAATGTACTTACCTCAGCTTTATATTTTAGCCCCTATTTGAATAGCATCATGAATATATGCTTTTGTTCCATCCTCATATTCAAATTCTAATATTGTAACCCCTTTTGTATTTTCAGGTAATATGAAATCCGTCCATTGTCTTTTGGGTGAATTAGCTTGTTTGATCTTATCAATGACATTTCCATCTTTATCTTTTAAAACTAAAATATAAGGTGTATCAAAATTTAAGTCTGTTCTTGATACAGTTACCGTTAAGATTTCTTTTTCTGCTAAATCAACTATACCTGACGTATTTAAGCTATTATATCGTGTACTTGTATTATATTGTGGCATACCAGTTGTCCATAAAAAGGTGTTATCCATATCATCTCTAGCAATTATTATAGGTTCACTATTTTGAGTTAATGAAATGTTTGCAAATGGATAAGTTGTATTAATAGCTAAATAATAGCTATCCTTTTTAGTTGTCTGATATACACTCTGCCATTGAGTAGGAACCATTCTTAACGGTATTTTTGTATAAGTATTCGTCATCATATTAAACATTAGTATAAAAATTAAAATATACTCCACCCTTTGAATAGGAAAATTATCATTCTCTAGCTTGCTATGTTTTTTATACAGATATACAGTAACTAAAACTAACCCTACAAGTGCAAAATAGGCATATGAAAAATGCAAATCACCATTTTGATAATAACACGTGTTCCAATCTATTTTCTTTGCATAATCATATGGGAAACCGACTGTCGCAGAGATAGTGCATACAACAATATTAATGGCTATTGTCCCTATGCTCAAGATTCCAAAAGCACCTATAATAACCCAAGGCTTCTTATCTCCTTGATTTGTTATCAGCTTATAGATAAATAAACCAGCAAATAAAATGAGTATGACTAAAAAGAAAATATTTGTAATCAGCCCATTTTTAGCTCCATTGCCCATAAAAAATGAAATTAAAACTTGTACTTGATAATATATTGTATTTTCTATCGCTCTTAATATGCTGAAAGAATTGTGAGTAAAATGATCTTGTCCACCCATTGTTAAGCTATATAAAACTTCAAAAAGGGATGAAATAGCTACTGTTGAACAGTAAATAATAAACCTCTTTCCTTTTTCTTTACCAAACATAACTATTAAAAACAGAGAAATAGGTATATATACAATATGATATATCCTAGATACACATAATACTATAGTAATGCCTAGTAAAAGAAGGTACTGTGTTTTTCTTAATTTCTTCATATCGATAAATGCAAAAAATATTAGGAATAAACTTACCCAATAACTAACAGCCCAAAAATAGTATGCACTTGGAAAAAGTAACATAGTTCCTATATAAAAACTTACGATAAGTCTTACAGTATCACTAAAATACTTTTTAAATTTTGGTAAACAAAACATAGAAGCAAAGGCTGAAATAAGTGAAAGTTGAAATAGTTGTGCAACTACAAATACATACCTTCCCCCACCTGTCATTCTATCTGCTAACCACATCAAAAGCCGTTCAGTCCATACTAAAGATTCTCCTGACATCAAGGACATGCTATTTCTTAAAAAGCCATAATTATGTGCCTTATACCAAAATTCATAGGCCATCTCACTACTTGGCTCAGCAAAAAAACTTGCAAGGGGATTAGTTAAAGACACATATAAAAAGATTAAGCCAAAAGAAATGAAAAACAAATATTTCGTAATATTTTTATAGGTTAATAAATAAGTAGTTACTGCTATCAATAGTACTAACAAAACTAGTAGTATTATTTCATAGAAAAAATATGTATCATGTCTTAATACATCATAGTTTAATACCAAGGGACCTGGTAAGATACTATCATTTACAAAAGCATTTTTTAAGCCAGTTCCCTTAGCTCCTGTCACATAGCAAAAAACATCTGTATTTTCGGCTATACCGACACCTTCTATCGTCAGTATAGCCTTCCCCTTATTTAACTTATTAAAATTAAAGTTAACCATATTGTCAAAGACAACTAAATCTTCTGCCCTTATTGTTTTGGTTATTTGTGTATCATCTTGTTGAAGCGAAAACTTAATATAAGCATCACCATATAGTGTTTTATTGGGCGCTAATAAAGAAACCTTAAAATTTGATACCTTACCTTCTATATGTATTTCTTGCTCTACTATAGAATTCTTTAATGAAACAGGCTGAGGCTCTATAGAAATCGCTTCTACATGCACCTTACTATCCAAGAATAGTCCTTTAAATACAGGTAAAATGCAAAAGAAGAACAGTATTATAAAACAAATAATACCTTTAATATTTTTACTTTTATAAATATCTCTATTAGCTATGATACCCATATATTATCCTCTATCTTTTCTGTATCAAAGTTTAATCTACTTTCTTCGATTACTATTGGATGATGCATTGTCCTGACATTCATATTTACAATATATTCTCCAACAAATCCAATAAAAAATAATTGAATAGCTCCAAGGAAAAAAATGCCTATTTGTATTGCTGCAGTCCCAAGAGGAAAAGCATTCCAATTACAAAGTTTAACAATAAAGATTATAATTGCAAGCAAGGCACTAATTGATGAAATAATAGCCCCCAATATAGTTGCTATATGCATTATAACTTTCGAATAGCTCGTTATTCCTAACATAGCTAAATCATATAATGCCATGAAATTAAAGCTGCTCTTTCCTTTTTTTCTCTTACTCTGTTCATAGCTAACTTCTGAACGTTTGAACCCTAACTCTGCAACTATTCCTCTTAAATAAGGTAAGGAGTCGTCAATATTCTTAAGAACTTCAATAAAAGATTTATCATATAATCCAAATCCATCAAATTGGTTGATATGATCTATCTCTGAAATATTTTCAATTAACTTGTAATAGCACTTTCTAAAGAAGTATTTTATAGGATTTTCTTTACTCTTAGTTTTTATACCACATACTATCTTGTTTCCATTTTCCCATTCTTTTACAAAATTTGGTATGACTTCTGGAGGATCTTGCATATCAGCAAACATTAAGACAGCACAATCCCCAGTTGCCTGTGATAATCCATAAAATAGCGATCTATTAAACCCGAAATTTTTTGCATTAAAAATAGCTTTTACATTCTTATCTCTAGCGCATAAATCTCTTATTAAATTTCTTGTATTATCTTTTGAACAATTATCTATAAATAAAATATTATATTTATACTGTTTTAAACTAGTAATAAATAGGTTTGTTACGCGCTCATAGATATCATTAATATTTAATTCTTCGTTGTATGTTGGAACAACTAAGCATATTGTTTTCATTGTATATTTTACCCCTAACTTATACCGATTCTATTAATTCACCTATTGACTTTGCTATGTAGTCTAACATCTCATAAGACATACCAGGGTATACCCCAACCCAAAATGTTTGCTCAGTGATTTGATCGGTTACATGTAAATCACCAATAACTCTATATCCCTCATTCATTTCTCTCATTTCATCAAAACAAGGATGTTTTATTAAATTACCACTAAAAAGAAGCCTTGTCTGAATACATTTACTTTCTAGATAACGTAGCATTGCCTCTCTTGTAAATTTTGCATCATTCTTTATAGTTATCAAAAATCCAAACCAACTTGGATTGCTATTTTCAACAGGTTCTGGTAGTATTAATGGACCATTTTCTGTGTCACTATATTTTGATAAAGCATTTCTTAGATATTCCCAATTTTCTCTTCTGCGAACAATAAACTTATCTAATTTCTTTAATTGCTCAACACCAATAGCAGCTTGCATATCAGTTACTTTTAAATTATAACCAAAGTGGCTATAAACGTATTTATGATCGTATCCATGAGGTAATTGACCATAATCACCATCAAAGCGTCTATTACATATATTATCAATACCTGAAGGGCAAGCACAATCACGCCCCCAGTCACGATAACTTTTTATTAGTTTATTTAAAAGGGAATCATTGGTATATACACAACCACCTTCGCCCATTGTTAGGTGATGAGGAGGATAAAAACTACTTGTACCAATATGACCTATTGTTCCTGTATACTTTGTTTCTCCATCTATACAGTACTGGCTACCTAGAGCATCACAGTTATCTTCTACTAACCATAGGTTGTATTTATCACAAAATTCTTTAACAGCTTTTAAATCAAATGGATTTCCCAAAGTATGAGCAATCATAACAGCCTTCGTTTTTTCAGATAAAGCTAATTCAAGTTGAGTAACATCAATATTATATTGTGGAATTGTTACGTCTACAAATACAGGTACTGCTCCATATTGAATGATAGGTGTAACTGTTGTAGGGAAGCCACAAGCAACAGTTATTACTTCATCACCTCTTTTAATTCGTCGTTCACCAAGTTCTAAACTTGTTAAAACAGAAAATGCAATTAAATTTGCCGAGGAACCGCTATTAACTAAATTAGCATATTTAACATTTAATAACTTAGCAAAATCTTTTTCAAATTGATCAGAGTATCTTCCTGTAGTTAGCCAAAAATCTAATGATGCATCAATAAGACTGCACATCTCTCGTTCATCATATACCCTGGCTGCATATGTTATTCTATCCCCTTGTTCAAACACCTTATTATTTTCTTTGAAATTATGGTAGTATTCTTTTACCATATCTAATATTTCTTGTCTTGCTAATTGCTCGTCTGCTCTTGTTTTCATAAATCTTATTCTCCTTTTATCCTATTTATAGAGTTTATTAAATTTGTCAATTTGTTCATACAAACATTCAAGGTTATCTACCTTTTCTTTTTTTGTATCTACTCATTTATATACATCTTCTAATCTATCAATTCGCTCATACAAATGCTCAAGATTATTTACTTTTATTTCTTGTGTATCCATTCGTGTATGTATCTCTTCTAGCCTATCGATTCGGTCGTACAAATGCTCAAGATTATTTACTTTTTCTTCTTGTGTATCCATTCGTGTATATATTTCTTCTAGCCTATCAATTCGCTCGTACAAATGTTCAAGATTATTTATTTTTTCTTCTTGTGTATCCATTCGTGTATATATCTCTTCAAGTCGATCAATTCGTTCATATAGTTGCTCAAGTTTATCTGTTTTCTTCTCTTGTCTATCTATACGCTTATACAGTCCTTCAAGTTTTATAAGCCGAATATGTAAATCATTAACTAAGCCACTCATTAATTTTTGTTCTCTTGTAGTTTCAAATAACTGATTATTTATCACATCATATACATCAATATGTTTATCCAATTGTGAACTTAGAGCATTTTTCAGCCATGCCATTGAATTACTTTTCATTTTTTCTAACTTAATATGTACTTTTTCATAATCTATAGGTTTAAATACTTTCTTACTCTTTATAATATCATCAGGTGATGCTACTATATAATCTAATAAATCAAGTTGTCCTAATAGAGAACTGAACCTTTCGATACCTCTATAATAATTTCCAATACAAATAAATTGTTTTCTAAAAATTATTGCAAAGCATACTCCGTGAAATGAATCCGTTATGAAAAATTCTGACTCACTAATTCCCCGTAACCAATCTTCATTTGCACTTGTATCAATAGCTTCAATATCCCACATGTTTTCAATATTTTCTCTTTTATGTGCAACATCTGTAAATACGTGATAGTCCATACTAAACTTCTCAGCTATACCTCTTATTACCTCTTCTTTTTGCTTGGTAGGGTCTAAAATATAACAAGCTATATACTTCTTAGTAGAAACTACGCTACCTTGTTCTATTAACTCCATATAATACCTATAATCACATAAAAATACTGGATCTAACACATTTGTAGCGTCAACTCCAAATGTCTGTTTCAAAACAGCAACAGCACTATCTTCCCTAACCGAAATAAAATCGTATTTTTTTAACCAATAAGACAGATTTTGTCGCTGTTGCTCTGTACCTTCAAACTTTTTTCTTCCAAGAGATAACCCAAAACCAATCTTTTTTTTATCATTATTTATATAACTCATATCAATAAACTTATCAAAGGCATTATATAAATCATGGTATAAAAGCTGATCTGATCCCAATAAAAAAGTATCACATTTATTATTTAACTCTGTCATTTGTATTTTATCCTCATAGATTATAAACTGATCACATTCTCTATAAGGATTTTTCTTGAAACCTTTAAAATCTTGATTTGGTTTCCAAATAGAACTTAATGGCCGTTCAATAAGCAATGGTTCAAGCCCCAAGTCCATTATAATTTTATATAGAGCATAATATGAAAGATTTGATCCATGATTCTCTACTGTCCAGCAACCTATTAAACCAATATCATATTTATCTTGTATCACATATTCACTTCCCTTGTAATAAGAATACTTGTTTAAAAGCTCTTTATATCTATTTCTAGATGCTGATTTTTCTATCTTATTATTTAATCTATTGTTATTCACAGCATACTCAGCTGGCACTTGCTTGATTATCCTGCATTGACTCACAATGCCGTCTAGTAGTTCTTGTCCTTTTTTATTATTTACTAAAATAAGACTTGTTCCTTTCTTATCATCTAATTCAGTAGCAAACTTATCTATCTCCCAAAAGTCCCCTAATGAAATATCTGCACTCCTTGGTATACTGGCAAACTTACAATCGTAACAAGCCTCACGTAACAATAGATTCTTATGGAATCCCTGTTCTAATAGACTATTACTATAATGATGTGTTATCCTTTGTCCATTCTTATTTTCAAACGATAATGTGTCAGCTCTCCATCCTTCATTTTTATCTCTAAAATGAATACTCCTAATCTCTTTTAGATCCTCACAGCAATTTATATAGTCTAAAAGATATTCTTCAGATAGCACTCCATGACATAATACATCTATCGTATATAGATTGTCATACTTCCTAGGTAAGAAATTATATAATGCCGCTATCTGACAAGGAGTCCCCGAAAACAACACCCTCTTCCCTAAGTCCAAATAGTACTTAGCTTGTATATAGCTATTACTCGTATCACTTTGAGTATATTTTGAGCCCTGTAGAAGTAGCAATTTAGATACTTCATCTATACCTACATGCTTCGTTTTAAAATTCTTATCAATGGTAGCCCCAAATACAATGCCACCTTCCTTCAAAAAATTTTCTGCAATGAGAGGAAATACTCCACCTGATGAGCTCTTTTCCCTTACTCTATCATCACCTATTGCAGCATAGCATACTATATCCTCTTTATTATTAAAACTAAATTTATTATTTAATACGGGGCAAACTTGTATACATTTATTACATTTTAAACATGTTTCATCATTTATTATTGGGATCTTATAGCCGCACTTATCAAGATGCACTTGTATTGAGTTATGGGGACAACTCTGCACACAAGCTAAACAGCCTGTACATTTATCATTTGAAACAACTAATGACATCTTATATACTCTCCTTCACAAGTAGTTACACTTTTATATATCCCAACCCCTTAATCTAAAATATTTCATCTTGAAAGAATATCTTATCTTAGATCCTTTAGGGAGAATAACATTAACTATCATCATAACTATTCTTTTAATTATGGCCTTAATCTTTGATTTTTTAGTAATATATGTATTATCTATACAATTACATTTCTTATAAAGCTCATGAATATGCGGCATAATTTCATACTCTGCATTTTTTCTGCACATCTTCTGTAAAAGGACTTCATAGAAACAAGTTTTTCTAGCATATATCCAAAAGTATTCAAATAAATCTGGTTCTTCAGCAAAACAAGGAATAGCTTTACCTACATAATGTATTATATAAGGGTCAAGCCTAGCCTCATAATACTCTTTTCTTAAATCAGCTGGTAGATAATATTCATCTGTAGCATGGGGAACATTTGCTATCATTACATTCCATCTATTAGGTAACCTCTTAATCTTATCTTGAAATAACATGTTTACTAAGTCTTGGTCTAGCCATTTAAGCTTTACTTTTGTAGCTTCATTAATTAAATATCCCTTTTCAAATGTTTCATTTAATAATTTAACGTTATATAATGCAATGCCAGCTTGAAAATACTTCTCAGGACTCTTCATTTTTAAAGTTTGCATATTATACTCTCTTTGCTCCAAGGGTGGATTTTGAGTACAATAGGCAACTACATGGGTATCATAAGCTGCAGCCATATAATAGTCTTCCAAATCAATACTGTACAAATCAGCTATATCATGATTAACAACTATGTCTGAATCTAAATATATTACTTTTTCATAATTACAGAATAAATCTGGTGCAAGTAAACGATAATATGTATTAGGCGTAAATTGAGCCCATGTATAGAAATCCATATCCTCAATAATTTTTGATATATCCATAACACGAATACTTACATTTGGCAGTTTGTACGCTTGTTTTTCAAGTCTTACCCTATTGTAAATATACATATCATCTGTAAACACAACTATATCATAGTACTTATTCTGATCCACATTTTCAATTATTGATTGAATAACTACTGATGCAAATGGTGTATACTCATTGCTTGAAACAATACATATAGCGGCATCTACCTTTTCGAATACAGGTTCTATATTTGTACAGATATCTTCTCTGTTGCTCTCTTCCTTATATAGCTCGTCTAAGCTCCTATGCACTGAATACTTCATAACCTCTAACTCCTTTTAGTATTATTTCCAAGACTTAAGTTTAAATATAAAATTTTTCACTTTTATTCTTAGCTTACTTCCTTTAGGTAGGCAGATATTAATAATACTCATAAAAAATAGTCTTCCTACTTTTAATACACTTTTTTTCTGATTCATACTATCGTCTATGATACTTTTATACATTTTTTGCAAAATTATCTCGTAATATTCTGTCTCCCTTGCATACCTCCAGAAATATGAGTACATATCGGGTGTTTGGGTAAAACAGGGGATTGCTTTTCCTATATAATGTATAATGTAGGGATTATTTCTAGCATCTAAATATTCTTTTATCAGCTTATCTGGTAATAGGGCTTCATCAAGTGAACCTGGGTTATTGGCTATCATTACATTCCATCTATTACTAATCTTCTTTATATCCTTATTACATAATTTATTAATTAAATCCTGATCAAGCCATCTTAATTTACTTCTTTGTGCTTCATTAATAAAATAATCCTCTTTATATTTTTTTCTAATTTCCTCAAGATTATATAAACAAACACCCAATTGAAAATAATTGAGAGGATCTTCCATATTAAGGATATTCTTATTGTATTCTAACTGCTCTAAAGCAGGTGTTCTACTACAAAATGAAATGACATGTGTATCATACGCCGCTCCAAATAAATAGCCACTAATATCCTCATTATATAAAATTGCCACGTCGTTATTCACAACTGTATCACTATCTAAATATAAAACTTTAGTATACTCTTTTAATAAAATAGGTATTAATAATCGATAATATGTTTGTCCAGTAAAATGTGACCACGTAAAAAATTTCATATTCTTAATCAAATAGGTAATATTACATATCCTAATAGAAATATTATTTATGCCTATTACCATTTTATAAAGTTTTTCCCTGTTCACATATTCCATATCATCTGTGAAGACTACTATATCATAATTATTTTTATCACTTGCATTAGCTATAATAGATTGAAGTGTTACGGCAGCAAATGGCGCATATTCATTACTTGAAACGATACATATATTACACGAATTACTATCAAACATTTTATGTAGATTACCTTGTTCAAGATACTCTTTATCTTTACAATGTGTTTCCATAAACTCATTCAAAGATATGTTTTTAGCTAACATAATTAAAACCCGCCGTATCTTTCCATAAACTCATCAAAAGTTTGAAGATTTTTATCTTTCTCAGAAAATATGAGTTTCTCTTCACCGCCCACTTTATCTATTGGCCATTGAATATTAATATCTTTATCATTCCATTTGATCCCATCATCATATTCGCCATAGAACTTCTCCCCGCACTTATAAGAAACGATTGAATCTTCTAGCACTAAGTAACCATGAGCACAACCTTCTGGTACAAGAACTTGATTATGTTTTTCTCCTATAAGATCAAATCCAAGCCATTTTTTAAATGTTGGGCTATCCTTTCTCAAATCCACAACAACATCATATATATGACCAGTTATACATCTTACAAGTTTTGCTTGTTGCATAACTCTTTGGAAATGCAACGCTCTTATTACTCCTTTGTAGGAAGTGGTATAAAACACTTCCATAAGGTCATGCTTTATACCATTTGCTTCAAATACTTCTTTAGAATAGTCCTTTGTAAAACATCCTCTGTTATCATCAGCATTAAATGAATTAATTTCTATAAGACCTTTTATTTCTGTTTCTTTAAACTCAAATTTTTGTATCATCCTAGTTCTCCTTTAACCATTCCATGGTTCTCTTTACACCTTCAGCAAAACTTATTTGAGCTTTAAATCCTGTATCCTTTTCTGTTTGTGAACAGTCAAATTTTTCAAGTGGCAAGTCTATTCCTGTAAATGGAACATCTCCAAAAATAAAATCTAAATCTGGAGCAATAGAAGATTTCATTTCAAGCAAAAATTCTTTGAGTGGTCTTGCTGTAGAACTGCCAATTAAATATTCATGAAATGGTTTGCCATTTTTACCAATCAAGTAAAATGCTCTTGCTACATCATCTATATACACAAAATCATAATTTTGTGTGCCTGCAGTAAATTGTGGAGATTCACCGTTAATTACTTTTCTTATTGTAGTATTGACCATCCTTGGGCTTTTTTCTCCTACACCATATGCATTTGTAATTTCAGCCCATACCAGGTCAATGCCTATATCAGCAGCAACACACATGCACATTGTATGTGCAACCAATTTACCACTGCCATAAATATAACCAAGGCCAGGCTTGTTTCCTTGTTTATAAGCAGCAGCAATTGTTTCATGCTCCATAATACTTCCAGCACATATAAAGCGTTTACACCCAATCTCTTTTGCTGCACGTAGGCAATCAACTGTCCACTGGGCATTTTGCAATTGTAATGAAGTATTAGCCCTCTCTCCTCCTGCCGATCCTGCCCACGCAAAATGATAAAATGCATCTATATCTCTATCAGAAATTAACTCAACCAATGCTTTAGAATTTTCTAATTGATGTGGTATAAAACGAATACCTTCAGGAAGAGCATCGTTAGTTCTAGTAAGATCTAATGCAATTACTTCTACCCCTTGTGTAACTAATTCTCTTACCAACGCAGAGCCAACAAATCCATTTGCGCCAGTAACTATAGCCTTTTTCATATTCCTTCCTCCAAATACTGCTTAATTTGCCTTTCCATCATTGCACTTACATCTTCTCCCGCTAAATATACCTTACTCCATTCTACGGTTTTTTCTATAGCATCTGCTATATGCCAGTGTGGTTTCCACCCGAATACGGACTTAATCTTACTGCAATCCAATTTCAAGAAATTAGCTTCATGCGGTGCATTTGCTTCAGCAACATTCTGCCACTTAGCATTTTCTCCCCAATATTTACAAAATAAATCTACAAGGTCGCCTGTTGTCACACAATCACAGTCATCTGGCCCAACATTATAATAATCTGCATATTTTATATCCTCATATTGTTTCTGAGCAATAGTCAAATATACATATAGGGGCTCAAGAACATGTTGATAAGGCCTTGTAGAATATGGATTTCGAACTATAATCGTTTTATTGTCTTTCATAGCTCGTACACAATCTGGAATTATCCTATCATTTGCAAAATCGCCACCACCTATTACATTACCTGCTCTTGCAGTTGAAATGGCAACATTACCATCAGCAAAAAAACTATTTCTATAGCTGTGGGTTACAAGCTCAGAACAACTTTTACTATTTGAATAAGGGTCGAAGCCATCTAAAGGTTCATTTTCTCTATACCCCCAACACCATTCATTATTTTGATAGACTTTATCCGTCGTAACATTAAGGACACTTCTAACACATGAACTCAATCTTACACATTCAAGTAAGTTTACAGTACCCATAACATTTGTGTCATAAGTATAACGAGGATCCTTATAGCTATCACGAACTATAGGTTGTGCTGCAAGATGAAAAACTATTTCAGGTTGTGAACTATCAAATACCTCTTTAAGCTTTTCAAAGTCTCTAATATCGCCAATGATACTTGTCATCTTTCCATTTAAGCCAGAAATATCAAATAAGTTGGGTTGTGTTGGAGGTGTTAAGCTATATCCAGTAACAATTGCTCCTGCATTTACAAGCATTTTACTAAGCCATGTTCCTTTAAACCCTGTATGTCCTGTAATTAAAACCTTTTTGTCTTTATAAAATGATAAGTTATTCATTATCTTTCCCACACTTTCCAAGGTGCTTTACCTTTTGTAATTAGTTCTTCTAATTGCTCTTTTTCACGAATAGTATCCATACATTGCCAAAAACCTTCATGTTTATATGCCATTAATTCTCCTAATTTTGCTATTCTTTCAAAAGGCTGCTTTTCGAGAACTGTTTTATCATCTTCAATATAATCGATAAATTCCGGCTGACAAACCATATAACCAATATTTATTAAGTTTCCATCACCTTTTGTTTTCTCTCTAAATTCATTAATATGTCCATTATCATCAATATCAAGGACCCCAAACCTTTGGCCTGCATTATATGCAGACATAGTAACCATTTTGCCATGAGAATTATGGAAGTCTAATAATCTATCAATATTAACATCAGCAACACCGTCTCCATAAGTTAGCATAAATGGTTCACCATCAAGGTATTCCCTAATACGTTTTACACGGCCACCAGTCATTGTATTTAATCCTGTATCAACAACTGTTACTTTCCAAGGTTCAGATACATTGTGATGTACTATCATCTCATTTTTTCCATTTGTAAAGTCATAGGTTATGTCTGAGGTATGTAAAAAATAATCTGCAAAATATTCCTTAATAACATGCTGCTTATAACCAGCACAAATTATAAATTCTTTTATACCATAATGAGAATATAATTTCATGATATGCCATAAAATTGGCATCCCTCCAAGTTCAACCATTGGTTTTGGTTTAAACTGGCTTTCTTCACTTATTCTTGTTCCAAATCCACCTGCTAATAATACTGCTTTCATTTTATCTTCCCTCCAAAATATAGTTTATAGTATATTATTTTTATTAACTCTCTTATAGGAGATAACTGTGGTAATAATATCAAACTTACTTTTTTTAGACTATTCTTTTTATTCACGTCTTTTTTATACTCAAATAAGCGGGTATACTTATCAGACAAATATCTAGCGTACTCCTGTGAGAAGTCCATATTTTTACTTATCCATGGTTTCTCTTCTCCAGAAAAATGAATAACCTTAGGTGATTTTCTGGCCTCAAAGTATTCTCTTTGCAAATCTTTGGGAGCATACTTAATAATTTTTTTTATTCGAATCTTATTGCAGTCTGTAACCACATTCCAATCCTGTGAAAAAAGATGCACATCATTTACAAACAATACATTAAAAACATCTTGATCAGCAAATTTATATTTTTTATCTGCACTATATTTTAATAAATAATCACAATTGTATTTTTCACAGAATTTATAAGTATCTATTATTAAAACTCCTGCTTGAAAATAATTATAGGGTTGATTTAGTTTTAATATATTATTACTATAGTATCTTATAGCGGAATACTTTATGGAATATTGACCTATGAAATCTATATCATAGGTAGCCCCTATTGCTTTTCCTTGTAAATCTTCGTAAAAAAGAGTTGAAATATCTGTCTTAAATATAACATCACTATCAATATAAATTATCTTTTTTTTCCCTTTAAATAGATATGGAGATAAAATACGATAATATGTTTCTCTACTTATATGATTATTAGTTATAAAGGAGATTTTATCTATTTTACTTTTCAAATTATTAAATTGTATTTTGAAATTATTTGACTTATTGCTTATTATATTCAAAAATTTATCTTCTATATCTCCTGGAATATCGGTGTGTAGTATGTTAACATTATAAACTATATCATTCCTGGAATTTTCAAATACTGAAAGCAAGGTAATGAAAGTATGTACTATATATTCTCTACTAGAAGACATAACAATATTTACTGTATTATCCATCAATCACCTCGTTTTGACTTTATTAAATTTAAAATCTTAAGTGGTAAGAACCATAATATTATAGGTTTCAATATATAAAAAAACCATACTATATTCTTATTGAAGTCTTTAAATCTTTTATATCTAGTAGCTGCTTGATTCACCCTATATTTAAGAGGTATTTTTTTTACCTTACTACTATACACGCAGTATTCTATCAAAGGGACTTGTATATTCGCCCCTATATAATTCTTTTTATATAATCTAAGTAATAAATCATAATCATCACAAGACTCACACCATTTGGATTCAGAATACCCTCCTATATCTAATAAGCATTGTTTCCGAAACATGAGTGATGAGTGAATATAGGGTTGGGTCATTTTAAAATCTTTTATTTGTGGATATTCAGGAAACTTTTTGATTTTCTTATAATCTTTTAAGCCCACTTCTATAATATTAGACCCCACAAATGCAATATCTGAATGCTTTTTCAAAAACTCATATTGAATACTAAAACGATTAGGATACGAATAATCATCGTCATCCATTCTCGCAATATAATCACCACTAGCATTTTGCAAACAATAGTTCAGCTTTTGTTGTAACGATACTACCCTACTTTCTCTAATTATTTTTATATTATCATACTGTACAGAAATATTATCTAAGTATTTTTGTATCCCAGCATCTGAGCCATTATCACAAATAATAAGCTCCACTGATTCAGTTATATCCTGATTTATTATTGATAAAACTGAACGCTTTATCTGTGCTATCCTATCATTATTAGCTTTAATACCCATTATAACTGATATCATTTATTAAACCTCTTCTATAAAAAATAGTTATCACATACAGTTTGACAGTCCCCTAGCATTTTTACTTCACCCTTATCAAGCCAAATAACTTTATCACATACATTTCTTATTTGTTCCAAGGAGTGGGATACAATTAAAACAGTGGTTCCTCCTGACATCAACTGTTTCATTCGATTAAAGCTCTTTTCTTGAAACGCTTCATCTCCAACTGATAATATTTCATCTACAATCAATATTTCTGGATTAACTACTGTAGCTATTGAAAATGCCAATCTCATAATCATTCCAGATGAATAATTTCTAATAGGAGAGTAAATAAAATCTCCTAGCTCAGAGAAATCTACAATTTCCTGATATTTCTCTTTGAGAAACTCCTCTGAATAACCTAAAATAGCACCATTTAAAAATATATTTTCCTCACCAGATAAGTCCACATCAAATCCAGAGCCTAATTCAAGCATAGGAACAATGTTTCCATTAACTTCTATATTTCCATTATTCGGTTTTAATATCCCCGAAATTGCCTTTAGCAAGGTGCTTTTGCCTGAGCCATTTCTTCCAATAATACCAATAACTTCACCTCTATTAACCTTAAAACTAACATTCTTTAAAGCTAGAAATTCTTTATAACTCAACTTATTTTTGAACATGTTTACAACATACTCTTTTAAAGAACTTATTTTGTCATTTGCCATTTTAAATTTAACAGTCACATCTTCTACTATTATCATTTCTTTCATACACCATACTCCTTATAAATAATAGATAAATCTATCCTGGGTCTTATTAAATACAAATATACCAGCTATTAGACTACCAACAGCAAATAACAAGCATACAACATATGTTCGAGGTTCGGGTGAAATGCCTTCTAGGATACAGGTTCTTATAAATGTTACAAAGTGGTATAAGGGATTATAATTAAACAAGAATCTATACTTCTCCTCAACGATAGTAACTGGATAAAATACAGGTGTTGCATACATCCAAATCATGCTAATTACACCCCATAAGAATTGAATATCTCTAAAGAACACCATTAAACTTGATAGCAGCATACCAATTCCAAGGCTAAAAATAAATAAACATAGTATAGGGAATAAAATAAGTATATAACTCCTTGAAAATGGAACTTCTGAAATAATAATCATAATAAACAAAGGCACTGTAGAAAACGCAAAATTTACTAATGAAGAAAGTACTCTTACACAAGGATATATATATCTAGGAATATATACTTTTGTTATTAAGCTAGCATTTCCAGTAATAGAACTTAATGCCATACCACAAGCCTCACTAAAGAAGCTAAAGCTAACAATACCTATAAGTAAATAGATTTGAAAATTTTCTATATCTGACTCGAATAAGTTTGAAAAAACAAAGTACTGTATCATCATAGTAAGCATTGGGTTTAAAAAGCTCCATAAGACACCTAATATAGAACGTTTATATTTTGTTTTAAAATCTCTAGACACCAATAATTTTATTAAGTATTTATACCTTTTTATTGTTTGAAATGAACTTAATAAGTGCGATTTTTTACCTTGTAAAATTCTTATGCCTAAAACTCCAAAGAATACTATGATAATTAATGCTCCAATTCCAACTATTTCTTTATAGTGTATACCCGTCCATATTCTATCTATCCCTTTAATTTGATAGCATAAACTACTTCCTAGAATTGTTTCACCATTATAATATAATGTTCCTAGAGAAGAATTTTTACTCTGTCCTACAATGGGTGATACTGACTGGCCTACTTCACCATTAATGCCTCTAAGTTTAATACTCAACATGTGCTTAAAAGTTCCTTCTATCGGATCTTTTAAGTTAATTACAAAATGCTGACTATCTTGAATTTGAGAGGTATTTATAACCTCGGAATGTAGTAATTTACTATCCGTTTCATCATATAACTCTATAGCTATATCAGCATTATTTTCTCTTCCATATGTCCCCATACTTACTGAGAAACTGGTGATTTGTTCTATACTACTTTCAAATTTTTGTTCCACATAATTATTTTTAGTTAGTTCTAAGCTATATAACTCTTGAGTTAAAAAGCTCAAATTCCCCCTGCTTTCTCTAATATGTAACTGTTCACCCATTAAATAATATAGGCTAGCACATAAAACGAAATAAATAGTAAGTGTAACAACAGAGATTTTATATATCTTTTTTAGAACTTGTTTTTTCATTATTAGTGTGACTCCTTACCCTAATCAAATTATAATACTACCTAGAGTTTTTTAGCTTTTCAAGTGTCCCTAGGCAAAATAAAAACACATTACACAACATCCTATCCATTTTATATGTTTGTAAACAAATCCATAACTCTAATTCCATTAAAAATATTATATATTCTATATTTGTAATAACTATTTTAATAGCTCCATATAAATTTTTTGAAGCTTGACAGCTTGTTTACCTATATCAAATTTTTCATCTAGGACTTTCATATCTTTTAAACGTTTTGCATTTAGAATTTCATCACACCATTCTATTGTAGAACTTTTTAATGATATAAACCTGATATTGTTACTTATTTTCACTTCCTTTGTAACAGTATCCGCTATGACCATTGGCAGTCCATTCATTTGTGCTTCTACTCCAACCACAGGCAGACCCTCATAAAATGACGGTAATACAAATACATCAAAAGCTTGTAAGAGTTCATTTACATCACTACGTACACCTAAAAAATATACGCAGTCATTCATCTCCAATTTTTTTACTTTTTCTTTTATAGCCTGTTCTAATTTACCCTCTCCTATTAAAACTAAAATTGCATTAGGATTACTTTTATGTACTTCTCTAAATATATCAATTAAATATTCATGGTTCTTTTGATATACAAATCTACCAATATGACCAACTACGAATTTATCTTTAATGCCTAGTCCCTCACGAATTTGATTTCTTATTTGATTATTAAACTCATATTTACATACATCTATTGCATTATACACAATGGTAACTTGATTGTCTTCTAATGTTTTCTTGCTATATAACCATCTGGCTACTTGCTCAGAACATGCAAAATAATGGGTTGCAAATATAATTATAAATGGCTTTAATATGCTTTTTAAAATATTCTTTTTCCATTCGCCTCGGTGAGCTGTGTTATGTCCATGTGAAATTCTTATTTCTACCCCCGCAAAATAGGCAGCCATTAATGGTAACACATTCATTGTGGTGAGATGTGCATGCACAATTTTATAATTATTTGTTTTAAATAACTTATATAAATCCATCCAATTTCTAAAAAAGTTTTGATAAGGACTTACTTTGTACAATCTCGCACCCATAGCAATACAATCTGCTGGTAAATGTCCTATTGAATCCTCATCAATAATAAAGTCAAATTGAACTTTATCTTTATCAACATGCCTGTAATAATTTAACACAACCGCTTCAACCCCACCTGAATTAAACTTGCCTAAAATTTGAGCTACACGAATAGGTTCCATATATCCTTATCCCTCTCCTAAAGCAATAATATAGATATTGGTTGATACTATTGTTATTAAATACTATCCATTAACCAATTAATTTTTATCATTTTTACTAATTATAAGTTTTATTTAGCTGAACTACTAAAAACAAAGACTATTCTTATGTCATAAAATACCTGATTCTCTGCATTCCTTTTAAATTAAATATAAGTGTATTATTAACTCACCTTATCCGTGTGCAGATATTTATTATCAGTATCTATAGCTTTTTATCAAAATAATTAATTCTTACTCCTAATCCCTCTAATACCAAAAGATAGGTACTACAGCTACTATAGAAACATTGAAAAAACCTTTAATTCTTTATACTTTTAATGTCTTCTTTGGAAAAAGTAATAAATATAATAACAAGCACAGAGACAGCCAGTAACAGAATATAAATAGCCTTATAATAAGAAAAAAAGTCTGCTATTTGACTTTGCTTAAGCGTAGTCATCACTTCTTCACTAAGGTCTACAATCTATGTACGTGTCATTAATGGCACAATGCCTAGTAATAATAAAATGGATATAGAGGTTAAAGGCACCCCCTATATTTTGACACGCTATCTCCACAATAGATGGATACAATCTAATTAAGTATAGCACTTTCTCTAATAACTTTCTATATTATGCCAGAAATAGATTGTGTCATTTAATCCATGCTGCACCATCACCACTTAAATATATACGTTTAATATTATCCACATCATAATTTTTTTGATATGTTCATATACCTCTTCCCAAAACTCTTCTACCTTCCCTCTTAATCCTCCAATATAATATGGCTCTATCAGTTCATTACACTTATCTATTTGTTTGATACCTTCATGAACATATGCTAGCCTTAGCATCGCACCTCGTCCATTCTGTAGATGAATTTAATCTTCACCTGCCTCTACATAGAGGATATCTATCTGTTTTTTACTTTCATCCAATACCTCATGTTTGATTTGATCTAACTCTCTGATTTTATTCATTACGGTATGCCCTGAAACAGGCACAAGTATCTCTTTATCACTTTTTCTATAGAACAAGTCTGTACTTAAATCTACTAACTTTGACTTAATAACTTGGTCCATTCTATCATGAGACTTGATGCTAAACATTTCATCTGTAAGGTACTTGTATTCCTTTTTCTTTTTTGACACAAAATATGTACGCTTATAGCTGACTTTCCCTAAAATGGTGATGATTCTCTTTTTGTCTCCTTTTCTTTCAACATACCAATATTTCTTTCTCCTACTTGATTTAACAAAGGTTTCATCACTAGTCTCTAGTGTTTCTTTAATTATATTTCTTCCAAGTTCATCTGTTTTTCTTTTATACTATTTGTAAATGTCCCTAAATCAATATTTTGCTCCACTAAACCTTTTGTAAGTTTTTCAATTTCTTGTATGCATTTTTCATAAAATCCTGCATAATAAGTTCCATAAGAGATTCTCCTTTTGCTTAATGTTGTTTCGCGATTTCATTATATCAATAAGGATGAATCTCTTTTATATTTTTCCTACAATAATTTTACACTAACCACAATTATAGTTCAATATTTTTACTCATTTTTATCTGCTCTACCATTTTTCTTATATAACTGAATAGTCCAAGTAAAAATACACTTCTCTCATCATTTTCATCCATAATGTGTCACCACATAACCAAAACCTTCTACTATATTCTATATTTTTACGTCCCTTTATGCTATAATAGATTGATATTTGTTTTAAGGAGGCTTTCTATGATTCATGAAAACCAAAAGTACCTTAATGGCCTTCAAGTATGCATTGATCTTGTCGCCATTTATATATCCTTCTTTTTAGCGTACTACATACGTTTTTACTTATTAAATGGTAATTCACTTTTTACATTAAGTTATTATCTTATAGTATTTAGTGCCCTTCTACCTGTCTATTTTGTTGCTTATAGTTGGTGTAATCTCTACACTTCTTGGCGCATTAAGTCCTTTAGTGACGAGAGTCTTAATATTATAGGTTGTAACTTCTTTGCCATCCTCATACTTTCTCTCTATTTATTTATTGGTAAAGATCGCACCCAAGACTTCTCCAGGTGGCTCATTACTTTTTTTGGAATTTTTAACATACTAGTTACCATTACTTATCGAGGCATTATACGATTGCTATTACGTCACTATAGACGAAAGGGCTACAACTTAAAGCACTGCCTTATAATTGGTACCTCTAATGATGCCCATGAACTGATACATAAAATCAAGACTCATCCAGCTTGGGGATATAATATTATAGGCTGTGTGACATTTGCCTCTCACCCTATAGAAGCCTTTTGTGGTTACCGCGTCTTAGGAAACACTGATGAGCTCTCATCTATCATTGAAAAATATAAAACGGATATTGTGATGATTGCTACTAATGAAAGCGAAGCTGTACAATTAGGTAAGATTATTAACACTTGTGAAAAATATGGGATTAAAACCCATATTGTACCTTACTATCATAAATATATTCCTGCACGACCCTACATGGATGATCTAGATGGTTTACCAATCATTGATACTAGACATGTCCCTTTGGACAACTTCTTTAAGGCCTTCCTTAAACGCAGCTTTGATATTGTTTTTTCCATCTTTGCCCTTGTGATTTGTAGTCCATTACTCATAATAAGTGCTATTTTAATTAAACTTACCTCTAAAGGTCCTATCCTTTTTAAGCAAGAGCGAGTAGGACTTAACAAAGAAACTTTTTATATGTATAAATTTCGTTCTATGAAGGTTCAGGAAGCTTCTGAAGAAATGACCCAATGGACTACGAAAAATGATCCACGAAAGACTCGGTGGGGCAATATCATGAGAAGGTTTAGCATCGATGAACTTCCTCAATTTTTCAATGTATTAAAGGGAGATATGTCTGTGATTGGTCCAAGACCTGAAAGGCCTTATTTCGTCGATAAATTCAAAGAGGATATTCCTCACTATATGATCAAGCATCAAGTCCGCCCCGGCATCACTGGTTGGGCCCAGGTCAATGGTTTCCGTGGGGATACTTCTATTGAAGACCGTATCGAATATGACTTATATTACATAGAAAATTGGACATTTAGCTTTGATCTTAAAATTGTATTACTTACCGTTTTTAGTGGCTTTATAAACAAAAACGCCTACTAATACTATTAAAAATAACAAAAGAGGAATTCCTATTGACTATGGAATTCCTCTTTTATAATTCAACCTATATTTGTCATATTTACCAGCATACTTCCGGAATAAAACCAAACAGTACTGGTGCTGATGAACCATTAGGAAGGATATAGGTATATTCCCTGGACCCTTCCACAGTCCCTACTATAGCAGCCTTATCCTTATATTCAAAATAACCACTATAGGGCACTTCAAAAACATATCCACTATCCACACCTAGTGCACCTCTGTAGGTTCCTCCTCTTGCATTAATTAGAATGCCCACTTGAGTATCAGCTTCTATATGAATATAGTTTTGTACACCATAGTTACCAGCATTATAGACTTTTTCTCCTGTAAGTGCATCATAGCCCTCTATCCACTCTTCTTTCCCACTACCTATTATAATCTTTGCAGGCTTAGTAAGCTTAGTGGCATCTACTTTATAATATTGATTAAGAATAGGAAAAGTTCCCCTAATATGATTATCTCTTTCTAAAGTCACCATGTCTTTGATATGTATTAATTTAGTATTTGCCCCTCCTACTGCAGTTGTAAACTGCAAAGGTCCATCTGTTTCAAAGTCAAACATCCCTGAAATCACCATATCTTTTTCCCATCTCTTACCTTTTGTATCCATAATATAAAGACTTTCACCTGGAAGTAGTTTGTATGTTTTTTTTTCTCTACTTTCCAAATAACTTTGAATAACCTTTTGCCCGGTGTATAATGCATCTTTACTTGGTCCTCTGATGCTTTGTTTACTCATAGTAAGAGAAATAGGCTTGGATGAAGTATTTTGTGCTATAACCATAAAGCGCTTTTCTTCTTTTACTTCTTCCTCTACAAAACCACTTACATGATGAATGACCATTCGTCCCTTACCATTTACAATATCTCTATAAAGAATTCCTTTTCGAGTAACAGTCTCTGGTGAGTTACTTACGATTAGTACCCCTTGATCCCCTTCTGCTTTCTCATAAGGTACTTCTTCATATTCTCTATATTCTACCTGTTGGTAATTAGCAACAATACTTCCTGGGGCATTCCGCTTAAAACCATGCGTTAGTTCAGATTTAATAACTTCGTTAGTTATGATAAGATGCGTTTGCATTTGATTAGACCAATTACCATATTGATCTTTAACTTGAAGGCTTACTTCATATTCACCTGACTTAAATAAAAGTTCTGGTTTACCTTCTATATAAGCTTTACTCTGTGAATCCTTTTCTCTGTAGAGCCACTTTTCTTCTATAATATTTTCCCAAGCTTCATTTTCCCAACTATACTTCCACTCTATCGTTTCACCTATTCCATAGGAAGCCTTCTCTGAGTTTAATACTTTGACTACAGGTGCTTCGTTAGCCACAAGAGTCATCTCATGTTGTTGCCATTCACTCCAGTTCCCCCTACTATCCTTTACCTTAGCTCCTATAGTATATGTCCCTGGTTCAAGTTGACCTACTAATCCTTGTAGAGTAGGTGATATAATAATTGGTCCATCTAGGGTTTGCCATAGAGCATCTACTATTAAATCATTATCTGGATCATAACTCTTACTCTCTACTCGAATGCTTTCTCCTAATACATAGGTATCTTTATCTATTAGAAATTTTGCAATAGGTAAACTATCGTCCTGTAATGTAGCAGCCTTTATTCCTGAACTGCTTAAAACTAATAGTCCTATTACCATTCCTGTTATTTTACCAGCTTTCACAATTTTTATCCTTTCTAATGAATATTGATTACCTTTCTATTTTTTAAAATGTGTTGATGATTTAAATAATTGATTGCTATCCCAGCTGCCAACAATACCCAGAAGATAGGGGCAACAGATATAATAGAGTCATTAAATATCCCTGCACCTAAGTACCCTACAATGGCTAACATCGTAGCTATACCTAGTGCTTGCTCATTAGTGTAATATCTCTTAAAAGCATACAACCTAATGCTATCAATCAAGTAGGTTCCTACTAATATCATAAAGGCTATAAGTGCAATAACACCTTGTCCAAGAGCAATTTGTAAATATAGATTATGTGGTTTATCAACAATCATATTAGGGGTATTATATGCCCACCATTTCGCCATATAATCTCTTTGTGGAAACTCTAAGGCAAAAGTATCAGGTCCATATCCTAATAAGAAAGCATCTTTTAATAATGGAAGGCTACGTGACCAAATATATCCTCTGGCAGAACCTATCTTTTCTTTACCTTTGAAGCCCCATGCTTCAGCATCCTTTATTTCTATTGGCTGATATGTGAAGTCATCTATAAGCACTAATTGATTACTGCTATCAATCCCAAATAAAAAGGTTTGCATATTATTAACTAAAAGACCAACCCCCATGCCATCTTCCTCTTGAGTACCTAAAGCATAAAACTTAAATTGAATATTGGAATATCTGTTATCTTGAGTAGAATATTGTTGTTCGTCCAAATCATATGTAACTGCCTGTCCATTTTGATCAGTAAAACCAAGTCCATCTTTCTCTACACTAATAATAAGCGTATCTGTTTGGGTTGTAAGATATACCTTACCTTCTTTTACACTAACTTCTCTAAGAGGAATATAATCCTTATAATCAAAGTCATTATCTACACCTTTGAACATCCCTAATGCATCATTTATGAGTGTAGGTATTCTCTCAAATATAGTCCCACCAGTCACTAGGCTTAATCCTATAATGAGAATAGTAAAACCACCCACTATAGGTACTGTTAGTTTCCATCTTCTCACAATCTCTTTAGCAAAAATAACAAGTGCTACTAAAAGTGCAATTGCCCCCCCTATGATACCAGCTCTTGATGTACTTCCAAATAGTAAAAAGAAAGACATTAATGTTAAAATTCCTAAGCATATCTTAGATTTTTTCCCTTTACTATATAATGTAAGTACTGCAAATAAAGGAGTAATCATCGCCCCAAAGCTCCCCATATAATTATAGTGGAACATTGTCCCATAGACTTTTCCTTTATCATATTCAATATCTATAAGATCTTTTATTTCGTTATATTGCTTAGGTATAATAATATTTTTACCTAACTCAGTATTAAAGAAGTCTTTTCCAAAATATTGAAGAACACCTAATATAGTAGTAACACAAATCAGAATACCTATAGACCATAATATGTAACGATAATCTTTATATTCCTTTACTGCATAAAGGGTATAAGCAAAAATCAAAATATAACAAGATATTGTAATTAATCCTTCTGCACGGTCTGGCATTCCACCTATAGCTACTTCTCTATATGAGGATGTAAATGCAGATATTAGTGTAAGTATCCAAAATATACCTATAGCACTTAAGTAGATTATTATGTACTTATCCTTCTTAATATCTTGCTTCTGAAATAATAAAAATAATAATATCATCATGACAAAGGTGATAATTATAATTCCTGTAGATTTAGTCTGAGAAAAAAAGTCAAAAAACTGGCTTTTTTTAAGAGTTGCAAATACATAATCTGCAGGTTCTACATATGTGGCTCTCACAATAAGTGGAATGACAGCTACTAGCAGTATAATAGGCACAAACATCACTAATGTCATTTTTTCTTTTTGTTGCTGCTTTTTCTTTTCTTTATCATTTTGTGACATAAAAACTCTCCTTATATTTTTCCTCACTATTATATTTATTAAGTATTATATCACCTTTAATACTAATAGGCTATGTTTATCTCAATTAAAAAAGGCAATCCTCTAAAAGATTGCCTTTTTCTATAATTTGTATTACAAATTATTTTTTGTTTGAGAAAGAAGCTGTTTGAGATGCACCATCCCATGTAGCTGATACGCCAAGAGCAGCACCAACAAATTTCATTGGAATATATGTTCTACCGTCTTTAATTTCTGCTTTAGCATCCATAGCGATAGGTGAACCATTAACAGTCATTACATCGCTTCCAACTGTAAATTGAAGAACTTTTTCACCAGCAATGATTGTTACAACACCTTTATTAAATAATACGTTTGTTCTTGGTACACCAAATGCTTCTGCAACATATGCTAATGGAACCATTGTGCGACCATTTTGGATATAAGCAGCTGCATCCATAGTCTTTGTTACACCATCTACAGTATATTGTGTAGAACCAACTACGAAGCTAGCATCAACAGCTTTAAGTGCACTGTTTTTGATATCTTCTGTATTTGGAGTTGTTACTTGGAAGAATTTGCCCATTGCGATATCGCCATAAGCTTCAACTTTACCATCTGTACCAAGTGAAGTACCATCGATCTTTAAGTCATATGTTCCTTCTGGAACTGTACGGTTAGTTGTTATTTTGAAACCTGTTACTTCAATAGTAGAAGCAGTTTTTGATGCGTATTTAACTGGAATAATAAGTTGATTATTTTCCTTGTCATATCTTGGTTCATCAAGTACTAAATCACCAGATGTTACTTTTACAGCACCTTTATCAGAGAATTTGTATCCTTCTGCATCAGTCTTAAGGATGATATCACCACGTTGCATCATACCTTTATCTGTTTCTGTAATAGTTACTTTTCCAGCATATTCTTGATTTTGAAGACCTACTTTAATAGGCATTGCATCAAATGTAAATGTTACAGGAGCTTTAACTTTAACAGCTACTACAGATACATCTTCATCAATTGCTCTTTCACCAGAAGCTGTAATTTTAACTTCAGTAGCATCTTTTGCATCTAAGCTTGTATAAACATTTAATTTATATGTGAAATCTTCTTTATCTGTTGCTGTTAATATACCAACATTTACTTTATCTGCTTTGTCATATGCTTTAGCAGTGAAACCGATGTATTTGCTTCCATCCATTTTAACATCTACTACTTCAACACCTTTTGGCATAGCTGGTTGAATAGCTAAGAATGCTTTAATTTTTTCTGCTCTAGTAGCATCTTTTACTTTTTCAGGAACGCCAGCAGTCTTGGTCCAATCGTATTCTCCTAAGTAACCATTGTCTAATGTATAATCAATAGTATGATCTGGAAGAATACCATCTTTTACATTCTCAGAATGTTTAACTTCAACTTCTTTATGACGACCAGCAATAATTTCTACTACTTTGTCATCTTTCATAGTAAGTTTTGTATCATTAGCTACAATCTTAGCTACTACTGCATCTTTTAATTCACTTACTTCACCACCAATAGTAACTTTTAAGTCTCCTTCTGTTGGAGTCTTAGTATTAGCCATTACTTCAATACCAGAGATTACAATCTTACCAGTATTTGCTAAACCTTGAACTTTATCAATAGGAATTAATAATGTAGCTTTATCTCCATATTTTTCTACAGTATACTTATTAGTATCTAATGTGAAACTACCTTTTTGATAGAAACCTTTTTCATAAGATACTGTGATATCTCCAAATTTTCTTTCATAGAATTCATAATCAGGATTATCAATAGTAAGTTCTATTTTTAATTCATCGTTCTCTGCACCTTTTGCAATTGCACCTGCATATGGCTCGGTAATAATAATGTCTGCTATTTCACCTTCGAGGAAGATATTTGGAGCATCTCCAGTTGTTACTATACCTTTTTGATCTTTAGTAGTACCGATGAAGATTTTTACTTCTTTTTTCTTTTCTGTTCCTGAAGTACCAATGATACCTGTGTTGTTAGGATCAACTACAAAGTAAGCATCATCGCCTTTTAATTTGATACCTGTTAAGTCGAATTCGAATGTCTCATCTTCATCTATCACACTAGAGCCAGCAGCTCCATTAACTGTGAATCCAACTTCATTCTTTTTAGTCCAAAGATAAGTTATAGTTGTTCCTCCTACAGTAATAGTTCCTGTAGTAGTTGCTCCTGTTCCATCAGCTTTGTAATTATCAAGTTCACAATTCTCTAATGTTGCCCAGAATTGTTCTCCACCATACAAATCTCCACCTGTTTTAAATCTAATAAAAGATTTGCTGTCAAGTTTTGTCTCATCTTTTGCTCCAATAACTTCTCTACTTACTGTTGGCACATCTGCCATTGTGATTACTGGCACTGCAGTTACTACCATAGCTGAAGCTAATACAACAGCTAACTTTTGACGTAATTTCATAACCAACGTCCCCCTTATAGTTTATTTTAATAAATATATAAATACATCATATTTATATTTCAAACAAATTATACTTTTTAAAATTTTATAAGTCAATAATATATTAATAATTGTAACTTTATTGTAATAATTTATTATTGGCTCTTATTTAAAAATTTTATCTTAATAAATTTATCTGAAATATTATATTTTTATGTTATTTTAATTTGATAAATTCGTCAACAGCTTTTTCAATTTTGTATTATGATTGTAATAAAAGAAAAGAAGGTGTAATCAGATTCGATTACACCTTCTTTTCTTCTATATATAACTTATTCAATATTATAACTTATTCAATATTATAACTTATTCAAATTGCACTCTATTAGTTTTTGTTTGAGAATGTAGCTGTTTTAGTTACACTATCCCAATTTGAAGATACGCCTAATGCAGCTGCAATGAATTTCATTGGAACATAAGCTCTACCATCTTTAATTTCTGCTTTTGCATCCATAGTGATGATTGCACCATTCATTACTAAATCAGCGCTACCCACTTTAACTTGAACAACTTTTTCACCAGCAATGATTGTAACTACACCATTAGAGAATAATACATTTTCTGGAGCAATTCCGAATGCTTCAGATAAGTATCTTACTGGTACCATTGTACGATTGTTTTGTACATAAGCTTCAGCATCCATAGTTTTTGTTGTACCATCAACAGTATATTCTTTTGAACCTACTGTGAAAGATGCTGTAACAGCTTTAAGCGCGCCATTTTTGATATCTTCTGTGTTTGGAGTTGTTACTTTAAAGAAGTCTTTTAATTCAATTGAACCATGAGCATCTTTTTTACCATCTGTTCCAAGTGTATCACCATCAACGTGTAAAGCAAATGTACCTTCTGGAACTGTACGGTCAACATCTACTACAAATCCTGTGATTTCGATAGTAGAAGCTTCTTTAGAAATGTATTTAACTGGAATAGTAATTGTTCCTTCTGTTTTGTCAACTTTAACTTCGTCAATTACTACACTACCAGCTGTTACTTTAACATCACCTTTAGCAGTGAATTTGTATCCATCAGCTTCAGTTCTAAGAACTAAGTCACCACGTTGAAGCATACCTTTATCTGTTTCAGTGATAGTGATTTTTCCTGTGTATTCTTGTTTTTGAAGACCTACTTTAACTGGCATTACATCATATGTAACTGTTACAGGAGCTTTAACTTTAGCTGCTACTGTAGATACTTCTTCGTCAATTGCTCTTTCACCAGAAGCTGTTACTTTAACTTCTGTAGCATCTGTTGTGTCTAAGTCAATTAATAAAGGCATTTTGTATGTAAAGTCTTCTTTATCTGTTGAAGTTACGCTTGCTGCAAGAACTTTTACAGAGAATCCTACAAATTTGCTTCCATCCATTTCAACATCTACTACTGTTACACCTGCTGGAAGTGCATCTGAGTTAGCTTCTGTTACAACATATTCGAAAGCTGCAATTTTTTCTGCTCTTGTAGCATTTTTAAGTTCTCGAAGTTCAGCGATACCATCACCATCGATATCTCTTGTGTATGTACCAAAGTAACCATTATCGATTGTGTATTCGATAGTGTGGTTTGGATTGATACCATCTGCAACATTTTCTGCATGCTTGAATTCAATAGTTTTATCACGACCAGCAATGATTTCTACTACTTTATCATCTTTCATAGAAAGTTTTGTATCTGCTGCTAGCACTTTTGCTACTACTGCATCTGTTACTCCATTTACTTCTCCACCAATAGTAACTTTTAAGTCACCTTCTGTTGGATTTTTAGTATTTGCCATTACTTGGATACCAGAAATAACAATTTTACCAGCGTTTGTTGTATATGTTGAAAGTGCTGATACAGGAATATATAATGTAGCCTTGTCTCCATATTTTTCAACTTCCATGTCAGCAGAACTTAATGTAATGCTACCTTCTTCATAGAAACCTTTTTCATAAGATACTTTAATATCACTAGCTCCTGTTTGATAGAACTCATAGTCAGGATTATCAAGAGTAAGTTCTACTTTTAATTTCGTATTTGTAGTATCAGTGTCATTATCCATTGCCCCTTTATAAATTGCACCTGCATATGGCTCTGTGATAATAATATCTCCTATTGCACCTTCAAGGAAAATGTTTGGAGCATCCCCAACAGTTACTACACCTTTTTGGTCTTTAGTAGTACCGATGAAGATTTTTACTTCTTTTTTCTTTTCTGTTCCTGAAGTACCAATGATACCTGTGTTGTTAGGATCAACTACAAAGTAAGCATCATCACCTTTTAACACGACATCTGTTAAGTCGAATTCGAATGTCTCATCTTCGCTTATCACACTAGCACCAGTAGTTCCATTAACTGTAAATCCAATTTCATTCTTTTTAGTCCAATGATAAGTTATAGTTGTTGATCCTACACTAATAGTTCCTGTAGTAGTTGTTCCTGATCCATCAGCTTTGTAACCATCAAGTTCACAATTCTCTAATGTTGCCCAGAATTGTTCTCCTCCATATAAATCTCCACCAGTTTTAAATCTTATAAAGGATTTGCTACTAAGTTTTTCATCTTTTGCTCCAATAACTTCTCTACTTACTGTTGGTACTGCAGCCATTGTTACTACTGGCACTGCTGTTACTACCATAGCTGATGCTAATACTACTGCTAATTTTTGACGTAATTTCACGATCATTCCTCCCACTTATTTAAATCTTATCAATTCTAATACACTTGCTGTATTCAAATTAATTATACTTATGTATATTTTTTAAGTCAACCAAATATAGGGATATGTAATATTATTGTAACATTTTTCGACATCTTTCAGATTTACTAATTTGCCTCAACTTTTACTTTAAACTACATATTTTATTGATAATCGTGACTTTTTAATATTCTAAAAATATATAAACATAAAAGGGTATCACCTTTATGTGACACCCTTTTATGTTTATATATTTATGTTTATATATTTATGTTATTTATCTGTAAAATATTATTTATTTGTAAATGTTACAGTTTTTGTTGTACCATCCCAAGTTACAGATACCCCAAGAATTCTTCCGATTTCTCCCATTGGGATATATGTTCTACCGTCTTTGATAACAACTTTTTGGTCCATTTGAATATTTACACCATTTACTACTGCAATATTGCTACCATTTTTTAATTGAACTGTTCTGCTACCAGCGAACATAGTTACCGTTCCATTGCTGAATAATACATCTTTTCCTGCAATACCGAAAGCTTCTGATACGTAACGAACTGGAATCATAGTTCTGTCATTTGCAAGATATGGAGCTGCATCCATTTCTTTTTCTTCACCATTTACTGTGTATTTTGAGTTATTGATAGTGAAGCTTGCTGTTCCTTTTCTTAAACCATTAGATGCGATATCTTCTGTATTTGGTGTTCCTACTGCAAAGAAACCTTCTACTTCGATTGTACCATGACTATGGTTTGCACCTTTTACGTGGCTAGATACTAAAGCATCTCCAGCAACTGTAAGGGCGTATCCACCTTCTGGAACTGTACGATCTACAGTTACTTCAAAGTTTTTCACTTCGATTGTAGATGCTTCTTTTGATTCACGAGATACTGGTACTTTTACTTCATAAGCTTTATTATCTGCGTTGTATTTAATTGATACATTTTTTGTATCGATTCTTAAATCACCTGATGTAACTGCTACTTCTGGTGCTTTTGTAAATTTAACACCTTCTTCAGCTGGGATAGATAATACGATATCTCCACGTTTGAACATCGCTTTATCTGTTTCTGTAAATACTACTTTACCACCAACTTGATTTTGAAGACCAACTTTAAGAGACATTTTTTCTGCTTCTACTTTAATTGGTGCTTTTACTTGTGCAATTACAGCTGATGGTTCTTCACCTTCAATTGCACGACCATCTACAGTAAGTTTAATTTCTGCATCTGCTTGTGCTAAATTTGCGCAAAGTGGTGCTTCAAATTCAAATTTATCAATTGCTTCACTGCTTACTTCACTAGCTAATACTTTTACTGAGAAACCAACAAATTGATTGTCTTTATTTACTTCTACATCTACTAATTGAGCATTATCTGGAAGAGTGATCATAGCTTCAAATTGATCTACTGCTTTTGTAGTACTTTTAGCATCATATACACCAAAGTAACCATTGTCTAATGCAATATTCATTGTACGGTTACCAATGATAGAATCTTTTACATTTTCTTCGATTGTGAAGTTAACTTTAGAATCACGACCTGCTAAGAACTCTACCTTTTTATCATCTTTTAATGTGATTTTTGCACCATGTTTAACAACGTTTGCTACTACATATTCTGCTTCTTTTACAAGGTCTCCACCTAATGTTACTTTGAATTCACCTGTAGTTGGTTCTTTCACTGTTGATTTAACGCTAATACCACTAAGTGTAATATTTCCTTTATTTGCTCCAGCTAAATCAGTAGTAAATACAGTTGCAGGAACTTTGATTGCTACAATATCACCATACGCATTTTCTTCAATTATTAAATCTGAAGCTTTTAATTCTGAACGAGTAAATCCTTTACCAAAGCTAATTTTTACATCTTTTGTTGATAAGATTTCATACTCTTTATTTTCAATTTCTAATTCAAGTGTAAGGTGAGTTTTTCCTGCATCTTGTAATTCTTGGGCTTTAGCTTGGAATACACCTGAAAATGGTTCTTCAATAGTAATTGAAGAGATTTCGCCTTCTTCATATACGTTTGTAAGTGTACCAATTGATACTTTACCTTTTGCATCTGCTGTAGTTGCAAATGTAAAAGTTCCTTTTGTTACTAATTGGTTATTAGGATCGATAGATACTGCTGCTTCTTCTCCTGTTACTTTTACAAGTAGTGGCACTTTAATAGTAGTTCCTGCAGCTACTGTTTTTCCGGTTAATACTTTAACTTGTAATTCTGTTTTAGATGTTGGTTTGATTTCTAATACTTCAGTACCGTCTGTTACAATATCTCCAGCCACATTAATTGTTTGAGCAATCCATGCACCGCTTGCATCTTTAAAAGTATCTGCTGACCATTCTGAACCTGTTAAGTTTAAGTAGAAAGTAGTTTCTTCTACTAATGTATCATCTAATTTCATGCTTAATTGTGGTGCTGTTGTAGTATTGAATGTATCATTTTTTGATACAATCACTTCTTTAGTCACTGCATTTGTTGAAGATGCTACTGTTACAACTGGAATTGCTGTTACCACCATTGCTGATGCAAGAGCTACTGCTAATTTTTGACGTAATTTCATTGTGTAAGTCCTCCTGATGTATATAAATTTGTGTTTATTAACTAGTCTAATCAGGCGAAAACTTATGCGTAGCGAGATAACTTCAATTTGGAAACTCACTTTATTATGTAATTAATCTTTTACTAATCTTAAATACTATTGTTAAATACTATTCTTAAATATTATTAAGTAGCAATTTTCATCTTGTTATAGATAAATCATTTTTAACTTTCATTTATACATTATCATTTTGCTTATAAATATAAGATAATTGAATATGAATAAATACAGTTCTTAACTTATTTATCTATAATGAGTTTTATATATCAAGACTTCATCATTACTTATCCATAAAACAGCCTTCTTATAGAAAATACCTTTTCTAACTTTTAGCTATTATATGTTTTTATATTAGATATCAAATCATATGCTTGTTTAATCTTCCATAACGTCCTCAAGCAATAAACTTTACAGATGAATTGATTTACTTTGATTATTCTTAATTAATTATTCTTATAATAGAGTATGTTTTCAAAATCTTTTTTAATACAATGTAATAACTTGTAATACTATTTAATATTTATGTAATATATGTATCTTCTTCGCGTTTTCGCTGTGCATGAAAGGTGTTATTTCCTTTCGTGTTTTTATTATACATTGATACTCATAGAATTTCAATATCCATTTATTGGTATTTATTAAGTTTAACTTTTCTATATTATTTTGTATTTTTTATATTTAAGTTTCATCACTCTTATTTCCATTGATAGACATAGGTTTGTCCCAGTAGATAACCGCGCTTAATTCACTCATTTATTTAATACTTGTTAATACTTTTGTAATATATTATATGTTATTTACATTAAGTTTCATTTATAAACCACTCTTATATGCTCTAACCTTAAAGATCATCCATATTTAAATATAAAGTATCTATTAATATCTTTTATTCTTGATGCCTATAGGATAAACTATTAAGGAGATTTACATTTTATAGTTTACATACTTAAAGGAGGTCATTAAATTGATAAAGAAATCTCTTAAATATAAATACCTCATTGTTCTTCTAATTCTAATAACTAGTGGCCTTTGTTTGTACTTTTTTCTATTGCCTCCTGGTGATGTAAAAGATGACTTACAAATCATGAAACTAAAAGCTGATGCTTCACCTTTATTTAAGCTAGAGTCTCAGCTGAGTTATTCTAGTGATTTAGTTTCTGTTTTACAAATACAACTTCCCAATGACACTACGACTTTAAACCTTAGTTATATAGTAACCAACGAAGAAATACAGCTTAGTACACTTATTGAAGATTTACGTGTAATGTCTGGCCTGGCTCCAAAGATTACACTTTCCTTCATCCCTGAGCCTATAGTAAACGAGCAAAATTATTTAAGACTATGCCATGAGCTAAACTCCCTTTTAGAACAACATCATTTATCAAGTATTGAGCTCATCCTGTTTCCAAGAGACTTAGCAGTGTTTCAAGAATATGAGGAATCAGTTAGTACTCCAAGTATAGGCATTAATCTAAATAGTACCAAGGATTTCGATACACTAAAGAATATTTATAAAGCTTTTAGTGACTCTAAAAAAATTTATATTAGAGAAAATGTAATTGCAACTTGTAAAGAGAATTTAAGATTAGCTACAGAGGAAATTAATGAGATTTATTACACTCTTGCGCTTCAGTTCCCTAAGTGCCAAACTATATTTTCACCTATTATTAAGCCACCTTTTGCTATCCAAGATGGCTTCACGCTTACTGCTGATAATAGTAACTATAATACTTATCAAAGTATTTATGGCCGTTTATTACAGGAACCTTGGTTAACACTTAAGGATGAGCCTGTTGCATCTAGTTCGCCTTATGTTACTTTAAATAGCTACAATACACTTACAGGAGTCGAAGAGATTATTATTTCTCCAGATGCTACACTTTTAACGCAATCTGAATATATCCACTACCGATTGGAAGAGCAGGATTTTACTGTTCAGAGCTATTATCCTTATGTCCTTAAATTAGATACAACCCTGCAAGCTAATGGAGTTACTAGGTTCAAAGCTCTTGGATATAACGCTTCTGGTGAGATATCCAAAGTACAGAGTATAGATTTAACTATTGAAAATGAGAATGTTCCTTCTAGAGCAGTGCGTAGTTTAGAAAGTTATCCTCTTAGTAATACCATGAATTATGCTACTGACTATATACCCATATTGATGTATCACACTATTTCAGATGTGGTAGCACCAGAGGATGAAAGAAGCTCTGTGACAACTACCTTATTTGATGCGCAAATGAAGGCATTATTGGACAACGGGTATACCCCTATCAATTTTAAAGTGCTACATAACTACTTAAATGGTATAAGTGGGTTACCTGATAAACCTATCCTTATTACAATGGATGATGGTTATCTCAACAATTATATAAATGCTTATCCTATCTATAAGAAATACAATATTCCAGCTACCTTATTTGTTTCTTCCTATTTTATGAAAGATGAAAATACGGAAAGGCATTTTGGTTGGGATGCCGCAAGAGAAATGGAAGCTAGTGGTTTAATTGATATTCAGTCTCATGGTTATAATCACACACCTCTTTCATACTTGTCACTTAAAGATGTAAGATATCATATTTCTCAGTCTAAAGGTCTTATAGAAAAAAATCTTGGTAAACGTGATGTATTTGTAGTTGCCTATCCTCAATTTCGTAACACTAGATATACGCGAAAGCTTCTATCAGAAATAGGTGTAGATTTTCAACTCACCAAACTTGCTGATATAGGGACAGGTCTTAATCCAATTTCTTTAAAACGCATTAATGTACCTAATACTATGTCTCCTAGCGATCTTATTACCACCCTTCAAGAATTCACAAAATAAAAATAGTAAAAATAGGGACGGTTCTTAAATTTTTAATTTAAGAACCGTCCCTATTTTTAACCTATTAGCATTTTATCTGAATAATCTTTTTGTAAATCATATCTTAAGTAATTTATTAATTGATCTAGGAAAGTAGCACATTCAGCTTTTGTTACTTTTTTCTGTGGGAATACATAACCATTACTAGGTGTAATAATCCCAAGATTGCTTGCTGCATAGATTGCTGATTTAGCCCAAGTAGAGATTTGTGCATCATCTACAAATGGGGTATATGCATCCATGGTGCCTAGACCTAATCTTTCTAGTCCTATAGCTTTAATATTAAGAAGATACATCATTTCTCTCGTTAAACTTGCATTTGCATTAAACTTTCCACCATCAATAAGTCCTGCATTATATGCTGCCATAGCATAAAGATAATAAGCATCTCCTTCTTTTACATCTGTGAAAGGTGATACTACAGCAGTATTCTTTTTAGTGGATTTTTTCTTTGAGGTCGTATCCTCTGGTAACTCCATTTTTAAGGCAGTTACTAACATCTTAATATATTCTCCTCTAGTAACCACTTGATTAGCTGAAAAATTACTAGGTGTATCAGTAAATACTTTCATACCATACATTCTATTAATCTGTGATTCTGCTGGATGACCTTTTAGATTTAATCCTGTTGGTACTTTAAGTTGTTCAATAGTTGGTGTACTGTCTACATTTATCATCCCCGCTAATTCATCATCGTATAGGGTAGGATGACCTTGTAAAATATTATAACTCAGTACCCCTTCTCCCCTAGTAATCTCTTTGTAATTTCCTGCCATACTAATGGCAGTTGGTTCATTTGCACCATATTGAATATCTCTATATACCGTAACAGTTGGTGTTTCCTCTATAGCGTATCCTTGATCATCACCTAAATCAACTGTAATGCTGCGTTTTTGAGTTTCTGTCTTACCAAATGCCTGATCATATCCATATATAGGCCCATTAACTGATACCCTTATTTCTTCACTACTTCCTTCTGAGTAAACAGCATCATAACTAATATCTCCTCTGTAGTAAAGAACTCCTGGTGTATAATCTTCTAAAATACTCTTTGTGTAACTTGATTTGTTACTATTAAGTGAGTAAGTTTTTCCACCTGTCGTTACATTTTCAGTCCATTTTTTAATAGTGGATACTTTAGTTGTTTGCTTTAGTTCGGCATTGTATGTATATTGTGTTTCAAAGGTAATAGTTCTTGAAACCCTGGCTGTATTAGTAGCATTCTGAGCTTTGATTACATAACTTTCTGTGTAACTACCACTTCCTTTTTCTTTATCAATATCTTTACCAGGCTTAATTTCAATGGTTCCCTCTACTGTTTCCGCCTTACCTGATAGATAGATATTTTCTTTATAAGGTAATGTATACTTTTTAGTTGTTGTTGTCTTTTTTTGAGCTAATGAAGTAAGGGTTGGGAGTTTAACACCTGAACTGATTCCTCCAAAATACCCCATTTCACCTTCTTCAGCTAGAACAGTACTAGTCATTAATACTGTACTTATGCAAAATATTGTTATCTTTTTTAATAATTTATTTTTCATATGGCTCCTCCTAGTTTTCTACTATGATGATATATCCTTGTGCTTTTCCCTCAGAATCCTTGAGATTTGTTGCAACCATTGCACTAATAACGTCACCATCCTCCAAGCTACGTGCTGGAACGACCTTACCATTCTTAATAATAACTGTATTGCTTCCTAAATTAATGGTTGCTCCTACATTCTTCTTACTATATTGAAGCCACTTTTTCTGAGCTGTATGGTAATAGTATACATCTTTAATCTGAATACTATCCTCAGCAACCTTATAGACCTGTCCCTTAACAGATTCTGTAGTATAAGGCATATCAATGATCATCTGTGCTCTATCACCTAGGGCGATTACTGTATAAACCTTACTTACTGAAGTCTCATCTCCATAATCCATAAATGAATTAACTCCACCTTCTACAAATCCCTCTTCTGTATAGAACTTAGTAGTTGCATCTATAGAAAATGTATGTGGGGTTGGATGATAGTACCATGTATTTCCTTGTAATAAAGAGAATGTTTCAACTTGGAAGGATTCATTCTCCTTAACCTTCTTAATTCTACCTCTAAATACCTCTAAAGATCCAGTTGTTCTTTCACTCACTAAATTACCAACTGCCAACTTATGTTCCCCTGTAATAACAGCTTGAAGCATATCCCCTACCATAATACTACTACCACCTACTAAGCGCTTATCTCTTACCACAATAGCATCTTCAGCAATATAAATTGTTTCTCCTGATAATAACTTTATCATATTAGGAGATGCATAGATAACTAGGGACGGTTCTAAAGTAGTCTGAAGTTTACTTTGAAAATTAAGTTTGACTGCGTTCTCTTTTCCCTTGTAATTCTCTGTAGCCACATATACGTAACCATCTGAATTTTTTAAGTTTCTATTTATATAATCAATAGATATACGATTACCTATTAAATAAGCTGATAGATTAGATGTATCTAGTCCTAGACGTAATAAACTATTATAAGCACCCCAGTTTGTCTTTCCTAATGCTTGTCCATTTTTTATGTTAAGCATTTTCTTAAAAGTATCTATAGATGTGACCTGTCCCCTATAAATATTTGAAATATATCTAGTGTCATTATCAATAACTATCTCTTCAACTACTTCATCTATAATTCCAACGCCTAGAATTTTTTGACTAACAAGTACTTTTACCCAATCTCCATTTTTTATAGTACTTAATCCGCAGCCCTTACTTCCTTTAGTTACTGGTGTACTAAGTTCTACAGTATATACATAAATATTTCCTCTATCATCTTGAAGCTGTAAAACAGCTGTTTCTCCTGTATTATATTGGAATGAAATAACTTTACCATAACGTACTAAGTAATCATTATATGCACTAATATAAGTTACAATGCCCTCTTTATTCACTCTAATGTAAATACTATCCCCTGCTCTAAGACTGGTTATAGAAGAGTCTCTAGGATCATATTCAAAATTAGGAAACAATTCATCAATGTAACCTATTCTATCTTCCATTTCATAATATGGTTGCTTCTCAACTACGACTTCATCCTTATAATAGTTATAAGTCACTTCTTTACCTTGACTATTCTTATAAACTAAATAACCTAATTCAGGGTAATTTTCTACCACTATTCCTCTATCTTCTGTATAGTTATCATTTAACATATCGCTATATTCAGAACCTGTAAGATACTCTGGAACTGCTCCAAAGGTTGATATACTCATCCCAAGGCTTAAAAGAACTGTCCCCAACATGTAACACCCACGTTTTTTCATTCTTAATTCCTCCTAAATAAAACTAACCTTACATTTATATCGGCCATTTTCTTTACTCCCTTTAGGGACAGGTCTTATTTTTCTTTTAGGGACAGGTCTTACTTCTAATTTTAAAAAGAGACAAGGTTTCCCTTATCTCCTAAAATGTTTTTACTAATTCTTTTAAATATGCCTTAAATTCCTCATTAAGTTCAGTCCTTTTTAATGCAAACTCAACGGTAGCTTGTAAGAATCCCATTTTATTTCCCACATCATAACGACGTCCAATAAAATCATATGCATACATTGGTTCTTCTTTAGCCAATTTATTTAATGCATCTGTAAGTTGGATTTCTCCACCTGCTCCTATCTCCTGTTTTTCAAGATAATCAAATATCCTTGGTGTAATAATATATCTACCTAATACAGCTACATTAGTAGGTGCTTCATTTGTTGATGGTTTTTCAATCATATTTTTTACTTCAAATATACGATTATCTAATTGAATACCATCTACTATTCCATACTTATTTACATCATTTCTATCTACTGTTTGTACCCCAAGAATAGAGGCATTGTATTTTTCGTATACTTCCATCATCTGCTTAAGTGCTGGTTTTTCTGAGTCAATTACATCATCACCTAGCAATACTGCAAATGGTTCATCTCCCACAAAAGTCTTAGCTGTTAATACTGCATGGCCTAAACCTTTAGGCTCTTTTTGTCTTATATAATAAATATTAGCTATTTGTGATACTGATTTAGCAATCTCTAATAATTCTTGATTTTGCTTTTTCTCTAATTCCATTTCTAGTTCTATAGATTTATCAAAATGGTCTTCAATTGCCTTTTTTGTTCTTCCAGTAACAATAATAATATCTTCAATACCTGATGCAACTGCTTCTTCTACTATATATTGAATAGTAGGCTTATCTACTATAGGTAACATTTCCTTAGGCTGTGCTTTGGTTGCAGGTAAAAATCTTGTTCCTAACCCTGCTGCTGGTATAATTGCTTTTCTTATTTTATTCATTATATCCCCCTTATTTGCCTCTATTAATTTTCTAGAAAATATTTTATGGTTTTATTAATTTACAACTATTAAGTATATATTATCACTGACTTTCTTTCCGTGCATCACAATCTTATACTCGATATATATTTTTACACCTTTATTAAGTACATATATATCGCATTTTTTGGTAATAATTTCTATTTCTATGTTTCCATACGGTGTACTATAGATTGTTTTATTAGGCTTATTCACATCAAATTCTAAGTTTCCTCGCATAGCACCTAATCTTTTAATTGAAACAATATTATTTTTAGCTTTTATAATAGTTGATATATTTTGTTCTTCATCTTTATAGGTAATATATAAACTTTCATTTTTAAATGCAAAGTTCCCGAAAAATTTATTTTCAGCTTCATCACTATGTTCTTCATATATTTGTTTATCATAAACACTAATTTGTGCCTCTTTCATTTCAACCTCCTTTGTAATAATTATATGCTACGTTATAAATAAGGTTATTTGTGTTTATTTTTTCACAAATAACCTCTTTATACATCTTATTTATCTATAAACTAGCTAATTCTATTAACTTTGTAATAATTTGTTCAATACTAAGTCCTGTTGCAGCAAATAGCATAGGATACATACTAATAGATGTAAATCCTGGTAAAGTATTAATCTCATTAAATATAATATCTCCATTTTCTTTAACGAAGAAATCTATTCTAGACAATCCTTTTCCTTCTACTGCATCAAATACATCTTTAGCATATTGACGAATTTTTTCTTTTGTCTCACTTGGCAAATCTGCATCTACTACAGTTTTAGATTCTGCATTATTGTACTTAGCATCAAAATCATAAAATTCTGCTGCTGCTAAGATTTCTCCTACACCTGAAACTACAATTTCGTCATTTCCCATAACTGCTGTTTCTACTTCACGTCCAACTATAGTTTCTTCAATTAATATTTTCCTATCATGTTTAACTGCTTCGTATAAACCGTTTATTAACTCTTCTCTATTATTAGCTTTTGAAATACCTACTGATGAACCTGCATTAGCTGGTTTGATAAAATAAGGATATGAAAAAGCTGATTCTATCTTTTGAATGGTTTTCTCCATAAACTTTAATTCGGGTTCTTTTACCACAACAAATTGAGCTTGTGGAACATCTTTAGTAGCTACTGCTATTTTAGTAAACGCTTTATCCATAGATACTGCTGAAGCTAGTACACCACAACCTACAAATGGAATCTGAGCAAGCTGACATAGACCTTGGATAGTTCCATCTTCACCATTTCTACCATGTAATACAGGAAATACAATATCAATATTTATTTTTATCGATTCTTGTCCCTGTCCCTTACAAATCCATAAAGCTTTTTGAGTTGCATCTGGGCTTAAGAATGCAGGAATCCCATTCTTTTTCCACTCATTAGTAGTTAAGTCATTATTACTCCCTGTATATAATAACCATTTACCTTCTTTAGTAATTCCAACTGGGTGCACCTCATATAAACTTCTATTAATGTTGTTTAAAATAGTAGTTGCTGATTTTAGAGAAACTTCATGTTCAGATGAACACCCTCCAAATATCAATAGAATACTTTTTTTCATTTATTGTCCTCCTGATTATATCCTCTATATTCATCATATTCTTTAATCACTCTATTGCTTACTATATTTTAGTACTTTCTCCCTAGATATTCAATATTTGTTTTAGGGACAGGTCTTATAAGTTAGGTCTTATAAATTAATTTATAATTTAGGGACGGTTCTTAATTTATTCCATACACAAAAAGGTTATTACCAATAATATTTACCGATAATAACCTTTTATGTATATGATTAATTAGTATTTTTATAGTTAGATGGATTTAGGAACGAATTAATTTCATCTATTAACTTAAAACGTATTTGGTAAGGTTTATCTTTTTGAGTAATTAAATTATACTGTTCTGCATTTAATTGCTCTTCTAATTGTTCCTTCCCTTCTAATGGTACTACCCCAGAAGAGGCATCTAAATAACATAGTGGTGGAAACATAACACACCACCAATTCTCCCCTTTTCCCTTACCTATTACCACTCTACATGCTTCATATTTCCCTGCAGGTAGTACTACGTCACCATAAGATTTAGTAGGAAAATTAGCCTCATCAAGAGTAACATATATATCATAATCCTTATCCCATTTAACAACTATTTCTTCTGCCACTTCTTTTATTAGAGGAAGAGACTCCTTAATAATATATCTTGTATCTTCTATGCTAGTAGAATCCTCTAGTAGTGGCTCCATATAAGCTATAATTTCATCCCTAACTTGTTGTTTTAAAAGTTGATCTTGGGTAGAGTCACTATTAGCTACTACATGGAACCTAATAATTTTATTTGCTAAAGCATTAGTTGTTGAACCTGAATAATTTATAAGAATAATCAAGATTAACACTATTGGTATCATACTTACAAGAGTAATTAGACTAATCTTAGTCATACTCATATCATCCTTTAAAATGGCTATGCATTTCCTCTTTATTTTATTTAATCGACTTTCTTTTTTCATTATATTCACCACCAATAATTTATTTTATCTTTTTATAATAGAATTATTGTCAGTATAATTATTTTTATACATATGTCTATAAAATATTATTTATTTCTCTAACATTGCTATAATATACTCTCTTTCGCTCATGACACTTATATCCTTAATCATTGTCTCTACTATCTTTTTTATATTTAATGATATATAAACATCTCTCATATTAAATAATAAACTTATTCTTTTATAAGAAAGTCGTGCTATTAGAGCAATTAGATAAATGGTCATCTCTCTCCTACATTTCTGTGTATTATTACCTATTATACCTTCAATACTTTCCCCCCCAATACTCTTCTAGTTTATTTATAAGAATATTAGGGTCTACTTTAATAATTCCCTTTAATGATAGTTTATCTTTCCTTTCATCCTGGGCACTTGCTATTTCCTCTTGTGCATTACCACTATCTTCTATATTTTCTTCTACATAACATTTATACAGAAATTTACTCTGGTAATCTTCCACTCCATACTCATTTAATATAAAGTTAACATCAACTATTTCGTCATTTTGAGTTCCTATATAATTACAATAACTACTCCAACGATATTCCTCAGGCTTTTTTACCAATTTTGCTTTGATAGGATTTAAGTGAATGTACTTAGACACCTGGAATAAATATTGTTCATTATCAACTACACTACTAGTAAATCTATCTTGAAATAAGTGCCCTGACCTTTTGTATTTGTTGTTAAAATAGATTACATAGCTCAAATTCAATCCCTGCATGAATCTAGATATATCTTGTCCATTATCAAATACTAATAAATGCACATGATTGGTCATTAGACAGTACGCATATATACCTACTTTATAAGTCTCCTTATATCTTTGTAATCTTGCTAGATACTCTATCCTATCTTGATCATCTATGAAAATATCTTGTTTATTATTTCCACGAATACTAATATGATAAATTCCACATTCAGTTTTGTCTCTAGCTTTTCTAGGCATATATAATACTCCTTCTCTTAATTTAGAAGGAGTATTGACTCATTACACACTTTTTAAACACATAATTCTGTTTTTAAGACCTGTCCCTATTAAATTATTTTAAAGCACCAGTGTTATGAATAGTAACTGTTGCATTTATTATGATAGGAATATCTCTATATGCTGATACCTCCCATCTATCTTGATACTTCTCCCATTCAGTTGGATGTTTACGATACATTTCTAAACCTATATTCAAGAAATCTACATTAATTTTCTTAGAGTAGTTAATACATTTTTGTACCTGATTAGCTATCTCTTTCTGAATTAAGTTACTTATTTCTTTAATATTTCCTTCATTGAATAATATATTTGGGCTTAAAAATGTAAATTCTGTTATATTCCCCTCTACATTTATATCTAGGTTTGCAGTCCATTCTCCATCTTTATTGTCAAAAGAGGTTTTAGAAGTTTGGTTTTTAATTTTGTATGTGAGATCTTGACCTTTATATTTTACGATGATAGGTACTTCTTTAATTTTACCATTAACAAATAACCCTCCTCTAACCTGCTCTTTATCAAGCCAATTTACTAATCTATAATCCTTAACTACTGCAGCACCATGAATAAGAACCGTCCCTTCTTTTCCTCCTTCTTGACTTATTATTGGAATAGTAGTGATACCTGTATTTTGTAATTCTTTTATCATATTTCCTAGCGTTTGCTGTTTAGCATAGCTAGTCGATCTTTCGGAATTATTAAAGTACCTCATTATATAAAGACCGATAATAGGATTTTCAGGATTGGATGCTTTAGTTATATCTCCTGCTTTCCCTTTTGCAACTAAGATAGTGGTTCCTCTTGATATTTGCATATCTCTAAGTAATCCATCTATAGTAGCCTCAAATAATTCCTTATCTTTTAGTAATTCCTCTCCCAATATTATGGCTTTAGTATGACTAAAAGTAAGTGTATTCTGTGTTTTATGCTCCACTTCATCAATACTTGTTGCTAGTGAAGGGCTTTTTGATACAATGACAGTTTTTACATCTTCTGCCAAACTATCTTCACCAGATAACTTTGCAATGTCTGGTATTGTATAAGTCACCTCATACTTTTTTCCCTTTCCATCTATTAATTTCTCTTTGGTTTGATCATTTTTATCTATTGCTACTTCTAAAATCACATGTCTTTTATTAATTTCTACACTATCCCAACATCCAGTTAACACTAAGGGTAACAAAATAATTACAAAATACTTCAGCTTATTCATTACCATTCTTGATTCCCCTTCCTGTAGCAATCAACCACAATATTATGGGGACAGGTATTAAAAACCATATTCCAAAATATTGTTGAAATTTAATGTAGTAGGCATAGGTTTGAATTAAACTATTAGGCCACACAGCTATAAAATATACAATTGGCATTAATGGTAACACAAATATATTTTCTCTTTTAAATTTAAAGCTTCTACTACCTATAAGGGAAACAAAATAAAGCCCTGAACTAATATACATAAATATACTAAGTATCCAACCTGTCATCATAAAAATCTCTTGATTTTCCATGATTTCTCTTGCGTTTTGAATACTTTGCATCAACGTTAAAATTGGCCATACCTGCCTTGTAACTTCACTTGGTCCTATGCTACATATAGTAAGTAAAATAATGAGACTTTCTAAGATAGTAATTATAATAACTGCCCTTAATGTAGCTTTTCTAGCTTCATGTGGTTTCTCCATTAGTCCTCCCATCATTAGCATAAATTCAATAGGTACAAAGCTTAAGCTTATATAATAGCTCCCCCACCCTACTTGCTTAAAATTAGTTTGAAAAAATGGCATAACTTCTTTATAATCAGCATTTAGTAAACTTTTAAAAAATACAATAGCTAATGGAATAAATACAAAGAAAATTAGAATTTCTCCCATGCGAGCAGTTGCTTCTATTCCAGATTTCACAAGGTATACAACAGCCAAAAGCATGACTAACATAATAACAACTAGCGGTGTTTTAGGCAGCATAACTTGATTAATCATTTCTCCAAACATACGCAATTCTAACCCTATACCTATAATAAGCTTTAGAGCAAATCCTATTATAATCATGTATGCGATAATACGTGGGACAATCTTTGGAATGATTTCTACTAGTGTATCCCCTGGAAATTTTTGAGTTAACGCAGTAATACACCAAACATAAATAATCCCTAATAATATTGCTACAATAGGTAATATATAGCCATTTCTCCCTACAGAATCAACTGCTATTCTGGGTAAAATAAGAATAGTCATATTAAACATTTGTAAAACCAGTAGTAATGTTACCTGCCTAACTGATATTTTTCCATTGTGGGTAAACATTTACTCACCTCCATCATTTTTATTCTCTTTATCCGGCACTTGTCCATTTGTTTTTCCACTATTATTACCTGGAGCTACATCTTGTGCATTAATCCCATTTCTCACTCTCAGTTTTATACGTTGAGACTTTCTTGCAAAAATAGGACGGGTAGTTTGCATAAATGTAGGAAATCTTAGAACAGTATCTTTTACATCCTTTGATTCATTTTGATCAGATATATTATATGGAGCCAAATAAGGTATTCCAAAGCTTTCTAAAGAGGAAAGATGTGTTAAAATGATTAGCATTGCTATTAAAAATCCGTATAATCCAAAAATCGCTGAAAATGCAATAACAAAATATCTAACTAATCTAAAAGATGAGGTTAAACTATAATCTGGTATTGCAAAAGTGCATATTGCAGTAAGGGCAATAATGATAATAATCATAGGGCTAATAATATTTGCATCAACAGCAGCTTGTCCTATAACGATTCCACCTACTAGGCCAATAACATGGCCAATTGCTCCTGGGGCTCGTATACCAGCCTCTCGAAATAGTTCAAATATAAGCTCCATGACTATAATTTCCATAACAGTAGAAAAGGTTATGCCTTCTCTTGAGGCTGCAATAGATATAGCAAAAGAAGTGGGTAACATTTGAGGCTGAAAATTCAATGTCGCAATATAAAGACCTGGTAATGTAAATGAAAGAAAAGAAACAATGTATCTTAAAAATCTAGTAAACGTCATAATTTGCCATCTTTGATAGTAATCTTCAGAAGCCTGATAATATGCATTGAGCGTTGTAGGTACTATAATCCCGAAAGGTGAAGTATCAACTAAAATCCCCACTTTCCCCTCTAATAAACTAGACGCGAACTTATCAGGTCTTTCTGTTGCTTGCGTTTGAGGAAAAGGACTTTTCCAACTATCTTCAATTAATTGTTCTATATATCCACTATCAAAAATAGCATCGATCACATACTTATCTATTCTTTGTTGAACTGCCTCCACAAGTTCTGGTCTAGCAATATCCTCCATATACATAATTGCTACATCAGTCCTACTTCTGGTGCCCACACTCATCATTTTAACTTTTAACTTTGTATCACGAATACGTCTTCTAACTAGGACAGTATTAAATCTAATAGTCTCAGTAAATCCATCTCTTGGTCCTCTAACTACACTCTCTGTTGCTGGTTCTCCAATACTTCTACCAGGCCACCCTCTAGTAGCAATAACAAGTCCTGTTGACGATCCTTCTATAAAAATCGCACTGTCTCCTGATAAAATAGCACTAGCCATTGCATCCATTCCCTGAACTTCTTTAACATCAAAAGTTGCTGAAAAATGTTGCATGACTAATTTTGTAGGTGTAGTATTAGCATCAAATACTTCACCATTTAAATTTTTATACTCAAAAACTTTGCTAAGTAAATAGTTCTCTAGAATATCACGATTTATTAATCCATCTACATATACACCATAAATTCTAAAGGTAGCATCTTTGCAAATATTTACTTCTCTCTTAACAACATCCATACAATCCTGAAATAAATAATTAATACATTTTATATTTGCATCTAAATCTGTAGAGATTTCTAATACTATCTTATTATCCTCATCATGAGCCATGTCCTCTCTACTAATTTGAGTCTCACTCTTTTTTTTATCCATACTCCACCTCGTTATATCATGAAAAATATAATATAAATCCTGCTATACCTAAAATAATATAAAACCATCCTATAATCTTTAAGAACCGTCCCTCTCTATCTAAATGATCTACTTGTATTAAATTACTACTTTGTACAAATGCCATATATAGCCCAATACCTAACATAATACTATCTATATAGCTGGAAAACATACCACCCAATTGCATCATACTCTACACCTCTTTATTCAGCTCAAATTTATACATATAACCATTATCTGTAATCAGCCAAATTTTATGCAAATATTAGAGTAAAGAGAGGGACGGTTCTTAAAATACTGCTGTATTTTAAGAACCGTCCCTCTCTTTACTCTCTTTATTCTCTCTTCTTAATTCTTTTTTCTTTTACACTATTACCCTCTATCAATTTCGTTTCTAAAATAATATGCTGATTTTGTAACTTATTTTCTAGTAATCCAATAAGCAGCCCTACACTTACTTCAGATAACTCATCTTGAGGTTGCTCAATTGTTGCGATATCTGGCATATAGTATCTCGCAACATCTATACCATCAAATCCCATTACGGAAATATCTTCTCCTACTTTAAATCCTAGATCTGCTATGGCCTTTGCTGCTCCAATCGCCATAGTATCTGCAGTTGCAAAAATTGCTGTAATCTGAGGATTATCTATTAGAAATTCCTTTGTTTTTTCATAGGCTAACGCTGTATCATAATTCCCATATATAACATAATCTAGATTTTGCTTTATATCATGGTCTTTACAAGCATCCAAATATCCCTCATATCTCAATTTACCAATACTATAATCTTCTTTATTTCCTAGAAGAATTGCAATTTCTTTATGTCCTTTTTCAATCAAATAATTGGTAGCCTTATAACCTGCTTTCTTATTACTAATACTTACCGTGGAAAAGTTTTTCCATGTTTTCGGCTTTTTAAAATCTACACTAATCATAACAATGGCTATATCTAACCCTTTAAAACTCTCTTCATTTACATCTAAAAAGTTCCCCCCCAAACATATAACACCTTGCAACCTTTTCTCTTTTGCAAAACCGACTAGTGTTGATACATCATCCACATTATTATGATAATATACTATAATGGAATAACCTGCCTTTTCTATGCTCATGCTTATATTTTTAAGTAGTGCTGCAAAGAAAGGATTAAATACTCCCCTAATTAATATTCCTATGTTGTTTGTAGTTACTTGTTTTAGTACTCTTGCACTATTATTAGGAATATAATTATTTTCTCGTATAATCTCTAAAATTCTCTCTCTAGTTTCATATTTCACGTCCGGATGATTATTTATTACTCTAGAAACCGTGCTTACCCCTACTCCTGCTATCTTAGCAATATCGACAATCGTCATCCCCATATAGCATATCCTCTTTCCTTTTTGGAATTTTTCTTTATGTTAAACCTTATATTATGCCCTAAATTACTTGTAAATATTTTAACATACTTTGCTCTCATTGTTAACTATTTCTCCTCTGCCCTCTGCCGAAGGGAGTGTCGCGAAATTATGAAATAGTTTCGTGGCACTCTTTTGTTATGTATATAGCTGGAAGTTTATAGCTATGTACATAAATCGTTCTTATTTTTAGCGCACCTTAATAAACCTACAATTATT
>JAEZJJ010000021.1 GCA_023436395.1 Bacillota bacterium | reverse complement strand
TCTGATAAACGCTGAAGGCATCTAAGCGTGAAGCAGACCACAAGATAAGATTTCCCATCCGAAAGGAGTAAGACCCCTTAGAGACTATGAGGTAGATAGGCTTAGGCTGTAAGTGTAGTAATACATTTAGGTACTAAGTACTAATGGTTCGAGGGTTTGACCTAAAATGATATAGAAAATCTTAGCGAAGAATAAGCTTAGATATTCTTAATGCCTATGGCACAACGGTTAAACAATAAGTTGTAGTGTTTGTTTTTGAAAGTATAAGAGATGAGAGCACCCGAGAGGGTGTCTTTTTGTTTTTATAAGTATGTGCGGTAGGCCATACTTATAAAAACACCGAATTGAAGCGTAGCGGAGATGAGGTGAAGCAAAGATAGCGTTATATAAGAGATAAGTTTATCCAGGGAGATAGTTTTTACTATATTTAATAATTAAACTTGTAGGGAGTACTGCCTATAAAAAGCTCTTAGAAACCGTAATACTAGGGAATCTAAGAGCTTTTTATAAATTAGGAAACCCACATTTCATTTGTTGTGATGAGCCATGTATCGTGTTCAAACATAATAGAAGCATTATTATAACCTACAGCACCTAAACCACTACGCCATTTGGATGCATTAAAATTAAAGGAAGAATTAGTATCTAAGGGTGTATCTTCTATCTGAATGAAAATACCATTAGGGAAGTAGAGCTCATCTTTTTTGATAAAACCATTTTGGCAAAGATTATCAAAGGTATCATCTATAACTTCTAGGCCATAAAACTGTTCTAATCTTGCAATTAAGCAAGATTTTTCATATGAGGTAATATTACACATAGTAGAGGTATCTATAGCTAGAATAGAAATATCATCATTAAGGGCAGTATCTTCAGTATATAGCATATCTATAATATCCATATAGGCATTTATAATACTAGAAGCATCTATAGAGGAAGATAAAGCATTACTTTCAGAAGGTAAAAGTAAAGGTTGAGTAGCCATAACTAAATCATAGAAACCTGATTTATGAGTATCTTCATGAGCATAGGGTTTAATTAAAGAGAGAACTTGTTCAAGAGAAGCATTACCTTTATATGAAGAATCCCTAAGAAGCATGCTATACTCAGCAACACCAGCAGCAAAGTTTATATTTTCACTTGAATGTGTAAGTTGAGGAGAAAATTTAGTGGTAATTAATTGACTTTCGTTGGCATCTGGTTTCTTATAACGTAACTTAACAAGTCCATATTCATCTTGAATAGGCATAGTAGTGTCAGTATAGTATTTTAATTTATCATCTGTAGTTATTAAAGGCTTAGACGGGATAATTTCATATAAAGCAGTCACACTATGACCTGCGCCAATATCTCCAGCATCTACCTTGTCATTATTAAAATCTTCTTTATCTAAAAGTCTATTTTCATACCCAATTAATCGATAAGAATCAACTACATTGGGGTTGAAATCAACTTGAACTTTAACATCTTTAGCAATGGTAAATAGCGTTCCAGATAATTCTTCACCTAGTACTTTTTTAGCTTCTTGTAAAGAATCGATATAAGCATAATTACCATTACCATGGTCGGCAAGACTTTCTAACTTATCATCTTTATAATTTCCCATTCCTAAGCCTAATACAGTTAGAAAGATTCCTTTATCACGTTTTTTTTCTATAATTCTAATAAGATCAGATTCACTATTGGGTCCTACATTAAAGTCGCCATCTGTAGCTAGAATGACACGATTATTGCCGTTTTTAATAAAATGTTTTTCAGCTAATTTATAAGCTAAGGCAATACCTTCAGCACCTGCAGTTGAGCCACCAGCTTCAAGGGATTCTAAAGCTGAAGTAATACGACCTTCGTCATTGCCATTTACTCCATCTAATATGACACCAGAAGCGCCAGCATATACGACAATGGAAATACGGTCACCTTCACTAAGATTAGATGTTAAAATGTTAAAGGATTTCTTTAATAGAGGGAGTTTATTAGGATCTGACATAGAGCCAGAAACATCTAATAAAAATACTAGATTACTAGGGGGAATTTCCTCAGGTGCAAGTCTTTTTCCTTGTAAACCAATAAGAAGAAGTTTATTTGAGTCATTCCAAGGGCAGGAAATCATCTCCTGAGAAAGTGAGAAAGGTGTATCATTTGTAGGTTCAGGATAATTATAATTAAAGTAATTGATAAGTTCCTCTGTGCGAACAGCATCACTAGGAGGTAGTTCATTATTAGTGATAAATCGTCTTACATTACTATAAGAAGCGGTATCTACATCAATAGAAAAAGTAGAGACAGTTTCTTTAGCCGTTTTAATAAAACCATTTTCAGGTAGGTTTGTATAGCTTTCGGTATTATCAGAGGAAAGAGAGAGTGAATCATCAGCTGTAGCTTCAGCCATAAAACTAGGATTTGCAGGTGCGGCTTCATAATAGGTATTATTATCCATAGGAGCAGTAGCCGCTGATTTAGAAGAACAACCTGTTAGGGATATTCCCGTTATTAATGCTAATGTTAAATATGAAATGCTTGAAATACGATATAGATTCATTTGCTTCACCTCATTTTAATTAATTTAAAGGATTAGACGAAAATAATAAAAGCATAGTTCCGAATATTATGAAAATAATTTTGAGAATAAGAAAAACTGAAGCAGAATTTAAAACTTAAAGAGCTTAGAGATAAGGATTAATAGAAGAAAGTAAAGTGAAGCAAGGAGGTTTAGTATAAATTAATAAGTAGTTATCCTATTAAATATATATAGTGATTAAAGAAAGAAAATAAAACTAGAAAAAAATAAATAAAAAATAGTTGACACTTTTGTAAGTTTAGGGTATTATATTACTTGTCGTCGGGAAACGATGACACAAATTTTTGGTGGCGATGCGCTTAGAGGAAACACCCGTTCCCATTCCGAACACGATGGTTAAGCTCTAATCGGCCGATGGTACTTGTCTGGAGACGGACTGGGAGATTAGGTGGCTGCCAAATTATGATTTTACTAAATAACAGCATTTGATAGCAGATTACTTAGTTGGAACTAAGTAAAAGCAATCTCTCAAAAGCAGAGTTAATTATAAATGAATGCGGGTGTAGTTCAATGGTAGAACTTCAGCCTTCCAAGCTGACTACGTGGGTTCGATTCCCATCACCCGCTCTAAAAAAGGTTATGAGATATCCTCATAACCTTTTTTATTTTATAAATATAAACATTGATTCGTTTTCTTACATAAGAAGTTAATTTTTAGATTACCGGGTATATAGCATAGGAGTATATCTTATACCATCTGTTAATTGTTCATCTTGTGTTTTATGAAAGCCTAGGCGAGTATAGATTTCAACTGCATATGGAGAAGAATTAACAGTAATAGATTGCGCACTAGTGTCTGAAAGAAGTGTATTAAAAAGTTTTCTTCCAATTCCTTGATTATGATAGTTTTCTTTTACAAAAAATAATGCAATATGACTATCATTATTTCGTGTAGCAATTATGCCTACGAGAGCATGTTCTATGTATGCCCCAAACCAAAGCAAAGAATTTGTCCATTCTGTGTCATTGAGGCACTTTTTAAAATGTTCAACTCCCTCTTCACAATACCCAGGTGCTTCATATAGCATAAATACATTTAATACCAAGTTAATGGCACTAGGAAGATCAGTTTGATCTAATTTTCTAATGTTAATAAAATCATCTCCTTGATCTAAACAATATTATTTTTTATTTTAGGGCTTTAAATAGGAGTAGTATATCATATTTGCTTAGAAAAATATAGAATATGATTTAAAACAAAAATAATCATATTATTGTTCTGCTGTTTTGATATAATAAGTACAAGGGGGCGATTTTATTCTAAGAGTTAATCATGTTACCAAAAAGTATGGAAAGTTAATGGCTAATAATGACCTGAGTTTTGAACTTAAAGAAGGAGAAATTGGAATTTTACTAGGACCTAATGGAGCAGGAAAATCTACACTTATTAAGGCTATAGTAGGATTATTACGATTTACAGGAGATATTTATATAGGAAATGACTTAAATAAGACCATTAGTGCTAAACGCAAAATGGGATATATACCAGAAATGCCTTGTTTGTATCCTCTTTTAACTGTTTGGGAACACTTAGAATTTATTGCAAGAGCCTATAAAGTTGAGGGATGGGAAATATACGGAGAAGAACTATTACAGCGATTTGAGATTTTAGATAAGAAAGATAAGTTAAGTACAGAACTTTCCAAAGGAATGCAGCAGAAGGTGAGTATATGTTGTGGTCTTTTACATAAGCCAGAAGTCGTCATTTTTGATGAACCTATGATAGGATTAGACCCTTATGCTATAAAAGGATTAAAGAAATTATTTTTAGAGCTAAAGGAAGAAAAAAGGGTTCTTCTTATCAGTACGCATATGATAGAGAGTATAGAGGATTATTGGGATGTAGCGTATATTATGAAAAATGGAGAATTTATAGGAATAAACACAAAGGCTGAAATGTTTGAGAAAAGCTTGGAAGAAAGCTTTTTTGAAACCACTATAAAAGGAGAGGAAATCTAATGTATTTATTTTCATATCTTTTTAGAAAACAGCTCAAGAACTATGTTTTAGATTTGATTAGGCATCCATTAAAACTAATAGGCACTATTCTAATAGTTGGATTTATTGGATTTAGTATGTTTATTTCTTTTATAAAACCTGTGGAGGTGATGCAACCACTAAGGGATATTAAAGAGTTACAAATGATTATCACCCTACTCTTTTTGTTGATATTTTATGTAGTAATTTACGATGGAATAGATAAAGGAACTACCTTTTTTAAATTGTATGATGTTAATTTATTGTTTTCTGCCCCTGTTTCAGAAAAAAGCGTTTTACTCTATGGTTTATTGAAACAAATGAGTACCAATATATTTATTGGAGTTATACTGGCATTTCAAATTCCTAGGATAAGAAGTACATATGGCATTAGCTTATGGCAGTGTTTATTTATTTTATTAGGATACTTCATTTATCTTGCTGTCTTACAGGTTGTCAGTATGCTTTTGTATATTTACATAAATGGAAGCCCTAAAAAGAAAAGTCAAGTTAAAGGCATACTTATAGCTAGCTTAGGTGTTTTAGTAGGGAGCGTAATTTATCAGGTTCAGACAGGAGAAAGATTATGGGATGCATTACAAAATATTAGTCTACTACTAAGCTTAGTACCTTTAGGGGGATGGAGTGGGACCATTGTAGGTAAAGGACTGATTGGGGAATGGGAAGGAATGTTTAGTTATGCTCTATTATATATCCCAGTACTTGTTTGGATGTTAAGGAGTATATTAGTTAAGAGTATAGAATATTATGAAGAGGTTATAGCTGCTACAGAGCAAAGAGAAGCTTTTCAACAAAAACTTAAAGATGGGAAGTTTTTAGGGGATACTACTGCTACGAAGAAGATAGAAATTAAGCAAGGAGGAATTGGCAAGGGAAAAGGTGCAACAACTATTTTCTATAAGCATTTAATTGAAGGCAAACGTAGTCATAAAACTCTTATAAATGCAGGCACAATAATACAATGTCTAGTGGCAGTTGGAACAACTTATGTACTAAAAAGGATGTTTCAATTAGACGAACAAGTATTGTTTGTATGCATCTTAATGTTTATGCTCTATTTACAAGTACTCCTTATGAGAGTAGAACGTTGGTCAATGGAACTTCAGTGTCATTATATATACTTACTACCTGCTAGTGGATTTCAAAAGTTTATTTTTTCAGCATTAGAAGGTTGTGTGAGGTGCTTAGTTGAAAATATACTTATTCTAGGTGTACTTGGTATCATATTAAAAATACCCATTAGTTTAATAGGGTTAGGTGTTTTACTCAGGGTATCCTTTGAAATTTTTTTAATTGCACTTAATCTCTTATCTCAGCGGTTAATAGGAAGTATTGCAAATAAGGGGATTTTCTTTGTGCTATATTACCTGATCGCCATTGGTATGGAGACGCCGGGGATACTTTTAGGTGCCTATGTGAGTTTAAAAGTTTTGGGTGTATTAGGTGGTATTAGTGGACTACTAGGTATTATTTTAGGGGCTATGAGTTTATGGAATATAATGATTGCTTTTATTATTGGAGTTTTTGCTAATGGTGTATTTAATTCAATGGAAATGGGATAGTAAAAAAGAACTATAAGTCTAGTACAACAATGATGTACCTCAGATAAGTTGGATTTTTAGGCCTAACTTATAGGGGGAGTTCACAATGCTAGATTTATAGTTCTTTTATTAGAAATTATATGGATTCAGATACTTGTTCTTCGGGACCTGTATATGTATTATTAATAAGATTATTGACAAAATCCCAATCTACAATAAGGTGTTTAATAACTTTATTATTTGAATAATTACCCTTGTTATCTAAGGTATGAGTACTTATAGTAAGATAGTTAAGACCGCTATCTTGGGAACGATAAAGTTCAGCTGAGACATAATCTACTTTAGCTCCAGCCCTTTGTAATCTAGGATAGAGGAATAATGTATTTGGATCATTTTCAATAGTTCTAGACATATCAGCAACATTAAAATAGGTAAACTCAAATTTTGTACCGTACTTAACCGCCCAATTATTATCTTTATCAACAAAAGGAATATCAATTTCAGTATAAAACATAGCTGCAAAACAACCAAATAAAAGTACAAATTCACAAATCCATACAATCCATAATAGAATGCCTGTTACGTTGCCAGATTCTGATAAACCCCATGTTCCTAGTGAGTTAATGTAACCAATAGTCTCCCAAAATTCAGCTGGACTTGTAAGAACGAGTTTCATGCCTTCAAAGAAGGATATCCCAGAATCAACAAAAAATAGATTATAGACATACATTGCCCATTTAATGACTGTGATCCCTAAATAACCAATAAAAATAGAAAGTATACCAAAAATAGGAGAGTGCATTTTTAGAACCTTAGCAATCTTTCCTATTGCAACACCTAAAATAACACCTGTACCTACGGGAATTAAAACATTAAGATAAATAAAAGGAATTTTTTCTTCTAACCACAGATAAGGCCAGCTTAATACAGAACCTAAAATAAAAGTAGCTACTAAAATGACAATAAAACTAACTGGTGAAAATGAATTTTTTGCTTTATAATACTTGGTTTCCATTTTTGCTCCCCCTAATAATATATTATCAAATCAATACTATCATAATAACAATTAAAAATCAAAATATTTTAAAGATTTTAAAAGCTATTTGCTTTATAGGATAATATCTACATAGACACCTTTTAGTATTTCATATTCAGTGGGAGTGAGCATTACAGGTAAGGGGACAAGCTGTAATACTGGCTGAGCAATGGTATAAAGGCGGTTGCACTCTGTACAAGTAAGAGCATGAGGTGGAGCAGGGGGATATAGGTTATAGATATACCCTATTCCTAAATTAGTATTTGTAGTAGGATTGGTCGTTGTAAGTTTTAATAGAAGTTCTTTTATAAGGTCCTCAATGGGTTGAGATGATTCCTCATACACAGAGAAAATACTATTTGTAATAGGTGTAATGTCTTTTATAGGCGAGTTTTCTACGATTTTAAAATTAATAGTAGATTCTTGATTAGAGTCTAAGAAAGGAGATTGAAGTAAGGTAGTATTAAAAAACTGCTCATTAATTTGTTGGATTTCTTCAGAGGTTAAATGCTCTGAATCAGAAAAGTTAGTATCAGAAGCTAGATTATAAGACTGGGACATAATAAGGTTGCAGGTATCGCAAGTTAGTAAGCCTAATTGTTTTAATTTTTTTTCTCCTAGGAAGGTTGTAAGTTGTTGTAATTTATATTCAAAATGAGACATTGTACAAACCCTCCTTATTTACATGATAATATATATATCGTACAACTTGAATGAAAATGAATATGTATAGGTAGAAAAACAAGAAATGATTAATATAAATATAAGAATGATCATTATAATTTAAAATATAAATAGGACATAATTGAGTTGAAATAATGGGAAAACAATAGTAAAATAATAGAGGATATTGAGTTGTCGCCAAGTGGTAAGGCACCGGATTCTGATTCCGGCATCCGAAGGTTCGAATCCTTCCAGCTCAGTTTCAAGAGTGGGGCTATCGCACAATTAATCAATTAGACTAGTTGGGCGATAGCCCCACTTTTATATAAATTATTGGTAGGGAATAACCCCCTGACTTTGTTGTTATAATAAGTGTATGTTCAACAATGAAAACAACACAGACAGTATACTGGGCTTAGAAGTGCTTATTAGTACTCCCACTCTATAGATTTCGAAGCAGTGGTTGTACCAGATGATTCCGATCGACTCCTTACTACATACTGGAAGAAATAAATTATACAAAATTATATCAGACATACACTCACAAGGTGAAGAAGCCTGATGTCGAACGTTAGTGTAAAATTATTGTAGGAAAAATTTAAAAAAGAGATTCATCCTTTTGGTATAATGAAATCGCTAAACCACATTAAACAAAAGGAGAATCTCTTATGGAACTTATTATAAAGGATTTTATGAA
>JAEZJJ010000079.1 GCA_023436395.1 Bacillota bacterium | reverse complement strand
AATGATTCAGATAAAGTTGTGGCAATACACTCCCTCAAGTAGTCATGCTACAGAATAAAAATCTAAAGTCCACAGCATCTGAATGTATTAAATCACAAATCAAAACGAAAGGAAAAGTATGATTATTTGCTTCTAAATACATCATACAAGAATAATAAGATATGAATTGTAAGTTAGTATTTCTTAAGGAACAGAAGTATATGGGGATTATGACAAAAATACTTTTCAAAGAGCATGACGAAATTGACTTCTTAAAGCTACATTTAAATGTCATAAATTCTGATATTAAAAATCGTGATGTTAATGAAAGGTTTATGGCTTTGGATTCTGATTTTCAATCTGATAGCTTTAACTATACCCCTTTAGTGCCCGTAAATTCATTTGAGGGAGAGGAATATTACAGATATACAAGAGCAGAAGGGGAGTATTACTGCTTTGATGTTCATGTAAAGGTGTTGGGACCGCAGTGGTTTCAAGAATGCTATGAATATATTGAGCAAAACAAATTGAAAATTGATAGGACATTTGACTTGGAATACTACGCTGAGGATTATCAGTGTAAGGTAAAATCGGAGGATCCTAGCCTTAAGGATCAAACGATTAGTTTAATTTTTAGAAAGTTGGATTAAGCATTTACTGTGGAGTTGTACAAATAAAGTCATTATACCCTTGATATGTACCTGTGGGAACATATCAAGGGTATTTTTTTGAGCGAAAAATGAGCTTGAAATGAGGTAGGGTTGAGTTGATAGATTGGATAATGGTTTTTAGATAGTGTAAAGTAATCTATAAAAAATAAAAATGAAACATAATAGCTAAAAAAACGTTTTTAAGTAGTTCTTTAGTGACTATGTCTAGACCTATTTAACATGGATTTAACATTGTTCCAACATAAATTAAACATTAAAAGTGTAATATTGGGATACAAATTAAAAAATATTGTTAGCTAGGATATATATTGTTTTTAGGAGGCATTTAACAATGAAAAAGAAATTACTTGTATGTATAGCAGGGGTGATGATTGGGACTATGGCGCTTGCAGGATGTGGGAGTAGTTCAAAAGGACCTAAAATTTCAGTAGTAGGTTCTACAACGGTAGCAGAACCAATGGAACAACTAGCAGAAAAATATAAAGAGACTGTGTCAGATGCGAATATTGAAGTACAAGGAAATGGTTCATCTGCAGGGATTAAGGCAGTGGCAGATGGAACTGCAGACATGGGTATGAGCTCACGTGAATTAAGTGAAGATGAAAAAGGTCTAGGTTTAACAGAAACAGTTATTGCTCATGATGGTATTGCAGTTGTTGTTAATGCATCTAATGAAGTAACAGATTTAACAAAAGAACAAATTAAAGATATTTATGAAGGTAAAATCACTAATTGGAGTCAGGTTGGTGGAAAAGATGCAGACATTATTGTAGTAACGAGAGAAGCAGGATCAGGCACAAGAGGTGCTTTTGAGGAATTATTAGGCCTTTTAACAAGTGATAAAGCGTCAACTATAATTGATACAGCCTTAGTTGGCGAAGGGACAGGTAGCATTATGGCAACAGTAGCTTCAAAAGAGAATGCAATTGGTTACATTTCTTTAGGTTATGTGGATGAAACAGTAAAATCAATATCAGTAGATGGTGTGATGCCAAATGCTGAAACAGTTTTAGCTAGTGAATATACGATTTCAAGACCATTACTTCTTTTAACATCAAATAGCACAAGTGCTGATGCAAAAGCCTTCCTAGATTACATCGTTGGAGAAGAAGGGCAAAGCGTTATTGCAGAAAAATATATTCCAATTAACTAATCGTAGTCTAGTAGTAATCTATAAACAAGTAAAGGTAGATGAAGTACATGGATAAATTAATGAAAAGAGTGTTTTGGTTATGTGCGGCCATTATGATTTTAGTAGTTGGATTTATGGCAGTATATATTATAGTAGGAGGTTTACCTTTCTTTAAGGAGGTAAGTATCTGGGATTTTCTGTTTGGTAATAAATGGAACCCATCAGGGAAAATATTTGGTATTTATCCAATGTTAGTAGCAAGTTTATGTGCTACATTAGGTGCAACTCTTATAGGTGTTGTAGTTGGTGTAAGTACAGCAATTGTTTTAGTAGAAGTCTTGCCGCAAAGAGTAGCAAAAGTATTTTCAGCAGCAATTGATTTACTTGCTGGTATACCATCTGTTATCTATGGTTTCTTTGGTTTGATGGTAATTGTACCTATATTAAATGATCTTTTTGGCGGTATAGGTGGTGGTAGCAGTTTATTAGCAGCAATGCTTATCTTAGCAGTTATGCTATTACCTACAGTCATTAGAATGACAGAAGTAAGTCTTAGAGCTGTTCCAAATGAATATAAAGAAGGGGCATTAGGCTTAGGCGCTTCCAAATTCCAATATATTTTCAGGGTACAATTAGGTGCAGCTAAATCAGGTATTATGGCAGGCATTGTATTAGGTATAGGAAGGGCATTAGGTGAGACTATGGCTGTTATTTTAGTGGCAGGTAACTCTGTAATTATTCCAAGTAGTCTTATGGATCCAGTGAGAACACTAACTGCTAATATTGCAATGGAAATGGGATATGCGACAGGTATTCACCAGCAAGCATTATTTGCAACAGGTATGGTACTTTTTGTACTGATTATGGCAATTAATTTAGTACTTACGCAGTTTATTAGAAGAGCAGAAAGGAGAGCTAGATAATGCAAAGAAGACATAAGGAAAGTCTTATAAAAGGGACACTACTTGCGATTTCTTCCATAACCATAATTATGCTAGGTTGGATTATTGGTTATAGTGTATTTAAGGGTGCTTTTCACATTGATTTTGTCAAGCTAGTTCCTCCAATTGTATCAACGCTCTATATGGTGGGTATTGGACTTCTTATTTCAGGACCTATTGGCATTGGAGCAGCTATTTACTTAAATGAGTATGCAAAGCCAGGGAAGTTCGTAAATACCATTCGCTTTGCAACAGAAAGCTTAGCAGCTGTTCCTTCTATTATATTTGGTTTATTCGGAATGGCCTTCTTTTTAACACAATGTAAATTAGGTATATCGATTATGGCTGGTTCACTTACCGTGTCTATGATGGTATTACCTACTATTGTAAAAACCACAGAAGAAGCGCTGAAAACTGTGCCAGTAAGTTATAGAGAAGGTTCATTAGCCTTAGGTGCTTCTAAATTTAAAACGATTATTAAAGTGGTAATTCCTAATGCCTTATCTGGTATTTTAACAGGTGTAGTATTAGGTACAGGAAGAATTGTAGGAGAAACAGCAGCTATTTATTTAACAGCAGGAACGATGTATCGTTTTCCAGAAGGTCCCATGGAATCAGGTAGAACGTTAGCTGTTCATCTGTATTTATCAGCTAAAGAAGGGATTTCTTTTGATGAAGCATACGGTACAGCTGTTGTACTGCTTATTACAATTTTACTTTTAAATTTACTGACTTATTTTATTGGACATAAATTAAGTAAAGTCAAATCCTAGAGGAGAAAGACCATGGAAACAATTATGAGTATTAAAGATTTATCATTTTATTATGGTGAATTTAAAGCTTTAAAAAATATTAACTTAGATATTATCGAAAATGAGGTACTTGCTTTTATTGGGCCTTCAGGTTGTGGTAAGTCTACTTTATTGCGTATCTTTAACCGTATGAGCGATTTGGCAGTAGCACCTAAAGTAGAAGGAACTATTACTTACCGAGGTCAAGAAATCTTTAGTATGGATACGATTGAACTTAGAAAAAGAGTAGGCATGGTATTTCAAAAGCCTAATCCATTCCCGATGAACATTTATGATAATATTACTTATGGACCACGTATGCAAGGCATAAAGAAAAAATCAGAATTAGACGAAATTGTAGAAGACAGCTTAAAGAAAGCAGCCATTTGGGACGAAGTAAAAGATAAACTCAAGAAGAATGCAATTAGCTTGTCTGGGGGACAACAGCAAAGAATTTGTATAGCACGTTCCATCGCTATGCGTCCAGAAATATTATTAATGGATGAGCCAACCTCTGCTCTTGATCCAATTTCTACCTCTAAGATAGAAGATTTAATTAGTGAACTTAAAAAACAATACACAATTGTAATCGTAACGCATAATATGCAACAGGCAGCAAGAATTTCTGACCGTACAGCCTTCTTCTTACTAGGGGAATTAATTGAGGTGGATGATACACATAAGATCTTTAATATGCCAACTCATAAAAAGACAGAAGATTATATTACGGGTAGATTCGGCTAAGCCGCTAATAAAAACAGAGAGCATCGATAAAGGAGAAGGAAAAATGCCATCTAGAATAGTATATGAAGAGCAGTTACAAGGATTAAACAAACATATTATTGAAATGGGACATGCTGCAGAAGAGATGATTAGTGATACACTTGAATCTTTAATTCATGGAGACCATACCTTAGCACAAAAAGTAATTGATAGTGATGACAAGGTAGATTTAATGCAACTTGATATAGAAAAAGAATGTGCCATACTTATTGCCCATCAACAACCTATTGCAAGAGATCTACGCTTTATCATATCCGTAGTAAAGATTGTAACAGACATTGAAAGAATAGCAGATCAATGCTGTGATATTTGTAAATATATCCTTAAGCTTGAAAAAGAAACTTGGAGTGAAGAGGTTAACTATCAACGACATATTGAAAAGATGGCAGTTGTAGCCAAGGAGATGTTAACAGATGCATTAAATACCTTTGCAACTAAAAATATAGAGGATATTAAAGAAATTTGTAAAGCAGATGATAAGATTGATCAAGCGTTCTGGAAAGTTTGGAGAGAAATCAGAGATGAAATGATAGGTAATAAAGAATTCATTAAGAGCGGATTACACTATATTATGATTATTAAGTATCTGGAAAGAATAGCAGATCATATTACAAATATAGCAGAATGGATTTACTACAGCTTAACAGGAGAATATGTGATTCATGCATCTATAGATGCAATACAAAATAAAGAGTAGAGGGAAATGATTAAACTGATCCAATAAGTTACACTTATAAACCTAACTTATTGAGGGTCAGTTTTTCTTATTTAAAATACAAAAGTTAATAATTAGTAAAATTGATTATTTTGTGTGAATGTTGTATAATAAAAGTATAAAATATATACAAAGGTAATGTATAAGCTTATAAATATAAGTGGATGGAGTAGATGAATGGAGGAATGACTATGAACAGAAAAGTAATTATTACCATTGATAGACAATATGGAAGTGGTGGTAGAATCATTGGGGAGAAATTAGCAAAAGATTTAGGCATTCCCTTCTATAACAAAGAAATTACAGAAATGGCTGCAAAGCAAAGTGGTATGAGTAAGGAAGTATTTGACAAAGTTGATGAAACTGCAGCAAGTAGTTTATTATACTCTGTCGTAACAGGGGCATATATGTTTGGTAATCATGTGGCACCTACATTAGATTTACCTATTAATGATAAACTTTTTATTGCACAAACAGAGGTCATTAAAAAGCTAGCAAAAGAAGGGTCTTGTGTCATTATGGGAAGATGCGCAGATTATATTTTGAGAGATGATCCAAGTATTATCAATATTTTTATACATGCTGACTTATCCATCCGATTAAATAGAGCCATCAAGGAGTATCAATTAGCATCAGATAAAGCTGAAGCAAGTCTTAATAAAATAGATAAGAACAGAGCAAATTACTATCATTATTATTCAGGAGAAAAATGGGGTAATAGTTTCAATTATAAATTATGTTTAGATAGTGGTATATTAGGCATAGAAGGTAGTGTAGCTGTCATAAAAGCTTTTATTAAAGAAAGAAATGATAGATTAGAATGATAATAAGTATATACATAAAAATAAAGCAAGTCCTAAAAGGCTTGCTTTATTTTTATATCTTATCACTTATTCGTTTGAAACAGTATCAGTTTCTGTGGAGCTCTCAGCGTTTGAATCAGAAGTTTGATTTTCAGTAATAGTACTTGAATTGGAATCATCTTCAAATTCATCAACAAAAATATCGTCTGTCGTTTCAAGATTAGCAGTAGAAGCATTAGGTGTTAAATCAACTTTTTGATAAGTAGAAGTAATAGATGCGGAATCATTATCTGATAAAGCTACTTTTACTGCATCCATAAGCATATTGGTTGCAGGAGAAGTATTAGCATTAGCAGGAAGTTCCAAAGATTGTGTAGTAGTCACATAAGTGTTAACATAATCGATGCCAGATACAAGATCTTTATAAAGTGTTGTAGATGACTCATCTAAACCAGATAAAGAAACTGAAGTAATAGCATGATTTTTAACCTGTACTACTAAATCCATGTTGGCATCAGATAAAGCAATGCCAGCTATGTATTTACCATCTTGATAATTATCAGATGGGGCAAAGGTTTGGGTTGTCTTATTCTTTATTAGTAAAAAGACGAATAAAGCAATGACAACTAAGAAAATGAGGATTGGAATTCTAAGATCTTTGAGTTTGATAACCATAAATTTCGGACTAGACATTAATGACCCTCCTTTTTAAAAATAAGATGTCCTACTACATATATATATGGACGAGACTCTTATTATATGCAGAATAAAAGATAAATTTTAGATGAAATACACTTATAAAATAAGGGGAGAAGTAAATATTATCTTTAGGAGGAATAGTTGTCAGAGCAAAAGAAAATATGATAAGATAACTTTAAGGTTTTACTTATAGAAAGAAGGATTAGACAATGAACATTTCACAAACAATCGATCACACGCTTTTAAGAGCAACGGCTACAGAAGCCGAAATTAAAGCTATTTGTGAGGAAGCAATTTCTTATGGATTTAAAACAGTATGTGTACCTACATGTTATGTACCAATGGCAGCAGATTTATTAAAAACAACTGAAGTAGGGATTACTACAGTTGTAGGCTTCCCACTTGGAAATGAAACAGCAGCTACTAAAGCGTTTCAAGCAAAAGAAGCTGTTATGAATGGAGCAAGTGACATTGATACAGTAATCAATATTGGTGCACTTAAAGATGAAAAATATGACTATGTTCAATTTGATATTGAAGAGGTTGTAAAGGCAGCAAAGGAAGCAGACCCAAAAACAATTGTGAAAGTAATTATTGAAACGTGTTATTTATCAAAAGAAGAAATTGTAAAAGCAACAGAATTAGTTGTTGCAGCAGGTGCTGATTTTGTTAAAACTTCAACAGGCTTTGGTACAGGTGGAGCCACTTTAGAGGATGTCAAGTTAATGAAACAAGCAGCAGGAGATAAAATAGAAGTAAAGGCTTCAGGTGGTATTAGTAACCTAGAAATAGCTGAAGCTATGATTGGGGCTGGGGCTACAAGATTAGGCGTGAGCAAAAGTATCGCTATTGTGACAGGGCAAAAAACAGTAGACAATGGCTCTTACTAATTAACAAAGAGTAGTAAGTACACTAACATTGTATATTCTAGTTAGTGTACTTTTATTATTATTTTGATTATCAATAATAATTTGTTGATAATTGTATAAGTTTAATTGAAATAAAATACTAATTACAGTATAATTTATTGTATAAACAATAAATTAATGATAGAAAAATAATGAAGGTATATTAGACTAAAAAAATGAGGAAGTGAAGCCTATGAAAGAATCAGTTTTATTAGATGTAGGAACAGGGGAATTAGAAGTTATTGTATTTTCAGTAAATGACAATCCTTATTGCATTAATGTACTTAAAGCAAGAGAAATTATTCAATTAAATGAAGTAAGACCTTCAACTGATAGTAGTCAAAATATTTTAGGGATTACAAATGTAAGAGACAAGGTAATGACAGTTATTGACTTAGGCTATATCTTAGATAAGAAGCCAACTGAAATTACGGATAAAAAGATGGCCCTCGTTTGTGAATTTAATAGAAAACAAGTCATGTTTGCAGTAGATAGCATTGAAGGTATTCGTCGTGTAAAATGGTCTGATATTTCAAAACCCGATCAGCTATTAAAAGGTACATTATCTGTGGGAAATATTCTAACAGAAACAGGCATTTTATTAATGCTAGATTTTGAAAAAATTATTACAGACATAACAAAAGAAGAAAATCCATACATAAGAGGACAAAAGGAAATCGTTAAAAAAGCAGAACGATCTGCTAAAAAAATCTATATGGTAGATGATTCTAAGACGATTAGAACCTTATTACAGGCCGTTTTAGAGGCAGCAGGCTATACTGATATTTCAACGTATGATAATGGAAAAGAAGTTTTAGATGCTTTAGATAAGCTGAAACAAGAATATGGTGCAGACTTTAAAAAACATATTGATCTTTTAATTACGGATATTGAAATGCCAATTTTAGATGGGCATACAGTAACACGTAGAATTAAGGAAGATAATATATTATGCGGTTTGCCAGTTATTATTTTCTCTTCTCTTATTTCTGATGAGCTTTATCATAAGGGAGAAGCAGTAGGGGCAGATGCACAAATTAGTAAACCATCTATTCATGAATTAGTAGATGCTGTAGATAGCTTAGTATTTAAATAAGTAAGGTTTAGGCTTGACTTAGAGCTAAAGTTTGATAAAATATATGTTAATATAATACATCTATGATGAGAAGAAGTATAATCTTAATTCCAGAGAGTAAGTGAATAGCTGAAAGCTTACATGAGATTAGAAGACATCTCGGAGAGGACTCTTGAAGTAGTAGTAGGGAGTAACGCTTAAGCCCCGTTAACGGCTAATGAAGAGCAAAGGCTAAAACCTTTGAAACAGGGTGGCAACACGGTAATATCGTCCCTGACAGTTATGTCAGGGACGTTTTTTATTGCTTAAAAAGGAAGAAAATTCTCTTAAGTAGTAATAAAGTGTAAAAAGCAGCCCTGTATGTAAATACTATAAGATGCATATAAAAGACGTGAAAGAAGAAAGGAGTCATTTATGGAACTTCGTGCCCTTAAAGGAACAAAAGATATTTACGGAGAAGAAATGAGAAAGTGGTTAGATGCAGAAGAAATCATTAGAAATTTATGTGATGATTTTGGATTTAATCAAATTAGAACACCAATGTTTGAGTTTACAGATTTATTTGCAAGAGGTGTAGGTGAGACAACAGATATTGTAAATAAGGAGATGTATTCCTTTGTAGATAAAGGAGAAAACCGCATTACTCTTAAACCAGAAAGTACAGCAGCTGTTGTACGTGCATTCCTAGAGCATAGTATGTTTGCCGATACACAACCTACAAAACTTTATTATATTTCTCCAACTTTTCGCTATGAAAGACCACAAGCAGGTCGTCAAAGACAGTTCCACCAATTTGGTGTAGAGATGTTTGGGACAGATTCCCCAACAGCAGATGCAGAGGTTATTGCAATTGGACATACTTTACTTAAACGTTTAGGAATAAAAAAAGTTGAGCTTCATATTAACTCACTTGGTGGACCTGAATGTAGAAAGAAATATAATGAAACTTTAAAAGCTTTCTTAAATACAAAGAAAGAGCACCTCTGTCCACTTTGTCAAGAAAGAATGGATAAGAATCCACTGCGTGTACTAGACTGTAAAAATCCTGATTGCCAAAAACATTTAGGTGATGCGCCAACAGTATTAGATACATTAGGTGAAGAATGCAAGATGCACTTTGAAACACTTCAAACTTTACTGACTGCCATGGAGATTCCATTTGTTGTGGACCCAGGCATTGTAAGAGGACTTGATTATTATACAAAGACTGTTTTTGAGTTTATCTCTAATGATATTGGTGCCCAAGGTACAGTGTGTGGTGGTGGGCGTTATGATCGCCTTGTAGATGAAATTGGTGGCAAACATGTACCAGCTGTAGGGTTTGGTGCTGGTATGGAACGTCTGATCATTGTAAGAGATGCAGAAAATAATGCACCATTAGCGCCAGCTACCCGTGACCTTTTCATTGGTTATCGTGGGGATGAAGCGATGATGGAAGCCTTTAAATTAGTCAATGCTCTTCGTCAGCAAGGTATTAGTGCTGAAAGCGATCATTTACAAAGAAGTATTAAAGCACAAATGAAATATGCTAATAAAATTAATGCACGCTATTCAGCCATTATTGGTGAAAGTGAATTAGAGAATGGTGAAATTGAGCTTAAAGAAATGGAGTCAGGAGACACTGTAACAGTGCCAATGAACCAATTCGTAGAGGTATTTAAAAACATTATTCAGGTTGATAACTAATTTCATATCTATAGGAGGAACAAAATGTCAGAATCAATGCAAGGTTTAAAAAGAACCCATCGTTGTACAGAACTTAGTGCTGCAAATGTAGGTCAAGAAGTTGTGGTAATGGGATGGGTACAAAGAAGAAGAAATTTAGGACAAATTTTATTTATCACACTTCGTGATCGCTCAGGCTTACTTCAATTATCTTTTGGTGAACATACAGATAAAGAAGTATTTGAGAAAGCGGAAAGCCTTAGAAGTGAATATGTTATTGCAGCTAGAGGAACTGTTGTATCTCGTGGTGCGGATAGTAATAAATCGATGAAAACAGGAGATATCGAAATTGATGTGAAGGAGCTTCGTATTCTTTCAGAAGCAGAAACAACACCATTTGAAATCTTAGAAAACATTGATACAAAAGAAGAACTGCGTTTAAAATATCGTTATCTTGACCTTAGAAGACCAGATATGCAAAGTAATTTGATTCTTCGTAGTAAAGTAACACAAAGTGTAAGACGTTTCCTTGAAGCAGAAGGCTTCCTTGAAATTGAAACACCTATTATGCAAAAATCAACACCAGAAGGGGCACGTGATTACTTAGTACCTTCTCGTGTACACCCAGGTAACTTCTATGCCTTACCACAATCGCCACAGTTATTTAAACAATTACTGATGGTATCAGGTTATGATAGATATTTCCAAATTGCAAAATGCTTCCGTGATGAAGACCTTCGTGCAGACCGTCAACCAGAGTTTACACAAATTGATATGGAACTTTCTTTTGTAGATGTAGATGATGTTATTGGTGTGAATGAAAGACTTATTGCACAAGTATTTAAAGAAACAATGGATGTAGATGTACAACTTCCAATCCAAAGAATGACTTATAAAGAAGCTATGGACCGCTTTGGTAGTGATAAACCAGACCTTCGCTTTGGGGTAGAGTTACATGACCTTACAGAAATTGTAGCAGGTTGTGGCTTTGCCGTGTTTGAAAATGCCATTGCAAATGGTGGAACAGTAAGAGCCATTAATGCAAAAGGTATGGGAGATTTAGGACGTAAACAAATTGATGGCCTTGTGAAATATGGACAAGACTTTGGGGCAAAAGGTGTAGCTTGGCATCAAATTAAAACAGATGGAGAAGAAAAATCTTCATTTGCTAAATTCTTAAGCGAAGAGACACTTACAGCCATCAAAGAAAAAATGGGGGCAGGCAAAGACGATTTAATTATGATCGTAGCTGATAAACCATCTGTTGTATTTGCAACACTTGGTGCACTTCGTCTTGAAGTTGCTAGAAGACTTAACCTTATCAATGAAGATGAATTTAGATTTGTATGGATTACAGAATTCCCACTTCTTGAGTATGATGAAGAAGCAGGAAGATACGTAGCAATGCACCACCCATTCACTATGCCAATGGATGAAGACTTAGCCCTTATGGAAACTAACCCAGGAGCAGTAAGAGCAAAAGCTTATGACCTTGCCCTTAATGGTTGTGAACTTGGTGGCGGTAGTATCCGTATTTACCAAAATGATGTTCAAAAGAGAATGTTTAACCTGCTTGGATTCACAGATGAACAAGCAGAAGACCGTTTTGGATTCTTATTAAATGCCTTCAAATATGGGGTACCACCACATGGCGGACTTGCATTTGGTCTTGACCGTATGATCATGCTTATGTGCAAAGCAGATAGCATCAGAGACGTTATTGCATTCCCTAAAGTAAAAGATGCAAGTTGTTTAATGACAAATGCACCAGATGTCGTAGATCAAAAACAATTAGATGAATTAGCCCTTGCTATACAAGTGGCTAAAGAAGAAGTAATAGAAGAATAGAAGAGTAAAATAAAGGCTACCACTTGTTAATTGATGACCTATGCTTATGCTATAGGAATAGAAATTCTAAGTGGTAGCCTTTATCCATATAATTTAGGGTAAGATAAGAAAAAACAGAGAGGTATGGGTGGAAAAGAATAAACAGGTGAATTCTTTTACTTTATAGAAGATACTATTGTGAATAGGAGAGATAGTAGATGAAAAGGATCAAAAATATGGTATGATAAAGTTACAAAATAAGATTACAAATGAAGGAGGCAATTTATGACTTACAGAGCATCTAAAAACAGATATAAGGAAATGAAATATAACCGTTGTGGGAGTAGTGGATTATTACTTCCAACTATTACTTTAGGGTTATGGCATAATTTTGGTGATGAAAATAGTTTATCCAGAATAAAGGAAATGCTTTTTGGAGCATTTGATATGGGAATTACCCACTTTGACCTTGCTAATAATTATGGTCCGAGTGCAGGATCAGCAGAAAGTAATTTTGGTCAGATTATGAAAAGCGACTTAAAACCTTATCGAGATGAACTTGTGATATCTACAAAGGCTGGTTATTACATGTGGGAAGGACCTTATGGGGATGGGGGTTCTAAGAAATATTTAATTTCTTCCTTAGACCAAAGTCTTCAAAGAATGAATTTAGAGTATGTAGATATTTTTTATCATCATAGAAGAGACGCGGAGACCCCTATGGAAGAAACTGTAGAGGCATTAAAGGCAGTTGTGGATCAAGGAAAAGCTCTCTATGTGGGGATTTCAAACTATAATGCAGAAGATTCAAAAACGATGATTCAATTAATGAGACAAGCTGGAGTAAGATGCCTGATTCATCAAATGTATTACAATATGCTAGAGCCCTACAATCAATCAGTAATTGATGTACTTGAAGAAGAAAAGGTAGGTGCGATTGCCTTTTCACCTCTAGCTCAAGGGCGCTTAACAGATAAGTACTTTGAGGGAATTCCAACTGATTCAAGAGTAGCAAGTACAAGTCCTTTCTTAAATAAGAATGGTATTACAGAAGAATTATTACATAAAACAAGAGCGCTTAATGAAGTAGCGTTAAAAAGAGGGCAAACTTTATCCCAAATGGCACTAGCCTGGTCACTTAGAGGTCATATGACTTCAGTTATTATAGGTGCAAGTAAACTTTCACAAATTAAAGAAAATATAGAAGCTATTAAGTGTTTAGACTTTACAGCTGAAGAACTTCAAATCATTGATAATATTTTATTAGGTTAATCATTTACTTTATAGGATTTTAAATCCAATACTAGAAGTAGAAACGATAAGAAGAGAATCCGAATTCGGACTAAAGGGATTGTAATTATTAAACAAAAGTTAATAGGGAAATAGGGTATAGGTCATAGAAAAGATAAATCTGTGATTTATACCCTATTTTCTTTAGTATATAATAGCGATATATATCTAGATTATTAAAATAAGTTGTAAAAATCATAAATACATAAATAAGGGAGAATAGACAATGAATAGTAAAGTAGATGAAGTATTGGCACTTTTTAAAGAAGGATTTTCTTGCTCACAAGCTGTCTTTGCAGCTTATGCAAAAGATTTAGGGATGGACTATGAAATGGCACTTAAAGTATCACAAGCTTTTGGTGGCGGTATGGGTGGTATGAGAGGTGAATGTGGAGCTGTAACAGGCGCTTATATGGTGATTAGCCTTTTATATGGAAGAACAAGAGCAGAGGATAGTGAGGCAAGGATTAAGACTTTTACAATGGTTCAAGATTTTGCGAATCGATTTAAGCAAAAGCAAGGAAGTACAGTTTGTGGGAATTTGCTAGAAAATAAATCAGGAAGTCATTATGAGATGTGCAGCGACTATGTAAAAGATGCATGCCTTATTTTAGAGGATATTCTAGAAGAATATAAATAGAGTATGTTAAAATACAAATATTAGGAAAAGTTATGGTACAATAAAGACAAATATTATGGGGAAGGAAGAGAGAAAAATATGGATGTGATTACATCATTAGAGACGATGACCACAAAACTTGATCGCATAGGTAGAACCTCGGTGGGCTTTATTATGACAAAGGGAGCTTTACATGAAGGACATAAGACACTTATTAAGGCAGCAAGAACTGAAAATAAGATAGTCATTGTAAGTAGCTTTGTGCATCCCCATCAGTTTCCTTCTCAAGAGGCATCAGAGTTATATCCTCATACACCAAAGCAAGATATAGAGTTAGCTACTCAATCAGGAGCAGATTTCTTCTTTTATCCGAGTTATGAAGAACTTTATCCTAGAGATGCAAGTACATATATAGGCAGTTATTCTACACCCATGAATCGCTTGGAGGGAGAAATACACCCTAAGTATTATCAGAGTTTCCTCACTACAGCAGCCTTGTTTTTGAATTGTATTAGACCACAACGTTTATATACGAGTGAAAAAGACTTCCAAAAAAATGCGTTATTACAACAACTTATTAAAGATTTTCACTACAATTGTGAAATAAGAGTATTACCTACCCTTAGAGAAGAGAATGGTTTGATTATAGGAAGCAGAAATACTTTATTAGAATTAGAAGAAAGACGATTAGCACCGATTCTATACCATGTTTTAAAAAAGGCTGAATTAGCTTATCAAAGAGGAAATATTAGTAGCTACAAACTTAAACTTCTTTTAGAAACAGAGATTAAACGCTATTATCGCATTCAAATAGAATATGTAGAGATATTAGATGCAGAGCGTCTTATCAGTATAGAAACTATTTTAGGGGATGCACTCATTACTATGGGGGTAAGAATAGGCATGGTAAGGCTAGCTGATTATATCTATCTAAAAAAATAAGAATTGAGTTATTGACTGCAGTGTGGGTTTTATTTTTTAAGTGCACTTAGGAGAACAGGAATACTTACTAAAATGCAAATTGAAATTTGTCGGGGGATGTTTGTAAGGGAGGGTGATGGGCGGAAAGGAGAGGGGAAGGGCTATCTTTCAGTGCTCCAGTCCGTATTTTTCGAAGCACTAAGCTCACTTATTTAGATGAACGCCTGCAAACTCCCGTTGGTCAGACACACAGGCTAAAACCCATCTAAAACGTTCGCTAAGTGCTTCTAAAAAATACTCCCAAGTCGCTCTTCCAGACAGACCTTCCCCACTCCTTTCCCTCAGCGTTATTGTGCTTACAAACTACCACGACGGGTAAGACTGCGTATAAAAATATAATACTAAACTAAGCTTTCAAGCAATTTTATGGTGTTTTACTAAACTGGAGTAATATGTAAAAATCTTTAAGATATTGAATGTCAATACATTTAGATAATTTCTTATAGCAGGTAGTACAGCCTAGTATCCTCAGGGGTTTTTCAACAGTGGGAAACCAGGGGCAGGCGCCTAAACAATAACGTGTAGAGCTTCCCAGCATTTTATTTTTGCCAAGAAGTAGCTATGTAGGCTGGCTAGGGGGCTTACTGGAAGATGCCTTGGAGTGGAGTCTAGAGACTCTTAATGAAGTAATCCTTATGGTTTTTAGGCTGAGTGTCTGAGCGTTAGCGAGTTTTCAGCCGTTCATAAGGATTACGAATTTAGAGCCTCTTGACGGAGTGAGACAGCAGCTGGAAGTAAGTTCCCTAGCCAGCCTACATAGCGGTACCTCGCACTACACGTTATTATTCAAATTTCAATTTATGGAAAGATAAGAGCCAGTATCTATTGGATAAAGGAATAGATACTGGCTCTTTAACGTCAAATGCTAATAGGGACTACTCTCCATAGGGACAAACAAATACTTGTTTGAATATAATATACCAAATAATTCAATAAGGTGTGGTTATATGAAAGAGATAGAGGAAAGCAAATATCTCTACAGTGACATTGAAGACCCATTTCTAAAACAACGTATGATGACGCTTATCAATTGGAATATAAGAAAGGCAACCATTTATAAGAGGTGTTATTATACTTTTTCCGTTTTATCTATGATTTCACCCATAGCCATAACCATTTTAAATAGTATGGATAGTATGGTTCTCCTAAAAAATAATGCACAGATGATTAGTGTTTTATTAACAACAGTTGCAACCATATCCTCTGCACTTACTGTATTATACCGCTATAAAGAAAAGTGGGAAGAACATCGTAAATTAGTAGAAAAGTTAAAGGCAGAAATTGTAAAAATGCATATTAAAAATCAAAAAGAAGATGAGGATTTAAAAATCTTAAGTAGAAATATTGAGCAACTAGTCTTAGAGAGTAATACACAAATCATGAAACTAGTAGATAGTGAAGGAAAAGATGGAAAATGAGTAATAATAAAGATGTAGCTAATAATGAGCTAGTATATAAATAACTTTATGATTTTTAGTCATACTAAAGAGGAGGCAAATGAAGCCATAAAATACTTAAAACAATAAGATTAAAGAGGTAGCTGAAATGGACGAAGTGACAAAAAAAGCGATACCACAACAAGGTTCTCAAAAAAGCAGGTGCAAAGGTGGTCTTGAAAAAGACCCAGGTACTGCAAAGACAGATTTTAAGAAACATTGGAATCAAAATACTAAGAATAATCATTAGGAGAAAAAGTAATGGATAATAATAAAAACCGCATGAAAGATAGACCTAAGAGCAAGGCGGAACTTCGTAAGATGGAACCAAAGGAGAATGCAGATTTAGGGATTATTGATGGGGAAAAGATAGGCTCAAGAGGTAATAAACCTCCTTTTGAAAAAGATAAATAATACCAAAAAAGCGTTATAGATAGAGGATAGTTTATACCCCTATTTATAACGCATTTATCATTATATATGTGTATGCCCTTGATTACGATATTCGATAGGTGTCATACCTACTATTTTTTTAAAGGTAGTATTAAAGTAACTTGCGCTACTAAACCCAGTAGTAAGGGCAATATCTAAAATAGAAGCATTTCCTTTATGTAAAAGTTTTTTGCTTTCTTCTATTCTTATGAAATTAGTATATTGACAAAAGGACATCTTGGTAGATTGTTTAAAAATCGTACATAAATAACTTTTATGAATACCTAAATAGTCAGACAAGGTATCCAGGGTAATAGGTTTGTCATAGTGTTTAGTAATATATTCTTTTGCTCTGTTTACATGATAATTGTAGTCAGTTTCTTTTATATTTGAGGAAACAAGAGATGAGGATTCTCTAATAGCATAAAGTAATTGAACGAGAGCTCCCATGCAATGAGCAGGTTTAAAAGGAAATCTTTCCTTGAGTGCAATGTCATTTGTGTAGGGGCCAATCACAAAAACACCTTGTTCCAAATCTTTTGTATTAATAGGACATATAGTGATAATTCCTTCATTTTCTAAAGGATAGCTCATAAATGGGGTATCTTTAAGCTGAAGGTAGGCTTCCTTAGCTGCAATCATATTTTGAGGAAAATACTTCAAAGCATTTCCTATTGAAAAAATGTTATTGTGAGCATTATCAAAGGCTGAAAGTGGGAGATGGCTACATAGATAAAAGTTCTCTATCACTTGTTCAAGTTGTAGGTTGGTCATATAAAGCTCCTTCCAAAAATAAATTCATATAAATATAGTGAAATAAATCTAAATATCTTGTTAGACAATAAAAAAATAAGTTGATAATATTAATTCATAAATGATAAAAATTATCAATAACAAGTTTAAATAGTATAACACAGATATTTATAGGGTGTCAAAGGAGTAAGAATCGTGAAAAAATATATTAAAAAACGTTATTTGTGCCTACTTTTGATGATTCTTTCTGGAATTTCACTGTTTGTAGGGGTTAGTAGCCTTCATATAAATGACATAATCGCATTAAAAGAAGACAAGATTGAGCTGCTTTTAGTGAGCCGTTTACCTCGATTAATCAGTATTCTTGTAGCAGGAGCAGGATTAAGTGTAAGTGGACTCATTATGCAGCAAATAAGTCGGAATAAATTTGTCTCACCCACTACAGCTGCCACTACTGACTTTGCAAAACTAGGGATTCTAGTAAGTATGATGTGGTTAGGAAACACGCCTCAAATGACAAGAATGATAGTTGCCTTTATTTTTTCTTTAGGAGGCACATTACTTTTCATGACGATGATGAGGCGTATACAAATTAAAAATATTATTTTTGTGCCTTTAGTAGGGATGATGTTAGGAAAAGTAGTAGCCTCTATTACTGCCTATTTTTCTTATAAACACGATTTGGTACAAAATATAACTTCATTTATGGAAGGGAATTTATCTGTTATTATGTCTGGGAATTATGAAATGTTGTATTTAAGTATCCCAGTAGTAGTACTAGGTTTTCTCTATGCTAATCAATTTACCATTGTGGGGATGGGAGAAGATTTTGCAGTGAACTTAGGCCTCAATTATAAACTTGTCATGAATATAGGGCTAGGAATTGTAGCCATGATTACAGCAGTCACAATTATTACAGTAGGGAATATCCCTTTTCTAGGACTTATTATTCCTAACCTAGTGACACTTTATATGGGAGATCATCTCAAGAATGCACTTTATCATACAGCACTTATTGGACCAATCTTTTTACTTGTTTGTGATGTGTTAGGGCGATTAATTATTTATCCATTTGAAGTTTCTATTAGTATGATGGTAGGTGTTATTGGTAGTGCAATCTTCCTAGTCATGATTTTAAGGAGGGCAGAATATGCAAAATAAGATGGTCAGAGAGGATAGAAGGAAAATGCTTCTACTCATCGTAGTAGCCCTTTCACTTATTGCTGCCTTTTTATTAATAGGGCTAAATCCCAAAAGCTATAGTTATGCTTTAGGTAGGCGTATACCAAAGGTTTATGCCATTGTATTAGTAGGAGGAGCTATTGGATTTTCTTCTCTTATATTTCAGACAGTTACTAATAACCATATTTTAACACCTAGTATTTTGGGGTTAGATTCACTTTATATGTTAGCTAATACAGTGATGATCTTTGTTTTAGGTTCAACTAGTAAGTGGATTACTAATGCAAAAATGCATTTTGGGTTAAATCTTATTTTAATGTTAATTGCTTCAGCAGTATTCTATAAGATTATTTTTAAAAATAAAAATGGTAATATCTTTTTCATGCTATTAGTAGGGGTTATAGTAGGAACATTATTTGAGAGTTTTACTACATTTTTACAAGTATTAATTGATCCTTCTGAGTTTCTTAAGATTCAAGATAAGTCTCAAGCAAGTTTTAATCAAATTAATACCGAGGTTTTAGGAATGGCAACGGTGTTAATTGTAGGAGGATTTCTTTATAGCTTTAAATTTTTAGGGGTATTAGATGTTATGGCATTAGGGAGGGACCAAGCCATTAACTTAGGTGTAAATTATGAGAGTACAGTAGGGAAAATGCTTATTGTAGTTGTTATTTTAACTGCAGCAGCAACAGCTTTAGTAGGGCCTATCACATTTCTAGGCATACTGATTGTCAATATAGCAAGATATTTTATTAAATCTTATAGACACAAACATTTAGCATTAGCAATTTGGCTGTTTAGTATTATTTTTCTAGTAGGTGGTCAGCTTATTGCAGAACGTGTTTTAAACTTTGGAGTAAGTGTGGGAATTATTATTAATTTCGTGGGTGGAATTTACTTTATCTATTTATTAATGAAAGGACGTGCAAAATGATTCATATTAAAAATATATCTAAATCCTATGGGAATAAAAAAGTAGTTGATGATGTATCCATTAATATTCCACAAGGTAAAATTACTTCTTTCATTGGTCCAAATGGAGCAGGTAAAAGTACAGTTTTATCTATAATGAGTAGACTTATGAAACGAGACACAGGACTTGTAATGATTGATGGCAGGGATGTTTTAGAGTGGGACCAAAAGGAACTAGCAAAGAAATTAGCCATCTTAAAGCAAACCAATCATATTAATATACGTTTAACGATTAGAGAGCTTGTAAGCTTTGGTAGATTTCCCCATTCAGGAGGAAACCTAAATGCAGAAGATGAAAAGCAGATTGATGAAGCCCTTGGCTATATGCAACTTATGGACCTTCAGCATCGCTATCTAGATGAACTGAGTGGTGGTCAGAGACAAAGAGCCTATATTGCCATGGTCATTGCACAAAATAGTGAGTACATCTTATTAGACGAGCCGCTAAATAACTTAGACATGAAGCATTCAGCAGAAATTATGAAAATCTTAAGAAAGCTAGTAGATGAATTAGGGAAGACAGTAGTAATCGTTATTCACGATATTAATTTTGCTTCTTGTTACTCAGACTATATTGTGGCACTCAAAGATGGGATTGTAGAAAGAGAAGGTTATACAAAGGATATTATTAATAAAGGGATTCTGGAAAATATATATGATATGCCATTCCATGTAGAAGACATTAATAATCAAAAAATTTGTGTGTATTTCTAAAAAGCCTCTACTTATTTGAGTAGAGGAAAATTAATAGCAGTTAATTGAGAATGAAAATTATTAATAAAACATTAAAAAATGATAAGGAGATTAAGTAATGAACAAGAAATTATTATTAACAATGATGACAGCAGTAGGAGTAATGGTAACAGCAACAGGATGCAGTAGTGCAGTAAATGCTGAAGTGGGAGAGGTAACTTCAACAGAAACTTCAGTAGCAACAGAAACAGTTAAGGTAGTACATGCTTTAGGTGAAACAGAAGTACCTAAAAACCCTCAAAATATTGTGGTACTTGAACTTGGGATTTTAGATGCCTTAGATGCATTAGAAATTACACCAACAGGGCTTCCGCTGAGCGGCCAATTACCAGGTTATTTATCACACCTCCAAGATGAAACTTTATATACCAATGTAGGTTCACTTAAAGAATTAGATATGGAAAAAATCTTTGAAATAGAGCCAGAGTTAATTATTATTGGAGGCAGACAAGCAGATTATTATGAGGAACTTAGCAAGATTGCACCAACAATTAATCTAGCAGTGGATAATACAAATTATATGGCATCTTTTGAAACGAATATGAATTATTTAGGTGAAATCTTTGAAAAAGAAGAAGAAGTAAATGCTAAAGTAGAAGAAATAAAAGGGGCCATGGCAGATATTGCCGCTAAAGCAGCTGAGAAAGATGTAAATGCCCTTATTACACTTGCTAATGGTGATGCATTCAGTGTTTATGGAAAAGGTTCTAGATTTGGAATTATTCATAATGAATTTGGTATAAAGCCAGTAGATGAAACAATTGAAGATTCTACACATGGACAAAATGCTTCATTTGAGTATATCTTAGAACAAAACCCAGATTACTTATTTGTGGTAGATCGTAGTGCAGTAGTAGCAGGCGAAGGTTCAGCACCAGCTTTATTTGATAATGAATTGATTAACAAGACAAAAGCAAGTCAAAATAATCGTATTATCTACCTTGACCCATCAGTATGGTATACAGCAGGTGGTGGATTTACTTCAACAATGACAATGATTAATGAAGTTTCAACAGCTTTAGAAAAATAAACGTAATAAAAATGCTCTAGGAATGACGAGAAATAATTCCTAGAGCATTTTTATTACGTTATTTAATCAGACGGGCAACAAAATCTCCGATAAAAGGAATGTGGAATTCTTCATAGCTAAAGGCACCAACAATAGCTATAATAGCAAGAAGTGTAAAAGCAATGCCTACTATGAAGCCAACTAAGCCACCTAGAAGTGGGATAATTCCTAAAATACTAAGTACAACAACTCTAACTACATGAAGTGCTACAGATTGCATAGCATGGAATTTCACAAGATTACTATTCTTTTCCATAAAGAAGATAGCTACAGGTAAAATCCAAGCAATACCCCAAACGATTGGTAAGTTAGCAGCAATAATTGGTAAAATGTAAGTAAGGACGGCCATGATATTTGCATCCATATTAGCAATGCTAGATTGATGTGGGCTATAGTTTCCTCTTGACATAGGGTACCTCTCCTTTTTATTAATTAGTAATTCTATTATAGCATGTGTAAGGTTTAATAAAATTAAGATTTGATGAAAAATCAATGAGGTAGAGATTAATATAAAAAATTCTGAAAAAGTACAACCGATTATTTTAGAATATGCTAAAATAGAAAGAAGAAAAAGATTATATGGAGGATTATATGAGAAAACATAGAAAGTGGCTAATCAGTTTTTTATTAGGTAGTATGATGACAGTAATAACTTATGGTAGTGAAAATCCCAGTATGACAGAGGGACAATTTATAAATGGTTTGCAACAAAGGGGAATTAAGTGTCAAGAAGTAGGAGATGTGAATAGTGCCTTGACTAGGGAAGAAACGGCAACTTATTTAGTCAAAGCCCTGGGATTATCAAATGTGGCAAAAGAATATAATGAACAAAAAGTATTTACAGATGTTATATCTCATAGAGGAGAAATTAATCTTATAAAAAACTTAGGTTTAATGAATGGAACAGGAGATACTACTTTTGGTCCTAATCTAGAGTTAAGTGTAACAGCAGCAGAAAATGTATTAGCTCGTGTAGATGAAGTTTTGAACTCAGAGATGCAGTTTAAACATGCTTTTTATGCCATTAGTTCAAGCAGTCAAATATCTCTTATTAAAAACTATGATGCCATTAGTTTTGGTTGGTCAGAATTAGTAATGGATGAAAAGAGGGCATTTTCTGTAGTAACTAATGGAAAAGGTGATTTTAAACTACCTTCAGGTTTTGAGCAACCTCTAGATGAAGCAAAAGCCAATAATGTAGCTACTTATTTAATGGTATACTATGAGGACAAAGGTGGGAATATAGCTAAATTATTAAATGATCAAGTGCAGCGAGGAAATCTTATTAATCAACTTGTTCAGTTGACTAAGAATACAGAAAAAGATGGTATAACAAGAAGTTTTGATGGACTTACTATAGATTTTGAGCAGCTCAGAAGTGCTGATTTAAAATTACCCTATGTGAGTTTCTTAAAGGAGTTAAAGCAAGCACTGGCAGCAGAGGGGAAAGGGCTTATGATAGCTGTTCAGCCTACTGCATATTTTAAAGGCTATGATTATAAAGGTATTGGTGAAGTAGTGGATCGTATGATTTTGATGACTCATGATTATGGGGCAAAGAGCTTAAATGAAACAGAGCAAAAAGCTGGAAAGGTTATGACACCTATGACACCTATTAATGAGGTTTATAAGACTTTATTAGAAGCAACTCATGCAGTTCATGATAAAAGTAAATTGGTTATTCAAATTAGTTTTAGTACAATTCAGTGGCAAACCAAAAATAATCAAGTACTACATACTAAAGCTTATACACCTACCTATGCACAAGTAGAAGCGCGATTAAGTATGCCAGGTACACAAGTATATTATGACGAAGCATCACAAAACACTTATGCAACTTATGAGATGGAAGGAATTAAGAATATCATTTGGTATGAAGACCAAAGGAGTATAGAAGCCAAAGAAAATTTAGCTAAACTGTTAGGAATACAGGGCATATCTTATTGGCGATTAGGAACTATACCCAATAGTTATTTGAGTAACATAAATTTATATTGAAAAATAGAGATAAAATGATTACAATAAGAAGTGGACAAAAAGTCCATTTTAAGCAGAGGTGGCGGAATGGCAGACGCGCTAGATTCAGGTTCTAGTGCCCGCAAGGGTGTGGGGGTTCGAGTCCCCTTCTCTGTACGTAATCTCAATGTTTTTCAAATTCTTACATAGGAAGCCCTCTAGCTGATTATCAAGGCTTAGAGGGCTTTTTTGTTTTTTAATCTATTGATTAAAAAAACATAAAAATATTTAATTTTTTGAAAATAAAGAAAATAATAGAAATTAGTAGCTGAGATTGTTATAATTAAGTTAATTGAAGACTAGAAATCAATCATTAATACCAAGAGTTTTATGTAGGTTGGGAGAATGGTATATAGATGATAAAGATATATAGTTTAATACATATGGTGTACAAGCTAATAATAATCAACAATTAATATTAAATATAGGTGCAGAGACAATTACGTGTGAAGAGCCCTGTATTTGATGTAAGGTTAGCTTTAGAATCAGAGGATAAAATGAACCGGTTAGTGGTGAAAGTATTGTATAATTTAAATGATTAGAGGGGAATAGCAATGAGAAGAAGAACACATAAAAAAAATGAAAAGAAAAATTTGGTTAAATGTTTAATCAAACAAGGAATGAACAATCAAAGAATTAAGTTAACAGCTAGTAAATGCAATGAAGAAACATACACCGTGATGGTTGGAAGAAAACACGGTATATTTTCAAAAGAACAAATCCAAGCGGGAATGATAAAAAGTATTTTTGATGATGTTGAAAGGCCAAGACGTAGGGGAAAAACATGTAAATTACTTGGTGATGTTGAAAGGTTAAATCAGAGTGAAATAGTATGTACATATGATATTGAAAAGTCAAAACATAATGGAAAAGTAAGAGCACTACTAGGTGATATTGAAAGGCCAAAGCATAGATAATGGAGGAATACAGTTTGGAGGAGAGATATTTATTTAACGACTATGTTGAAGGAAAAGAAGATAAGTTTGGTAGAAAAATTTCTAAGATAGTATTCCGAGATGAAAATAGATATATTGTTTATTTGGTAGAGGGAGATTACTTAAATGCATACTGCAGTAGGGCTGAGGATGTTTTGCATAGTATTGGAAGTGATTTTCAAGAGTGGTGTGTGAAGTTGGATGGGTTGAATGTGCCCAATAAAGAAGAATATGAGTTTATAGGAAGAAGGACTGCATCAGCTTATGAAAAAGAACTAAGAGGAAATAATGAAGAAGCGTGTAAAGAAATTAAAGATATATTTAAAACAATCAAAGGGAAATATTATATAAAACGAACGGCAATATCACTCATTTTTTTGGGGTTATTATTTTTTACAACGATTATTTTAAATGGTTTTGAAGTAGATAGTGATGCAGTGTTAATATTATCCAGTTTTATAGCAAGTTATATGGGAACTATATATGTATATATAAAAGAGAAACATAAGAAAAGCTTAATGAGATTTTCACCCTATGTAGATTCTATTTTTGCATTACTACAATCCGTTCTTTCTGCAGCGATTATAATATGTACTATAAAATCAGGAATTTTTCTTAGCACATTTAAGGAAAATATATATGCTATAACTTTATTCTGTTTTATTGGAGGTTTTTTTGATGATATTCCAATAAAAATGATTAACAAGATAAAAGGAATGTTGGTTAATGAGGTAGAGGATGTAAAAGAAGTGGATTAATTAGTCCTGATCAATATTTTTTATTATAGAGAACATTACAAATAGGCGTAAGCTAACGGAGCTTACGCCTATTTATATATCCAATCTGAGTGTTGATTTGCCTATCCTTCTAGTGAAGTACCATATGCTTAGCAACGTCCCACAGCATACTAGGAACATAGTAGAGCTCATCTATAGGATACGCAAACATTTACCAGAGTGGGACACATAAAGTAGCTTATTGATGGGCCCAGCTACTTTATGCTTTGGAAAAGGGGGAAGTAGGAAATTCTGTGGGGAGGAGCTCACTAGGATAGTGCCCACGAGATAAATCTCATCTACTTCACTTCTATATATGTAATGAAAAAAGGAAATCCCTAATAAAAAAGAAATATGATATTGGTATTTTTTCAATTGGTAGCTATGGCTACACAATCTCTCCATAATCTTAGATATAATTCAATAATCATTAGTATTTGCGTAAGATATTAAAAAATAAAAATAGGGGAGAGTAGAAAATATGAATAATCAAATGTTTTGTTATCAATGTCAAGAAACTGCGGGAAACAAAGGCTGTACAAAAGTTGGTGTATGTGGAAAAAATGCTGATTTAGCAAGTATGCAAGATTTATTAATTTATGTAACAAAAGGTTTATCAGAAGTAACGACAAGGTTACGTCAAGAAGGAAAGATAATTTCAAAAGAGGTCAATCATTACATTACATTAAATTTATTTACAACCATTACAAATGCCAATTTTGATGATGAAGTTTTCTACGCTAGAGTAAAAGAGACATTAGAGATGAAAAACGACTTAATGGAGCAATTAGCTAATAAAAGTGGTTTATCTGAAGCAACTACATGGGATATTGAGGAGAATAAGCAATCAGGTTTTCTTGCAACGCTGAAAAACATTGTATCTGGAAATAATGATGGGAAGCAAGTTAATGCCATGTTAAAAGAAAAAGCCAAGTCCAAAGAAGTGGGTGTATTAGCTACTGAAAATGAAGACATTCGTTCTTTAAGAGAATTAATTACTTATGGATTAAAAGGTTTATCTGCTTACACAAAACATGCCAATGCATTAGGCTATGAGAATGAAGAAATTGATGTTTTCATGCAGTCTACTTTGGCAAAGCTATTAGATGATGCTTTAACAGTAGAGGATTTAGTAGCTTTAACAATGGAAACGGGTAAAGTTGGTGTAGATGGTATGGCACTCTTAGATACTGCAAACACAGCAACTTATGGTAATCCAGAAATCACAAAAGTTAATATTGGAGTTGGTAAGAATCCAGGAATCTTAGTATCTGGACACGATCTTGCCGACATAGAACAATTATTAATTCAAACAGAAGGAACAGGTGTAGATGTTTATACCCATTCTGAGATGTTAGCAGCACACTACTATCCAAATCTTAAGAAATACAAACACCTAGTAGGAAACTATGGTAATGCTTGGTGGCAACAAAAAGAAGAATTTGAGAGCTTCAATGGACCCATCTTAATGACGACCAACTGTATTGTTCCTCCAAAAGATTCTTATAAAGATAAAATGTTTACAACAGGTGCAGCAGGTTATGTAGGATGTAAGCATATTGAGGGAGAAGCAGGAAGCAAAAAAGATTTTTCTGAGCTCATTGAATTGGCTAAGACATGTGCTGCACCAATTGAAATTGAAACAGGGGAAATTATTGGTGGATTTGCCCATGAACAAGTATTTGCATTAGCAGATACTGTCGTAGAAGCTGTAAAATCTGGGGCAATTAAAAAATTCGTAGTTATGGCAGGATGTGATGGAAGAGCCTCTAAACGTAACTATTACTCAGATTTTGCAAAAGCACTTCCAAAAGATACGGTCATCTTAACTGCAGGATGTGCAAAATATAGATACAATAAATTAGATTTAGGGGATATCGGTGGTATACCAAGAGTATTAGATGCAGGTCAATGTAATGATTCCTATTCTTTAGCTTTAATTGCTTTAAAATTAAAAGAAGTATTTGGTTTAGCAGATATCAATGAATTACCAATCATCTACAATATTGCATGGTATGAACAAAAAGCGGTAATCGTCTTATTAAGCTTATTATACCTTGGGGTAAAAGAAATCCACTTAGGACCAACACTCCCAGCTTTTCTTTCTCCAAATGTAGCTAAAGTATTGATAGAGAATTTCGGTATTAGTGGAATCAGTACTGTAGAAAAAGATATGAAGCTATTCTTTGGTGAAGAAGCCGAGGAGAGTGAGGCAAGTAGTACACAAATAAATGAGGATATGATTATTGGTGAGATTTTAAAATCAAATCCAGAAAATGCAAAGGTCCTTATGGAAGCAGGTATGCACTGCTTAGGTTGTCCATCATCACAAATGGAAACTTTAAAAGATGCTTGTGCTATCCATGGTATAGAAGTGAGTGGTTTAATAGAAAAATTAAATTAATCCTATAAAATGAGCATATGGCATGTATAGGATGAGTCTTTCATAAGGGTATAAGGAAGGTATAGATGTTAAGGGTATGTAAATACACTTTGCATGCTATGCCTTTTTGCAATTATAAGTATAAACGATTATAATCAATAGTATAGACGACATATATAGCAAGGAATGAGTTGGGCATGAATAGTGGTAACAAGTAGAGGGGAATAAAAAGGAGAATAGAAGAATGATCCAAAAGTATATAAGCATTTTATTAAAATCCGCCCTCTTTAGGCAGATTAAAGAAGAAGAGCTAGAAAAACTCTTGGGGTGTTTGGCGTTTCAAATTAAGACTTATGAAATGGATGAGTATCTTTTTCATGGAGGGGATGAAATAAGCTATATAGGCATTGTTTTAGAAGGATGTATTGAGATTATTAAAGAAAATATAGTAGGAGAAAAACATATTATTGCTTTTTTAGAACAAACCCATATGTTTGGAGAAGCTATAGTATGTACTTCTAAAAGAGTGGCACCTGTATCTGTAAGAGCAAGAGTAAAAACAACAGTTATTTTGATTCCTTATAAAAAGGTCATAGAAAATTGTAGTCATGCATGTGGTTTTCATACCCAATTAGTTTCTAATATGCTTAGAATATTAGGAGATAAGAATGAAATGCTTAATATGAAAATGGAGCTTCTATTATTAAAGGGAATGCGAGCAAAGTTGGCAACGTATTTATTAAAAGAAGCACAAAAAAGTGGTCAAATTGCCTTTAATATTACACCTAATAGAGAAGCCTTGGCAGAGTTTTTGAATGTCTCAAGAACTTCAATGTGTAGGGAACTTGCTAGAATGAAAGAGGAAAAGCTTATCGATTTTTATAAGAATAGCTTTAAGATTATAAATAAGGAAGGTCTTAAAAAGTGTATAAACCAATGATAAAAGCAGGAGAGTGAAAAGGTGAAGAAATATATAGTTTGGATCTTAGCAACTTTATTTTTATTACATCCCCTTCAGGCAGATACACTAGATATAAAAAGTATTTATTCTCCACAAATTGTGGTGCAGACTAATGAAGCACTTGAACAATTAGTAAAAGAGTATGAAGAAATTGCAGAACTAGTAACCATAGGTTATTCTACAACACAAAATACAGAAATTAAGGCATTAAAGTTAGGAAAAGGTGAGAAGAGTATATTAATTAATGGGACACATCACGGGAGAGAGGCATTAACAACCGTTCTTCTTTTAAATCAGATTCAGTATTTAGGAGAGAAGTATAAACAGGGAAGTAGCATTCAAGGAGAAGATGTACGGACGGTTCTTAATACAGTATCTATTTATTTTGTACCCTTATTAAATCCAGACGGTGCAGAAATAGCTTTAAGTAGTAAGCCGAACTGGAAATCAAATGGAAGAGGGGTAGATTTAAATAGAAACTATCCTACTCCTTATGCAAAGTTAGTCACTAAACCTTTACCAGGAGCGAGTGAGTATGCAGGAACTAGTCCGTTTTCTGAGTTAGAAACCCAGGCACTTAGAGATTTATGTATAGCGCAAAATTTTGAGGGGGCTATTGCCTACCATAGTGCAGGGGAAGTAATCTATTGGTGGTATCACCAAACAGGCAAGCTTTATAAGACTTCTTTAGCAATAGGACAAAAATTATCAAGAGAGACAGGATATGGTTTAGTACCTATTAGTGAGTCCAAGGGAGGATTAGGTTTTACAGATTGGTTTATCCAAACGTTTCATAAACCTGCTTATACATTAGAGATAGGAAAGACTGTAAATGGAAAACCTTTAGATTTACAGGAGTATAATAAGATTTGGAAGGATAATAAGGAGATTCCTTTTTTATTTGCAGTAGAAATATTAAACTTAAATACATTTGATAATCAAGTTGAATTAGGTGAAAAGACAATACAAGGAAAGACCATTTTTAATAGGAGCTTAGTTCCTGTTAAAGCTGTTTGTGAAGCTATAGGTGTAAGTTATCGTTACATACCAGAAGAAAAAGCTGTAGAACTACTAGGAGAAGAGTGGCTATTATACTTTAGTAAAGGAGAGAAAATAGCATGGTATAATGAAGAGGCTATAGATTTAGTGATGCCAGCATGTATTATTGAAGGAGAAATGTATATTCCACTAAGAACAATTTTAGAAAATTTAAGTCTTGAATAAAAGAGTGTTATGTGAGTTGGTTACATACAATATCTATAAAAATACGTATACTAAACTCATAATCAAATTACATTTCAGTAGGAGGGATTTATATGTTTTCCTTTTTAAATAAAAGTCAAGATGAATCAATTCAGGCAAATGGGTTAGATGCTGTACTAGATCAAATTCAGTTAATTGATATTCGTGAACCTCAAGAAGTAGCATGGGGGAAAGTTAAAACAGCTCAAAATATTCCTATGGGAGAATTATTAAATATGCCAGAGCGTTACTTAAAGAAAGATGAAAAATACTACATTATGTGTCAATCAGGGATGAGAAGTATGAGGACAGTTAAAGCATTAAAGGAAAAAGGATACCAGGTAGTTAATGTACAGGGTGGTATGTCAGCATATACTGGTAAAAATAGAAGCTAGATAATTAGGAGGTAGGGTCTATGGGTAAAAAGATTTTAATAGTAGGTGGTGTAGCTGGAGGGGCTTCGGCAGCAGCTAGACTAAGAAGGCAAAGTGAAACAGACGAGATCATTATGTTTGAGAAAGGACCTCACATTTCTTTTTCTAATTGTGCGCTGCCTTATTATTTAAGTGGAGAAGTAGAAACAGCCAATAAATTAATATTAATGAATCCTGAGAAATTTTTAAAGCAATATCATATTGTTGCCAGAACGAATGAAGAAGTGGTGGCAATAGATCGAGTTAATAAAAAGGTGAAGGTTCTGAAACATTTAACAGGTGAAAGTTATGAAGAAGCCTATGATAAACTTATTTTATCGCCAGGAGCAGTACCTATTGTACCTCCATTAAAGGGATTAGAGTTAATGCCAACTTTCACAGTAAGAAATGTAGTAGATGTTATGAAAATCAAAGAATATAGTGAGGCTCATCAGATAAAAAAAATCACTGTTATTGGTGGCGGTTATATTGGCATTGAAGTGGCAGAAAACTTAAGTAAAGCTGGATATGAAATCACTATAGTAGAAGGTGAAAAGCAAATTTTAAAACCGTTTGATGAAGAAATGGTGCAAATCTTTCATAAAACACTTATGGACCATGGTGTTAAATTGCTTCTAGGTTCACCTGTAAGTCATTTTGAAGAAAAATCAGTAGTGCTTGCTTCAGGAAAAAAGGTGGAGTCAGAGATGACGATTATAGCTATTGGTGTAAGGGCAGAAAGTAAATTAGCCAAGGAAGCCCATTTAAACATAAGGCCAACTGGAGCTATAGAAATCAATGAAAATTATCAAACCAGTGATGAAGCTATTTATGCCATAGGTGATGCGACAGATGTTATGAATCTTTTCACAGAAGAACCGATGCGACTTACCTTAGCAGGACCAGCTCAAAAAGGGGCAAGGATTGTAGCTAATCATATTAATGGAAAGGAAGAGGTGGCATCTTCTTATATAGGAAGCTCAGCCATTCAAGTTTTTGAATATAACGGAGCATCTACAGGTTTAAATGAAAATATGATAAAAGCTCAAAAATTAGATATTCACTATGATAAAGTGCACTTCATACTTAATGACAAAGTAGGTATTATGCCAAAGAGCAATCCTATTCATTTTAAACTGATTTTTGAAGTGCCTACAGGCAGAATATTAGGAGCACAAGCTATTGGTAAAGGCAATGTAGATAAGCGGATTGATGTGATTGCTACTGCGATAAAGTTTAAAGGGACAGTAGAAGATCTCAAGGAATTAGAGCTTTGTTATGCGCCACCTTTTGGAACAGCAAAAGATATCGTGAACTATGCAGGCTTTATTGCAAGTAATTTACGACAAGGTGATTTTAAACAAATTACAGTAGATGAGGTAAGACCACTTTTGGAACAAGGGCAAATTTTTATCGATGTGAGAGAAGTGGCAGAATATGAAAGAGGGCATATGGAAGGCGTTAAGAATATCCCGCTTAGTCAGTTAAGGGAAAGAATAAGTGAAATTCCTAAAGATAAGCCAGTGTATATTCATTGTCGTACAGGACAAAGGAGCTACAATGCAGTACTGGCATTACAAAATTTAGGTTATAACAATGTAGTGAATGTAACAGGTGGATTTTTTGGACTAAGTTTCTATGAATACTTTAAAGACCAAGTAGAAGGACGTCAGCCAATAGTAACTGCTTATAATTTTAGTTAAAGAAAAAGGTCATAAAACGAGATAATGCATCTTGTTTTATGACCTTTTAACTATTCATTAAGGTACTACTTATTTTTGCCAGCTTTCTGTATCGTAACTAGGAAACCAAGAAAATAGCCCTTTTTTGCTACCTGCATAAGTAAGGTTAGCATCAGGGGTATAATTCATCCAGGTACATGTGTAATAGGTAATCAGTTTTGAACTATTTTCTGTTGTTTCATGGTAAGAAAGATCGTAATAACCCCAGAACTTGGCTTGGGGATAAGTACCCATTAAGTCCTGTGCTAATTGCTCCATATGTGTACGTAACTGTCCTTTTACATAAGTAGCTGTTTCAGGTGAGATATTCTTTAGTTCCTGTAATTGAATAAGACTTTGTTCATCTACTTTAACAGCTACTTCAAAATCACAAGGATAATACTTATACTTATTTTCATTAACCGTTATATTAAAATGTAGGACAATATCACCAACTGCAGTGTGACAAATACCATATCGCATGATTAAATCATCTTGAATAGTAAGTTTGATAGACTCATTAAATGAGGATATCTCAGTCATAGGAGCGCCTGAAGATGAAGTGTTAATGGTAATAAGATCATTGGCGTAGTTGATATTACAGCCTAATCCTTCAGAGATAGCACGTAAGGGTACCATAGTTGTACTATTGACTTGAATAGGTGCTAAGCTTAATGGAACAATGACTTCTGTATTAGAAGCAAAGTCGGTCTTAGTCATTTCTAAGGAACCTGTAACTAGTTTTAGATTAGATTGACTGCTATATATGGTAATAAAGTTTGACTCGGAATCCCATTCCACATCAGCACCGAGACTTTCAATGATAACACGAAGCGGAACAAGAGTTGTGCCCTCTCTAACAATAGGTGCTACTTTAGGTTGTATTTCGGTGCCATTAATTTGAATTTTGATTGGAGCAGCTAAAACAGTTGTTGTGCATAATAAGGTAGTGATTATAAATCCCCCTAATTTTTTCATATGTTAGTCTCCTTTAGTATAATAAGGGTTTATTGCAAAAATATTATACAATATAGAAAAAGTAAAAACAAATAATTACCTGTTTCGTCTTTGAAATGTAATATTTCTAAGATATACAGGAAATGACAGTTAATGATTAATAGATTGAAAAAGTATAGGGAATAAATTAGAATAGTCTTATTATTTTAATTTATGTAAGGAGAATACATATGAGTCAATTTGAAAATGCCACAATTATTAAAAAAGCAAATGTCTATTTTGAAGGAAAGGTGACAAGCCGCACTGTTGTTTTAGAAAATGGAGAGAAAAAAACATTAGGAATTATGCTTCCAGGTGAATATACATTTTCTACAGGTGATAAAGAGATTATGGAAGTTCTAGGAGGAAAGATGGAGGTTAAATTACCAGGAACAGATTGTTTTGTACTGTATGAATCAGGAACAAGTTTTGAAGTACCAAAAAATAGTAGTTTTGACTTAATTATTAAAGAAGTAAGTGATTACTGTTGTTCTTATGTAAAAGAATAATATCTTTTCTATAAAAAAATATTGCTTAGAAATAGAATGCATGATACAATAGGCATAGTTTATAGCGTATTCCATAAGGGAGTAGTCGGCACTAACAGTGTGGTTAAATCAACATCATGAATTTAATTCTGGTTTAACCTTGAATGGCGAGACTTATATACTTCAAAAGTGTATAAGTCTCGCCATTTTCATTATACCTTTATATGAATACATTATAAATGAATAGAAAAGTAAATAAAAACAAAGGAGTGAAGACAAGTATATGAAATACTTTAATGAACCTTCAGAAAAAGTATTAGAAGAGCTCAAAGTAGATTCACAGCACGGTCTCGCCAGTGGGGAAGCACGTACAAGACAGGAAAAGTACGGTAAAAATGAATTTACTCCAGGGGAAGAAGAAACATTATGGGATAATATTAAAGATGGTTTAACGGAACCAATGATTATTATCTTATTAATTGCAGCAGCAGTAAGTGCTTTAGTTGGAGAAATTCCAGATGCTATCGGTATCGTTGTAGCAGTAGCATTAGGTGTGGGGATTGGTATTGTAACTGAAGGTAAGTCAAAGAAGGCTGCTAAAGCACTTTCTAAAATGACTGAGGATATCCAAGTAAAGGTTATAAGAGATGGAAAAGTAACCACTATTTTAAAGTCAGACATTGTACCAGGTGATATTGTCCACATCGCAACAGGTGATATGATTCCTGCAGATGGACGTGTGATTGAAAATGTAAACCTAAAAGTAAGAGAAGATATGCTAACAGGGGAAGCCGATGATGTAAGTAAGAAAGCAGAACTTGTGGTTGAACTTGAAAGCATTCAAAATAATAAAGGTGAAACAATCATTCAAGATCCAGTACCAGCTAAGCAAAGAAACATGGTATTTGGAGGAACTTTCGTTGCACAAGGAACAGGAAGCTTTGTCGTTACATCTATTGGTGATGATACAGAGATGGGGCGTATTGCTCAAAATCTAAATGAAGACGCAGGAGAAACACCTCTTCAAGTTAAACTTGGTCATTTAGGGGCCACTATTTCTAAAGTATCAAGTGCAATTGCAGCACTTCTCTTTATCTTTATGACAGTAAGAATGATTATGAATGGTTCTGTTCATCCAGATACGTCTAGTGTAACAGGTTTCTTAAGTTCAGTAGATGGTATTAAGACAGCTTTCATTGTCTGTATTGCCCTTATTGTAGCAGCTGTACCAGAGGGCTTGCCAACAATGATTAATATGACACTTGCTATTACAATGCAAAAGATGGCAAAAATTAATGCCTTAGTAACGAAGAAAGAAGCTTGTGAAACAATCGGTTCTATTTCTGTTATTTGTTCTGATAAAACAGGTACACTTACACAAAATCGTATGACAGTAGAAACTGTTTATGTAAGTGGTTCTTATGTAACAGAGCCTCCAGAAGGAACACCATGTTTATTTGACCTTAACTGCTTATTAAATGGAACAGCTGATATTGAGCAAGATGGTAAAGAGTTTAAATATTTAGGTAGTGCTACAGAATGTGCACTGCTGTTATACTACCGACATAGGGACTATCGTGAAGAAAGAAAGAATGCACATATCCACTCACAAATGCCTTTTGATTCTAAGCTCAAACGTATGTCTACAGTTATTAAATATGAAGGTAAAAGTACAGTACTTGTAAAAGGGGCACCTGAAGTACTTCTTGAGTCTTGTGCTTTTGTTCGAGAAGGCGCAGAAGTTGTACCACTTACAGAAGAAAAGAAAAAAGAGATATTAGCTGAAATCGAAAAATTACAAGTAAAAGCAATGCGTGCTTTAGGTTTTGCTTATAAACATTTAACAGATGAAGAAGCAACAAAAGGTATTGCGGCAGATGGTACGATTAATGAACCAGAACTATTAGAAGAACAACTTATATTTAATGCTTTCGTAGGTATTCGTGATCCACTTAGAGAAGATGTTATTGAAGCTGTTAAGACAGCAGCTAAAGCAGGTATTACGACTAAAATGCTTACAGGAGATAATATTAATACAGCTAAGGCGATTGGAGCAGAACTTGGACTTTTAGATGGTGGTAAAATTGCTGTAGAGTCTTCTTATATCGATACCTTATCAGATGAAGAATTACGTGAAGAAATTAAAAATATTAATATCGTTGCACGTTCTAAACCAGATACAAAAATGCGTATTGTAACAGCACTCCAAGCAAATGGAGAAGTTGTAGGGGTAACAGGTGACGGTATCAATGATGCACCAGCCCTTCATAAGGCAGACGTAGGTATTGCTATGGGTATTGCTGGTACAGAAGTAAGTAAAAATGCAGCAGATATTATTTTAACAGATGATAGCTTTAGTACCATTGTAAGAGGTATTCAATGGGGACGTGGCATCTATGAGAACTTCCAACGTTTTATTCAATTCCAACTTACAGTAAATGTAATAGCTTTCCTTATAGCAGTTGTTTCTCAAATTTTAGGACAAGAGATGCCATTTACAACGATTCAACTTTTATGGGTAAATATTATTATGGATGGTCCTCCTGCCTTAGCATTAGGGTTAGAACCAGTTAGACGTTCAGTCCTTAATAGAAAACCTGTTAATCGAAACAGTAGTATTATTACTAAAACGATGCTGAAATCTATTGTCACCAATGCAGTGATTATTTCGATTTTTATTTTAGGACAAATGATGTTTAATCCATTAGGGGCAACACCAGAAGAAATGAGAACAGTATTATTTGCTATGTTTGCTTTCTTCGCCTTATTTAATGCCTTTAACTGTAGAGAAATTGGTTCAGGAAGTATTATTCCTCATTTCTTAGCTAATCAGATTTTCCTTAAAGTGATTAGTATTACAATTATTGCACAAATTGCCTTTACACAAATATTTACAGACTTCTTTAACGCTGTACCATTAAGTTTAATGATGTGGTGCAAAATTATTTTAACAACTGCTCTTATCATTGTTATTAATGAAGTAGGAAAAGCAGTTATTAGAGTAATGTCTTCTGACAAAAAGGAAGAAAAACCAGTTAAAGCAAATGCATAGGCAACAAAAAACAAACGCTAGTGAAAAATCGCTAGCGTTTGTTTTTTGTTGATTGAGGAGTATTTTTTACTCATGATTGGTGATGGTATAAAATTTATTAATGTGGATATCCTCTAAGACGGAGGTGAGAAAATGCTTATTGTACAATGGGATTTAGACAAAGTAACTATGGAGTGGCTGGAGCAAAGTGGCTGGAAGTATAGAAGGCATATTACATCTAACTGGGTAGAGATGCAATTAGGATAAAGTAAATTAAATATTTCTATATTATGAATAAATTAGTCTATAAATGTAATGAATAGTTAACACAAATTATTTAAATATTTGATATAATTCTATATTATACATTTATAGGAGGTCTATTTATGAGTAGGTCGAAAGTTTATAGGATAGGGGTGATTACTTTAATCCTTGCGCAACTCTTATCTGTGATAGGCTGTACACAAGAAAAGGCAAGAATAGTTTCAGCTATAGTGAATGAGGCTGATACTAAAAATGAAGCTTTAAATATCAAGACAGTTAATACACCAATGGAACTTTCAACTTTGCCAGAGAAATACATACCTGATTATAACTATCAAGAAATAGCCTATACAGCACAAGTAGAAGAAACACCTTTAGCAGATGATTTTTCAAATGTGATTAATTTTAATCAATTTACGGGTTTTACAGACAACCAACTTGAAATGCTCAAGAAGAATGGTTTTGTTGTTATGCAACCTGGAGAGGAATATCCTTATTTAAAACTCCATCAAGTTTATGAAGGTGCCCAATATACTAAGACTCCAGTGTTTATTTCTACGGATGCTGTGCTTAATCTCTATCATATATTTTATAGTGAAAGTCTAAAAAGTCTAGAAGCATCTGAACTTAATGAGGCGTTAAATGATTTTACTAACATGATGCTAGAAGATAGTTTGGCGGCCTATAACAATGCTGAATATGTCAGTATTAAAACTCAGCTTGCCAAAATAACAGCTTACTATGGTGTAGCCAAACGATTATTAGGTGGTACTACTAAGTTACCAAGTGAAATACAAAATTTAGTTGATGAGGAATATCAACTCATTCAGCAGGCTAAGGGTGTAGATTTATCCCCTATCTTAGATGCTAAATTAGATTATTCTCAGTATATTGTAAGAGGACATTATACCAATACAGATAGGTTGACTAATTATTATAAAACGATGATGTGGTATGGGCAAGTAGGCTTTGAGATGTTAGACACTTATGGGATATTCAATCTTACTAATACACAAATAGCTCTTATGATGAGTTTACTGATTTTTAATTCCCAGGAGGCTACAACGTGTTGGGATCGTATCTATACAGCTACTTCTATATATGTGGGGGCAGCAGATGACATTACCTTATATGATATGCAGCCTATTATTAAGAAGGTTTATGGTGAAAAGGTAGGACTCATGTCCTTTGTAGATTCATCTAAGGAAAAAGACTTACAACGAGAAATTGAAAGTTTAAGAACACCTCAAATTCAAGGGAAAATAATATTTACAGAGGGATTAGCTACAGGCGTACAATTTAGAGTGATGGGGCAACGCTATACAATAGATGGAGACATTATGCAAAATTTGATGAAACCTATCCTAAGACCTGTTCCTTCAGGGCTAGACGTAACAGCAGCACTAGGGAGTGAACGATCAAAGGAACTCGTACAACAATATGATAAGACTACTAAAGAATGGGAGGATTACTTACCTACATTAGTAGATTTACAAAATCGTATAAAGGTATTAACAAGTAAAGATTGGGAAGCTAATCTTTATTCAGGGTGGGTATGGACGTTAAGTTCAGTCATTAAATCTTTTGAAGAGATGGATGGTATGCCACGATTTATGAGAAATCAAGCATGGACAGATAAAAGTATTCATACGGCACTAGGCAGTTATGCTGAACTCAAACATGATACAGTGCTTTATAGCAAGCAACCTGTAGCAGAGATGGGGGGGCCACCAGAGAATATGCCTTATATTTATGTGGAGCCTAATGTAGAGGTCTATGCAAAACTTCTTAGTCTGACAGAAAATACGATGGAAAGTCTTTCTTCAAGGGAACTTCTAAGAGATGAGGCTAGGGAGGTTCTTGAAAGAATACAAGATGATCTGAAAATTATTTTAAACTGTGCTCAGAAAGAACTTGCAAATGAAAATTTTACAGAAGAAGAATATGACCGCTTGATTGCCTTTGGAGGAATGGTGGACTCTGTAAGTACACAGTTAGCTAGTATGAATATATCTATAGATGCTACCACTACAGAAACCTATACTTCAGCGCTTATTTCAGATGTAGCTACTATTATTGATATCGAAGTATACTTAGAACTGGGCTCAGGGATACCTTATGAAATATATGTTATTTGTCCCTATAAAGGAAAACTGTTCTTAGCAAAAGGGGCTACATTTAGTTATTATGAATTTGTATCAGATAAACGACTAACAGATGAGGAATGGCACAAATTATTAGGTATTCAAAAGACATTAAATAAGGACTATGGATTTGAGGAGATTACGACAACACTGCCAACCCAAGGACTAAAAGATTTAGTACCTAAATGGACAAAATCTTTTATATCTACAGAGCCAAATAGAGTGAGTCCTACTGGAGTAGAAGTGATATGGGATGATGCAATGCTTCCTAATAATCCTACGCCAGGACCAGATGGTGAGTATGAATACTAAAAAGAGGCTAAGCCTTTATCTCATTATAGGATTATGTTTAGTCGTGTTAGTTGGTTACGGAATGAGTAAAAAAAATGGGGATGATCAAAACATTCATTTTGATATGCTATTAGAAAATGTAGTATATAGAGTGACGCTAGAAGAGCATAGATTATATGTAGAAAATACCAGTTCTCATGAGAAGAAAAAACTTTTAGAGGACCTATTTATTGATATGGTCATTTATGATATAAATGGGGATAGTAAAGAGGAACTATTACTACTTACTTTAAATGAAGAAAAGCAAGGCATAGAAGGGAAAAAATTTGGTAAGGAACTACAATTTTATGAGTTAACAGTAGAAGACAAGGTGCTCATGCCGAAGTTAATGTATACAAACAACATAGCCAGTGTACAGCCCTTTATGCTGCGAGTAGGGCGTCTACAGGAGAAAGAAACAAGTCTGTTTGTAGGTGTATATAAAAAGACAAGGTATTATGAGGAAATTATAAATAGACCATTCTTTTTCTCATGGAATGGCCTATTTATAGAACGCAAATGGACGGGATCTTATTTGTCTCATAATGAACTCATTGATTTAGTTTTTGTAGATTTAACGGGAGATGGATTAGATGAAATTGCTGTTTTAGAGAAAACATCTAGGGGAGCCTATCAAGTCTCCTTGTACAAATGGCTTAACTTTGGATTTGATTATCTGACTACTAGTAAGAAAAAGGATATCCCATTAGGTAGGCTAAAGGTGACTATGGAAAAAGGAAAGACAAAAATAAAAATAGTATTTCAAGATGGAAAAGAAGAAGATGTGGCATTTTAGCCTATCTTCTTTTTGTCCAGGAGGGACATAAATCAATTACTCCTTATATTTGCTATAGTTATAACGCTTTTTTATTCAACTATTGTATCGCGTTCTTATCATTTGAGAGGATAAACTTTAAGAGAACATTACAGTTATAAAATAAGATAATCTTACAAAATCATTCTAGCCTAGAGGTAATTATATGATATAATACAATTAATATATTTTATAAACATGATTAAAGGGAGAACGAGGAGGAAAGTAAATGGCAATAAATTTAGTAAAAGGACAAAAAATTGATTTAACAAAAGGTAATGCTGGATTAAATAAAATCATGGTTGGTCTTGGTTGGGATCCTGTAAACTCTGGAAAAGGCTTGCTTGGAAGTTTATTTGGAGGGGGAAATAAAGATATTGACTGTGATGCTTCAGCCATCTTATTAGGTGCAGGAGATAAACTACTTTCAAATAAAGATGTTATCTATTTTGGAAATTTAACTCATGCATCAAAAAGTGTTAAACATATGGGGGACAACCTAACAGGTGATGGTGATGGTGATGATGAACAAATCTTTATTGAATTAGGTAGTGTGCCAGCACAAATTGAAAAAATAGTATTTGTAGTTAATATTTATGATTGTATTAGTAGAAGACAAGATTTTGGCATGATTCAAAATGCATTTATTCGTATTGTAGATCATGCAACTAGTCAAGAGTTAGTACGTTTTAATTTAACGGATAACTACAAAGGTAGCACTGCTTTAATTGTAGGAGAAGTTTATAGACATGAGGGTGAATGGAAGTTTGCTGCTGTTGGTAATGGTACAAATGATCAATCACTTAAAAATATGGTAAGTAAATATGTATAAGAGTGAAGGGTGAAGGTAAATGGCAATTAATTTAGTAAAAGGACAAAAGATTGATCTTACAAAAGGTAATCCATCTTTGAAAAAAGTGATTATAGGATTAGGTTGGGATACGAATAAGTACTCAGGGGGATTTGATTTTGATTTAGATGCCTCTGTATTTTTAGTAGGAAGTAATGGTAGAACAAATCATGATGAAGACTTTATTTTCTATAATAACTTAAAAAGTAGAAATGAAGCAGTTATTCATACTGGGGATAATAGAACAGGTGAAGGAGATGGGGATGACGAACAAATCCTTCTCGAATTTGCAAAGATGCCAGTAGATGTAGATAAAATGGCTATTACTGTAACGATTCATGAAGCATTAGAAAGAGGTCAAAATTTTGGACAAGTTTCAAATGCTTATGTACGTGTTGTAAATGCAGACACAAATGAAGAGGTATTACATTATGATTTAGGGGAAGACTTCTCTATAGAAACAGCTATCGTCGTATGTGAAATTTATAGAAACGGTGGCGAATGGAAATTTAGTGCTATAGGTAGTGGTTTCCAAGGTGGGCTTGCTGCGCTTTGTAAAAACTATGGACTTGATGTATAAGATCAAATTAAAGGAGGAAAAGTAAATGGGTATTACACTTGCAAAAGGACAAAAGGTAGATTTAACAAAGTCTAATCCAGGACTTAAAAATATTATTGTTGGGCTCGGTTGGGATACTAACAAATATGATGGAGGATTTTCTTTTGACTTAGACACAGCAGCTTTTTTAACAAATGGGGCTGGGAAAGTGACTTCAGATGCAGACTTTGTATTCTATAACAATTTACGTCATCCATCAGGAGCAGTAACACACTTAGGAGATAATACAACTGGTGCAGGAGATGGTGATGATGAACAAATTAAAGTACAATTAGATACTGTACCTGCTAGTATTGAAAAAATTGCGTTTACTGTAACTATTCATGAAGCAATGCAAAGAAATCAAAATTTTGGCCAAGTATCTAATGCCTATATCCGTGTTTTAGATGAAACAGCTGGCACAGAGCTTATTCGCTATGATTTAGGAGAAGATTTCTCTATTGAAACAGCTATTGTAGTAGGGGAACTGTACCGTCATAATGGTGAATGGAAGTTTAATGCAGTGGGTAGTGGCTATCAAGGTGGCCTAGGTGCCCTTTGCAATAATTTTGGTATTAATATCGGCTAAGACTTTCTTAATGCAGTAGTGAATTAAGAAGACTTTTAGGCTAGAGTAGTTCTACTACCTATAGCTTAAGAGTCTTTTTATTTTGATTAATTTATAAATATTAGAGAATACTTGATGGCAAGAAATAAATAAAGAAAAATTTAATGGAATAATATGGAAATATATACAAAATTCATATTATTACTGTATAATATATACATTAAGATATAGAAAGAAGGTAAGGGGAATGCTTCACTATGAACATTTAAACATGGAGGAAAAAGAACGGTTATTTTTTAAACAACCCAATGCTTTTTATAAGCATACAGAAAGAGAAAAGCTTAGCTATGCTTTGGGAGCAGCCTTATATATTCCGGCAATTCATGAGAAGCTTTACAATTATTTGGAAACTAGAAAGTATGTTTCTTTAACAACATTAGTGATTTGTCTTGAAGATGGCATTGCAGATTCTCAGGTTGAGGAAGCAGAGAGAAATTTAGTACAGACATTTGAAAAATTGAGACAAGCTAGGGAGAAAGGGCTTATAGCAGAGAAGGATTTACCACTATTATTTATACGTACCCGTCATACGAAGCAATTAAAAAATATATTAGCAAATGAAACCATTATTAAACAGATAACAGGATTTAATTTGCCTAAGTTTAATAGTATAGAAGGTGAAGAACAACTGCTACTGATCAAAGAGGCAGCTCAAAGAATTGGAACAAAGCTTTATGCCATGCCAATTATTGAGACCAAGGAAGTTATCGATCTATCTACAGGCTATGAAGAGTTACAAGCTATTAAGAACTTAGTGACTAAATACCGAGAGTCTATACTTAATATAAGAATAGGTGCCACTGATTTCACAGGGATATTTGGCATTAGAAGAAGTATAGATGCCACTATTTATGATGTGGCTGTTATTAGAGAATGTATGGCACGAATTATAAATTACTTTGGACAAGCTGAAGATGGTTTTGTGGTTTCAGGACCAGTTTGGGAATTTTTTAGTACACAGAATAGATTGTTAAAACCTGAGTTACGTCAGACACCTTTTATGAAATACGGTGAAGCAGGTAGTATGGCGCGTAAGGCAATTGTAAATAAAGCGGAAGATGGTCTTATTAAAGAAGTAATATTAGATAAAGTGAATGGATTAGTCGGAAAGACAATTATTCATCCTTCTCATATTCGCTTAGTAAATGCCTTACAAGTAGTGACAAGAGAAGAGTATGAAGATGCAATACAGATACTAGGTTGTAAGGAAAATGGTGCTATTAAAAGTAGAGATGGCAATAAAATGAATGAAACAAAGCCTCATACAAACTGGGCAAAGAAGATATTAGCTAAAGCTGAAATATACGGAGTGATAAATGAAAATGAAGATTACACAGCCTTATTCTAAGGAATTTATTTTTAAAGCATTGGATTGCTTAGAGATACATATTGATGTACAAGAAACAAGTGAAGCTATTCCTTTAAACCGTCTATTTGAAGTAGCAGTTAGAAAAAATAAAAAACGCCTATTCTTATTTGTAAGTAAAATATTGGGTAAGCATTTAGCCGTTGATCCCTATATCGTTAGACTAGGAGGTATACTTCTAGCAGAAGCTTATTATAAAAAGCAAACAGGTAAAGGTCTACAAGAGGAAAGACTCTTAAAGCTATTTAATGACCCTATGTTTTGCAAGAAAACTTGTGAAGAAGCACTGAGTATAACCTATCCATTAAATCAGGAAACACTGTTTATAGGTTTTGCTGAAACGGCAACGGGACTGGGGCATAGTATGTTTAGTGGTTTTGATTATCAAGCAACTTTTATTCATACGACTAGAGAACCTATTATAAGTGAAAAGCCTACCTTTGTGTTTGAGGAGGAACATTCTCATGCTACAGGACATGAATGTTATACACAGGATCCTCTTTTCTTTAAACGCTTCTCACATATTGTACTAGTAGATGATGAAATTACCACAGGCAATACGGCTTTGAATTTAATAGAAGCTTTACACGAAAAAAGTGGAGCTAAGGTTTACAGCGTTGTTGCTCTTTTAGATTGGCGAAGTGAAATACAACAAGAAAAGGCAGCCCTTCTTGCTCAGAAACTGGGTGTAACCATTGAATTTATATCCATCGTGCAAGGTACGATTTCCCCTAATATACTGAAACCCTTATCTGAAGAAGCCCTAAAAACGAAAGAAATTTTAAGATACCCAGAGCAAAGAAGAGAAAATGGGTTTGATGTGGAGGATGCAACAAATCAGATAGGTGTAGAAGGAGAGTATGAGACACTCCATGTTAGCATAGATACCCTTATGACCAAGGGGATTAAGGGTGGCGATGGAAAAGAAAAAGATGTCAAGTATATGAAAGCTAGTGGACGGTTTGGCCTTACAGCTTTGGAAAACAAGAAATATGAAGCACGTTTATTACAAATTGGTGAAAGTTTAGCAAGATATAGAACTTCTCAAAATACCCTTTGTATAGGAACAGAAGAGTTTATTTATATCCCTGCAGTCATCGCTTCTGCCATGGGAGAAGGGATTTGTTATCAATCCACAACACGTAGCCCTATTATAGCATTACAAAGAGAAGATTATCCTTTAAGAGTAGCATTAGCTTATAGAAGACCAGAAGATGAAACAGTGATTAACTATATTTATAATATAGAAGAAAATAAGTATGAAGAAGCCTTTTGGTTTTTTGAAAGAGATATACAACCTGAATTTAAACAAATGATGGCAGAAGCTTTTGGGAAAAAAGGAATCAAGAAGCTCTATTTTATTTGTTGTGATGATGAATGGGAGGGAAGCGATGAATGAGTTAGGATTAAGTAGAGCGAACCATATCAAAGAGCCGCTCCCTATGGGCAGTTATAAAAAAGAAGATTGCATATTTTTACTTAAGAATATCAATGGTTTAGTAAAAGAAAAAGATAATCTAGAGCGTGAATACGTTATGCAGAATGGGGGGCATTATTCAGAAATGCTTCCTATAGAATATATGCCCACGCCAGAGTATATGACATTATTTCAAACAACCTTAGAAGAAACAGCAAAAGAAATTGCTTACTATGTAGCAGTTGTAGCAGAATTAATTTATAGACAGAAAGGTAAGGAAACTATTATTGTTTCTTTAGCAAGAGCAGGGACCCCTGTAGGTGTTCTGATTAAACGTTATTTATTAGAGCAGTATAATGTAGATGTGCCTCATTATAGTGTATCTATTATTAGGGACAGAGGAATAGATGAAAATGCGATTTTATTTATTCTTAAAAGTTATCCAAAGGGAAACATTCAATTTGTAGATGGTTGGACAGGCAAAGGTGTAATAGGAAACACCTTAAAACAGTCATGTAATCTGTTTAAAGAAAAATATGGGGTAGTGTTAGATGATACTTTGGCAGTCCTATGTGATCCAGGAGGATGTACTCCCTTATATGGGACAAGAGAAGACTTTCTTGTGCCTAGTGCGTGTCTCAACTCAACAGTATCGGGGCTTATGAGTCGTACCTTTTTAAAGAGTGATTTAATAGGGGAATATGATTTTCATGGTTCAAAGTTCTATGAAGAATGGCAAGAGATTGATGTGTCTAATACATTTGTAGACAAAGTGAGTTCATATTTTAAGGAGCTTCATATGACAAAAGAAGATTTGCAAGGTAAGGAAGAAGGAGAATGGAGTGCATCTCAAAGTGTAGAGAATATCCGTAAACACTTTGAGATTTCCAGTATTAATCGTGTAAAGCCTGGTATAGGGGAGACGACAAGAGTTTTACTAAGAAGAGTACCTTGGAAAGTACTTGTAAAAGATAAAGCAAATCCCTATCTAAAACATATTTTACTGTTAGCAAAGGATAGAGGGGTACCTGTGGAAGAGTATAGAGACATGTGTTATGCATGTTGTGGCTTAATTAAAGATATGAGTGGCATTTAATCACTAGAGAAAAGAGGTAAAGGATGTTTTTTGCATCAGATTTAGATCGTACATTAATTTATTCAAAACTTTTTTTAGAACAGGCAGAATGTAGTTACGAATTGGTAGAAACTTATGAGGGAAAAAATATTTCTTATATGTCAACACAGGCAATCAACCTATTAAAACAACTTCATAGGTTAATGCCTATTGTGCCTATTACAACCAGGAATGAAATGCAGTATAAAAGGATTAGTGCATTTCAAGAGATGATTTGTCCTGAACTGTATGTTGTAAATAATGGAGGGACTATTATTTACAAAGGAAGAGAGGATGAAGTCTGGTCAAAACATATCAAGGATGAAATAGAAGCACTTTCTGTAGGGTACGAAGAGGCATTAAGCGCCTTTTTAGATACTTATCAAAAACCTGTTAAGAGCTATCATAAATCAGATGAGTTAATATGGCTTATCATTGGAGAGCGAAATAATATAGATGAACTTGCAGTGGCTTTATTTAAGAAAACTTTTGAGCCTAAAGGATGGGAAATAAAGGTTAATGGGAAGAAAATTTATTTATATCCTAGGTGTATTAATAAGTGTTCAGCAATGCAATATATAGAAAAGAATTTTTATAATGGACCTATAATAGCAGCTGGTGATTCTATTTTGGATTATCAAATGGTACATGAAGCAGATTATGGTTTAGTCCCTAAAGCAGCCTATATTGAAGGAGAATGTCAAAAGCATATATGGATTACTGAGCACAGTGGACTTAGGGCAGCAGAAGATATTTTAAAATATGCAATTGATAAAGCAGAACAGATATTATATAAAGGGTTAAGTATAGAGATGAGTAAAAATTAACAGGTTTGCCTCTTTATGCGTTATAAGATAATATCAAAAATGAATTACTGTAAATATAAGAAAAAGACTGATAGTATTAGCGCGGCTAGTCATATCAGTCTTTTATTTATAGGGGGTTTGCAAAGATAAGGCAATATTCAATTGATAGGAAGTACAATGATAAATTCATTAGTAGTGGCATAAGAAGTAGCATAGATATGTCCCCCTAGTTTAGTAGCAATCGTTTTACAAATGTATAAGCCTAAACCATTTCCAGAAACTTGCTCCGCATTTGAACCTCGGTGAAAACAAGTAAAGAGATGTGGGAGTTCAGAGGTAGCAATAGGTGTACCTGAGTTAGTCACATGACAGTAAAGAGAGTCTTCTTCTGTTTCAATAGAAACATGAATAAAATGCCCATCTCCATATTTAATAGCATTATCTATTAGGTTACTTAGCATCAGGAAGATGGCATTAGAATCACTATAGAGAAGGAAGTTGTCACAGCTGGTAAGCTCAAATTCTATACGTTGTAGATGTAACTTATCTGTGTAATTAGAAAGTATTTTTTGAGTAAGTTCTTGGAGATAGAAGTCCTTTTTACAAATTTCTATGGAGGAAATAGTCTGCGAGGAGGTTTGAATTATTTTTTTCACAAGCTCATTAATATTTTCTGCCTGATGAATAATTTTAGTGGCAATTTTAGGGGATTGATTAGGTGGATAAATATTTTCATTAATTGAGGCAGCGTAGAGCATAATGGTAGAAACAGGTGTTTTGATACCATGAGCGATAGAAGCAAGTAAAGTATGCCTTTCTCGTTCTAACGTGAGATTTTTCTCCTCAATATGTTGCCACTCATCATTTAAGAGATTAAGTCCTGTACGTAAGCCTTTAAAGTATGGGGACTTAAAAGTTGTGATAAGAGGGTTCATATTGCCTTTACCCAGTTCAAAAGAGAGATGCTCTATGGTTTTAAGGGGCCTCATAATCGTTATGTAAAAGTAAAGAAAAAACAGGATAAAAAGCATTCCCATACCTAGGCAGATGAAATTTAATATGGGTAAAATGCCTTGTACGAAAAAGTCACCTTTTTTGACGAATACTAAAAAGCCTCTTAAAATATGGGTATCTTCATAGACAGGCCAGTAAAGACGCATAGTATTTTCTTCATACTCCCAGGGGACAATAGTAGGCAATTCTTCCTTAGATTCTAAAGTAATAGGTAAGAAAGAAACAGATGCAATCGTTTGGTAAGGGGTGAAATCAGTGGGTAAATGATCTGTTTTCATAAAATGAGAGGCAATACGATTCATTTCTATATAATGAGTCTTATTTTTCTCAGTAGACAGATGAGAAATAGAGATATTAATAATTAGAAGGATTAAAAGGAATAACCCTAGAAAAAGTAAGATAACTTTTTTAAAACTTTTCATTATAGTTCCCCTCTATTTAGATTCTATGACATCTGGTATAAAACGATAGCCTACACCCCACTGGGTTGTAATAAGCCTAGGTGACTTAGGATTTTTCTCTAGTTTTTCTCTGAGCCATCGAATATGTACTGTAAGGGTAGAAGGTTCGCTAAAACTATCTAATCCCCAAATTTCATTAAATAACCATTCTTTCTCAAGGGTTTTATTAGGATTTTCCATAAATAATCTTAAAAGTTCATATTCTTTACCTGAAATACAACGAGGCTCGTGATTTTGCCATACCTCTCTGGTTTCTAAATCTAAGGTTAGAGAACCAAGGGATAATAGACGATTATTCTCGCGAAGTTCATAGTTTCTTCTAAGAAGTGCTTTGATTTTAGCGGTTAAAAAAGTAGGTGTAAAAGGCTTCTCAATGTAATCATCTGCCCCTAGTTCAAGACAAATAATCTTGCTATTCTCATCATTTTTAGCACTCATGATGATAATAGGAATATTTTGAAGAGACCGTACTCTAGAGCACACTTCAAAGCCATTAATGCCTGTTAGCATTAAATCTAGAAGAAGGAGTTTGACCTTATGAGATTCTAAATAAAGGAGACCTTCTTCTCCAGAGGAACAAATATGACAGCTGAGATGGGCATGCTTTAGAAAGTCGGCAATTAAGGTGGCTAATTCAGTATGATCTTCAATGACTAAAATATCTAGCATAGTTCCCCTCTCTTTCTTTAGATGACTTAATAGTTAAAAATATTAAAACTAGTACAAATTAATAGTAAGCTAATTTGCTATTCTTGTAAATGTAGGTTTAGCAGGTAAATCTTTAGAGGGCGGGGCAAAAGCAATATCTACAGTATGATTAAAGCTATCAATAACAATGATTTGATAAGCGTAGTTAGAATAGATATTAGAACCAAAATGAGTGGGTGCATCCACTGTGACAATATCTTTTAAATCATTGGCATCTACTTGTGGGTAACTAGCTAAACGAGTATTAAATTTTTTGTGACGAATCATATTATGAGTGGTTCGTGTCATATTATCATAATTTTCATTAAGGGCGAAGCCATTTACAACGCAAATAGAGTCAGGGATATCCCATTCTAAGGACGGTGACAGAGTAGAATCGGCACTTCTTAAAGCACAAATACCCACGTCACCTACACAGTTTTCTGCCACATAGCTAGAAGTCGTATCTGTTAATAAGATATTATGAGAAAAAGTAAATTGTTTACCTAAACTAGTTATATAATCACCCACAGCTTTAGCAGAATCATAATTTTCTAGGGCATAACGCAGAGCAAAGGTATAACTTGTTTTACCTTTTATATTAAAAGGCATCTCCGTATTGGAATCTAATATACCAGCAAAAACACCCTTATCATTTTGAATAGAAATAGCTTGAAGAAGCCCAAGGACACCATAGCTTGTGAGACTTTTATCTCCATTTTTAAAATGGACAACGGCATGCCCATAAGCCATTTGACTGGCATTTCCCATAGGCCACTCTAAGAGTCTAATGGTAATAGGCGCACCTGTTTTTGAGGTTTTGCCATAAACAGATAAACCAGAACACTGGGTACCTCTAAGGATATCAGGAATGAATTGAAGTAAGTAGACCTCTTCTTGACTTAATTTCTCATCCATAATAAATCCTTTTGTATCAGTAGCAAGGCTATCTGCAAGACCTTTTATTTCTTCTTGATAGTCCTTATCTATAGTTGGCATAATGGCCTCTAGTCTGGCTGTAATAGGTGTAAAATCCTCTTCTAAATCAGGGAAAGCCATATAAATATTTTCGTAGATATAGGGCTCCATAATCGTTGCAAAGGAAGGGTATATCTCTAAGATTGCCTCACCATAAGCTTTCCCCACATCATAGTGAGAGCCACTTTCAAAGTCTAAAGCAACGTCATAGTAGCTAGACTTTTTATCAATCGTTACAAGACCATTAGTGCTTGATACACACTTTAAAGTAGGTTCAGAAACGGCTACTTCATTATGATATGTAAAAGAAGACTCTATAGGAAGGGGTGAAAGTAGAGGTATGGTATCCTCTAAGTGTGTGGCTTCTAAGTAAGTATCTTCTGTTATAGGAACTGCATTTTTGTTTTCTGGGCTATAATCGGTAGTAGAAGATGTAGAAGGAGTGCAACTGGTAAGGAAACAAAGAGTCCCTACTACTACAGAGATTATTAAGCTTAATTTGAAAGAAGACATTTTACCACCCTCTTTCCATAAGCCAGATGTTTAGCGTTTGTTCTCTATTTTTGAGTGTCTGCTCATCTTGATATTTACCTAGAATGATTTCACCTTGTATATTACCATCCACAAGATAAATAACTTTGTCGCACATAGCTGCTACTTTAACATTATGGGTCACCATAAGTATAGTAGTTTGTTGACGATTAATGGATATAAATTGCTCCATGACTTGCTCAGAGGTTTTAGAATTAAGGGATCCTGTAGGTTCATCGGCAAAAATAACCTTAGGATGATTAATAAGAGCACGACATATACAAGCTCTTTGGAGTTGACCACCTGAAACTTCCGTAATATCATTTGCGGACACTTCGATGATATCTAATTGGCGCATTAAAGTTTCTGCTTCTTGGATAATGGCTGAGCGGGATGTAAGCTTTGCTTCATAGGCTGGAAGAATAATATTATCTAAAATACAAAGATTTTTAAGCATATGCATTTGTTGAAATACAAAGCCCATTTCTGCTAAACGAAGTTGGCTAAGGGCTTTAGAAGATAAGGTACTGATAGGTTTTTGATTAAAAATCACTTCGCCTGCATTAAAGGGCTCCATCCCACTAATGGTGTACAAAAGTGTAGATTTTCCACTTCCAGAAGGCCCCATGATTGCAATAAATTCACCTTCATTGACTGTAAAATTAATATTACGAAGAACATTATTTTGGATTTTATTAACAACATATGTTTTACAAAGATTTTTAACTTCTAATACAGTGTGCATTAAGGCACCTCCTAGTTTTGATGTAGTGTATGGACGGTAATATGATTAATCTTACGACAACAAATATAAACACCTAATGAAATAATAGTGATTAAAAGAGCTGGTGTAATCAGTAAAGCCGAAAGTAGATTAGGGTGTAGCGTAAAATGGGTAATACCCACAAGCTTATAAAAGCAAATACTTGCTAATAACTCTCCTAAGGTAATGGATAAAATAGTACCAATGACGGTAGAAAAAACAGTAAGGAGTAACATACGTATCAATTGCCAGTTTCTAAGTGTACCATTGCTTATACCCAGTTGTTTTAAGATAGCTATGGAAGTGAGTTCTTTAGACATCATAAGATGGGTATAAAGTAAGGTCATTAAAAATAAAATACTTAATACACTTATATTGATAAAGAGACTAATATTTTCAAATAAAGTCATGAAATCAGAGAGCATATACTCTAAATATTCAGTAGGCGTTATAAAGACGTCGTCACCATAGACTTGCTTTAGGTTTTGTAGCACAGCAGCTTTTTCATCTTTAGAACCATCAATCGTCACTTTCACAACTTCCGCATAATGTACAATAGTACTTTTAAAGTCATTTCCAAATCGCATTGAAATTCCATTGTAGTTCATAGACTGATAAGTACCTGTGACAAAAAATGTTAATTTCTTTTGTTCGGTAGAAGTATTATCTTCGTTATAGCATGTGACTTCTAGACTGATAGGAGAACCTATAGTGAGTTGATATCTTTCAGCCATATAGTCACTTACAGCTATTTCATTAGCAAGTAGTGGTGCACTGCCCTTATAATAGGTGAATTCTCTAGTGTCTACATCACTATAACGACAAGCTACTTGAAGCGGGGTCGTATCATTAATCCAGTAATCACAATAAATTGTATTTTGAAACTTAATTTTAATAGGAATACCTTTATTAGCAGCACTTTCCTTTACATCTTCTTCTAGCCATTTGTAAAAATGAATATTACTGCTAGGTTCTCCTGGCTTGAGCTGAGCTTCATAACGATCTGTTAGTGCTTTATCAGGAATCATAGTAAAGTCCATGGATAAAGCATCCCAATAACGTAAGTAACTCTCTGAGCGCATACTATTTAAGATATGATTAGGAAAAAGCATAATGGCTGTTCCCAGTATATAAGCGCAGATAAGAAAAGCATAACGTTTAAGGTTATAAAAGATATCACTTATTGCAAGATAAGTAGGAGGGCTTAAGTGTTTGATAAGATGTAAAAATAAGCGACTCTTTCTATGTTCACTTTCTTCATTACGTAAGCATTGGGTTATTGAGCGTTTATCAATACTTCTCATAGAGAAATAACAGAAAAGACCAATGATTATCCATAAAGATGCTACAAATAAAGCACCCATAACACTTATTGTTAAGAGTGAGGGAGGAAGCATATTATTAGCAAAATAGCTACTTACCTGATATGAGAGAGGGATGCCAATGATAAGCCCTAGCAGGCAACCTAAAAGAGATAAAAAGGTATACTTGGCAATATAAAGTTGTTTAAATCGAGGAGAAGGAATACCGATTGCCTTCATCATCCCAATTTCCTTAATATCCTCTACAATAGAAGAAAGAATGGTAAAGCGTAGGGTAAGTAAAATAATAATAAGCAAAAAAATACTCAGTACAAGGGTGATAATAACCAAGATATTTTGAAAGATAAAAGAGTAAATGATTTGGGGAAGATCAATCCAACTGTTAAGAAAACCCTTAGAAGCAGACAGAAAATCAGATGTTAAGGTGGCATCTTGCTGAGAAGAAAAGTTATAGAAGTTCCAAGGGATAGGTGTCTGGCTTAAGAGTTGTTTAAAGTCAGGATCAGATACAAAGAAACGTTGTTGAGTGTTTTGTCCACCAAGGGGAAACAGAATATCCTTGAAAATGGTACTGACTGTAAACGTATATGTATTGCCCATATCTGTTGTAAAGGTAAGTTGATTCCCAACTTGGATATGGCAAGTGGTAGCCGTAGCGTTACTAATAGCAATCATGCCCGTTTCTAAGGTAAGGGGCTCATTATTCATGTCTATGACGAGATTATGAACTAAGGGGAGTTTGCCAATATAATAGCTATTGCGACTAAATGATGGGTAATCTTCTTCAACAATGTTTATAAAGTCAATTTGTTTAGGAGAAGCTTGAATCATCCAGTCATGGCTATAGCTTGTAATGTAATTTGTAGAAGCAGCCCATTTAGCAATGCGTTCATTAATGACATCACACTCTTTCATAGGTTGAGCTGCCATTAAGGTATAATTAGCAGTATGGGTAGCTTCTAAGGTATTTTGTAATCCATAAGTAGCCTGATAAATTTGAGAAGCACATAAACAGGCAATAATAGATGAAAAAAAGACAAAGAAGAAAAGGGTTATATTCATCATCTTTTTTCGTTTTAAGTCATTTTTAATCATACGAAAAAACATTATCTCACTCCTTTTAAAGATATAGGTATTAAAAAACATTAGATTAATCTTTGTTAGTAGGTAAGTAAAAGTATAAAGCGTATTTATTAAAAAATCCTTAAATGAAAAACTAAATAGTCATAACACCACCAAAGCGTGCTAAATATGCCTGATGTTCTTTGAAATTAGGATCAAAAGCACCTACTTTTCTCCAAAAAGAACGGTCATGGTTTAAATGTAAGATATGGCAAAGTTCATGAATGACTACATAGTCAATGACAGCAGGTGGTGCCATAGAAAGTTTATAATTAAAGGTAAGCTCCTTATAATTGTTACAAGTTCCCCAAGACATAGGAGAGTCTACAATGGTAACACTCTTGGCTTTAACACCAATAATTTTTTCGAAATGACGCACACGTTTTTTGGTAATGGCTTTAGTTTGAGTGGTATAAAATTTTTTTAAAAGTAGTTGTGTTTCTTCTTCTGTTTCAGGAAGAGAATCTAATAAGTCAGATAATTGGCAAGCTTTACCTTGAAATAAAAAGGTTTCTTCTTCTGTATAATTTTTCTTACTAGAGATGAACTTCCTATTATTTAATCGTTCTTCAAAGGCGAAGATTGTTTGGGCATGTGCTTTGATAAAATCTGTAATAGCAGACTCTGAAGTTTTAGCAGGGGCTTTAACAGTAATATGTCCTTCAGGAGTAATCTCTAGGGACATTTTTTTAGACTTAGTAGAAGATACTGTAAATACTATTTCTTTATGGTCTATGATTAATTTCATAAGTCTACTCCATTCTAATAAAAGTCAATAAGGGTATTATAGCATAACTTCACATCAAGTGAGATTTAGAAATAAATATGCATAATGGAGCTCGGAAGTGGGAATAATTTTAATATATATAATATGCATTTGACTTCATTCGTAAAAAGAGTATAATAGTAAGTAGATACAGAGTATATTTATAGATTTCACATGTGATTAGAAATTATATGGTGATATATAGTTTGTAATTGGATGTGAATTTTTTTATCTTATTATTTGTATAAAAAACTCACAGTAGGAGGTACCTTAAATGATAGGTACAGTTAAATCGTCAAATACAGAAAGTGTTATAAGAGCATAGTTAATAAAAAGCAGGGAGGACAGAAGTTCTGCCCTTTTTTTAACATAGAGTATATTATTGGAGGTGTAAGGGTATGTTTAAAGTTGGTGAGACAGTTTTTTGTCCAATGAGAGGAAGTGGTATTGTAGAAGCTATCGAAGCAAGAACAATGCTAAATGAATCTAGGGAATATGTTGTTATTCATATGAAGTCACCGGATATAATGATGATGATCCCTACAGAACGTATTGGAGATTCTGGCTTTAGAAAAGTAGATAATGAAGAAACTGCTAATAAAGTCACAGAATTATTAGTAAATAAAGAAGTTCAGGTAGATTATTCTATGGATATTAAGCAAAGAATGAAGAAAAATCAAGCTAAGCTTTCATCAGGTTCTTTTATTGAATGTGGAGAAGTGGTGAGAGATTTAAGTTGTATGGAGCAAATCAAATCCCTTAATAATAGTGAAAAGACAACTTTATTACAAGCCAAAAGGTTGTTAGTAGATGAGTTTGCCATTATAAAAAGGATTTCAGAAATAGAAGCAAAAAATATAATTGATGAGTTGCTTGAGGCATAGTATTGTAAAGTGGAAATCAAAAACTATTTTTATAGTTTTGTGATATTCACTTTTTTTCTTATCCTATTAAATTCGAGTCATATATTTGGACATGTCGCATACAATAGGATGAGGTGATAAAATGAGGGTAAATTGGAAGCAACTTATAATAAGTATATTGATTAGTGTGGGGGTAGGTGCTTTAGCAGGAATATTAACTAGAAATAGCATGGATGTTTATAGTATGTTTAATAAACCCCCATTAGCACCACCAGGGTGGCTATTTCCTATTGTATGGACAATATTATACATATTAATGGGTATATCGGCTTATTTAGTTTATTCGGCAGATGCACCACAAGCAGAGAAGGAAAAGGCATTAAGTGTTTACATTTATCAATTATTCTTTAATTTTTTATGGTCCATTGTATTTTTTAATTTCCAAGCTAGATTATTATCATTCATTATCTTAATTATTTTATGGGTATTAATAGTCATTATGATTATTTTATTTAATAAGGTGAGTAAAGTGGCAGCTAAACTCCAAATCCCCTATTTACTATGGGTGACTTTTGCAGGCTATTTGAATTTCATGATTTATTATTTAAACCGTTAACTTATGCTTTAAACCTAATACGTTAGTTTTCATTTAGTATATGCATATGTTGCTATAGAAAAACCCCTTGCGTTAGACTTATTTTAGCTAACACAAGGGGCTTTTTTAGGAGGTGCCGTTTTAGTGCTTTTGTAAAGTTTCAATAATGCCATAAGGATTAATAATACCCTCTAAACCGACTTCATTACAATTACTAGTTTTCAAAGTAATTCCCCAAAACTCTTCAGCAGTAATAGCAGATTTAACCATTTAATCGTAGAGCCTATTATTGTATGTTATTAAAATGGAGTTTGACTTTAAATAAATCACCATCTAGTATAAGTTCAAAATGACCATTACAGAGTTCTGTATAACTTTTGGCAATAGCAAGACCAAGCCCACACCCTGAACCAACTCGAGAAGAATCACCCCTCACGAAACGTTCTACTATTTCTTCAGGTGTAAAAGTCATTTCATAGGCAGAGGTATTTTGGATGGTTAGATTAATTCCAGTGCCTTGTGCCGTAGTAGTAATAAATATTCTTGAACCAACTAATGAATACTTAAGTGCATTCTCAAGTAAATTTCGACAAACACGATGAAGCTTAAAGCTATCTCCGTTAAATAATAAATTTTCTCCACTGAGTTTTGTTTTGATTACAAACCCTGTAGAAGCTATTTCTTCTTCCATATCCAGTAAGGTTTGAGTGATGAGGGTATTAAGATCCATCTTGGTGAGTTCTAGAGGCATATTACCACTTACTATTTTAGATAAGTCTAATAAATCTTTGAGCATACTATTAAGATAGATGGCTTTCTTTGAAAGGGACTCTATATAATGAGTAGCTTGCGGGCTGAGTTCTTCTTTTTTGAGTAAATCAATATAACCTATGATAGAGGTAAGCGGTGTCTTTAAATCATGGGAAATATTAGTGATTAATTCTAAGCGAGCACGTTCATTTTTAATTTGTTTCTCTACATTGTCTTTAAGAATTTCCTGAAGCTTGCAAAGATTATTGCTGTATTTAAAAACAGGAGAATATTCATCAAGAGGAGAGGTTATTGCGCCCTTAGAAGTGATGAGTTCATTGGTCTGTTCAATGAGGATCATCAAATCCTTTTCAAACCTAGAAGGTCTAAAACTGATATAAAATAGTAAAAGTTCAAGAAGTAATGGCAGTATAATCATTAGGAAGATACCAAGGAAAGATAAAAAATCAAAGTGAATAAAAGTGAGATGGTATGTCATAATGATTTCATAGAGTAAAATCAAACCTTGTAATAAGAAGAAATGCTGCTTTAATTTTCTGAGCTGCTTATTGAAGGTTTTTTTTAACTGATGTTTATGGTAAAGTTCATAAAGCTTAATGATTAAAGAGTTATTTGGTGTTAGATGGCATTTTATTTGATGAATTAGTAATGTCAATAAAACTAGAAACAATATAAACAGAAGCATTAACCTCATAAAAGTACTAATCATTAAAGGAAGATAGAGGTTGGGAACAGGAAACCAAGTAGCTATTTTTCGTACATTTAAATGATATAACTTATAGATTTCTTGGAAGATAAAACAAGAAAATAAGAGAGAAAGTAGTAGAACTAGTTCAAAGGAAAAACGGTCATAAAACTTTTTTGAGGGTAAGGGTTTGAGAAAGAATATATAGATAATAAGCTGACAGACTATAATGATTAAAGGCAACATCACACCATAAAACTTAATCTGTGAATTGGATAAACATTTTAGATATAAAGCTAAATCGTATTTTAATTTTATAGAAAAATAGCAAAAAAACCCTAAACAGCAACAGGTTATTAAAAAAGTTATAATAAATAAAACGGTATTTCTAGTATTCAATTTTGTATCCAATGCCCCACACCACCTTTAAGTATTTTGGTTCTTTAGGATTAACCTCGATTTTTTCACGAATACGTCTAATATGTACCATTACTGTATTTTCTACGGCATATCCCATTTCTGTCCAAATATTCTCGTAAATTTGTTCAGCAGAAAACACATGATTAGGATGACTCATCAGTAACTGTAGTATTTTATATTCAGTTGGAGTTAATGAATAAGCGATACCACATACTAAGATTTCCTTTGTAGATAAATTAAGAACTAAATCTCCCAATTCAATAGTATCGCTTATTGATGAGGGAGTAGAGGTTCCTAAGATCATATATCTTCTTAGTTGTGATTTAACTCTAGCTAGGAGCTCGGCTGTATGAAATGGTTTTTCGATGTAATCATCAGCCCCTAAGCTTAGCCCACTTACTTTATCTGTTTCTTCAGTTTTAGCAGAAAGCATAATAACAGGTACATTATGTTTTTCTCTAATTTTAAGCAGAGTAGTAAGCCCATTTAGATTAGGCATCATCACATCTAAAATAATAAGTTGAATGGGGTGAGAGGACATACAGCTAAGCACCTCAGTTCCGTCCCCTGCTTGATAGGTTGTATAGCCTTCAAGTTCTAGAAGCTTAGAAAGAACTTCTCTAATTTGCAAATCATCATCAGCTATAAGAATATTGATTTCTTCCATAAATCACCTCTCCTTTTTCTTGATTAACATGAGTATAACGCATAAAATAGGAAATTTTCTTAAATAATTCTTAAAAAATTCTTTCAATATTAAGTAAGGTAAATACAAAAAAGGTGCAACGATAAGGTTGCACCTTTTGGGTTTATTTATCTTTTAGGAGCTAGCATATCTTGCTTCATACGTTCTAGCTTCATGCTATTTTCTTGGCGCATACGATGATTTTCATCCTCGATTTGTTTGGTTTGTTCAATACCTTGAACAATGGTTTGCCAAGTTTTTTCAAGTGTTTCCATTTGAACAGAACTTGAGCCAGCCATTTTAGCAATAGCAGTTGTTTGTGTGGCCATATTTTGAGCATTTCTTAATAATAATTCATTTGTTTTATCATCAAGGGCTTTTAAGCTCTTAGCTTGAAGTTCTTGACGTTTAAGAAGAACAGCTTGGGCTAAGCATTGTTTAAAAATTGGAAGGGTGATGATAAAAGCAGAATTGATTTTACGTGTTAAATTAAAGTTACTGTACTGAATACCTTGAATCATTGGAATGGTTTGAAGCGCAATGTTTTCTGCAATTTGAAGGTCATATACACGTTGCTCTAACATTTCACGTGTACGTTTGAGGGTTTCAACTGTAGTCATTGCCATACGGTCTCCTGAAGCAAGAGCTTCTTGCTCGTATTGAGGAATAAGTTTAGTATCAAGTTCTTCAAGACCCATTTCACCAGCAACAATATACTTTTCAAGTTGTTGATAGTAAGCAATATTGCCCTCATACATTTGTTTAAGGCTAACATTAGAATTTTGAATTTGTAATTCATATTTTTTAAGAATAACATAAATTTTATCGACTTCTGTACCCATGTTCTCATATTTTTGGAAGAGGGCCTCTACAGAGTTTTTAGCTTTATTAAAAAGCTTTTGAAGAGCAGAAGGTTCTTTGAGGTCCTCAAGTTCTTTAATATCGAACTTATCCATTACTTTTGTTAATTGTTGAATCATTTCTCCAGCTTCTTCAGCTTTAACAGCCTTCATTGTAGAAAGAAGATTATCAGAAATCTTAGAGATGCCTTGAGAGGCTTCTTGACCAAATACTAGAATACTATTCATATCATCTACATGAATTTCTTCAGTTAATTTCTCTACCTCTGGAAGCTGGCGAAGCTTTTGCTTATAAGATTGTGTGAAAGCAACGACATCCGCTTCTTGAACAGGTACAACTTGCATATTAGCTTCAGCCTTTTCTAAATTCACACCGCCTAATACAGTTTCTTCTAAGGTAGGTACTGGCTGGCTACCTGGTGTTGGATTTAATGAAATTCCCATATACAAACACTCCTTTTACCTAAATAATTTACTAAAAAATGAACCCTTCTTTGCAGGTGCTTTAAGGGGTAAATCGTAAACAAATTCTTCTAACTTAATTTGATTAATCAATTTATCTGAGATGACAAGTTCTATATTATTCGCACCATTTGGGGATAAGAGGATAAAGTCTAATCCCATAGCACGTAATAAGCCTAATAACATGGCATCATCAGTATTAAATGTATCCCTAGAGTTAAGATAAATAATGACCTTAGGCACATCCGCAGTAAAGTCATAACCATCTATGAGATTTAAAAGACGGTCTTCAGCAGTAAAAATAGCTGCCATTAACTTTAGTTTTTCTTTATCTGTGATAGGAAAATTAAAGAAAGCCGTCTGACTAGGTGAGCATACTTCTTCTATTTTTGACAAAATAAACTCTTGAATTTCGTTTCTTAGAGTGAGTAATTTTTTGTAAAGTACATGATCTCTAATAGAGGTGCGATTAATGGTTTTATCAGGATTTAAGCAAAAAGCCAAAGAATATAAGTCCTGTTGATTATATGACATTGTATTTTGAGGCATGCCATTACCTTGCATATTGTGATACTGAATACTTCTTGTTTGACCATAGCCTCCAGCTGTAAGCTGCGTAGTTTCATAAAAAACACATTTATTAGCATTTCTAAGTTGATCTACTAGAGCAAAATATTCATTGTGGTCCTTATAGACACCACTAATTTTACTGAAGAAAATAGGGGTATAAACTGTTTTTTGTGAAGTTTTAAATCCTGGCCTTAAACGTGCAGGTTCATTCCAATAAGTCAGGGTATCCTCGATGACAGAGTCCATAATGACAGGACGTGTTGTGCCATCAGAGAATTGCCAAGGTTTATAGATGCCTGTATCGTTATAAAGCGTTTGTTCTAATTCATTAGTTGCCCTACGTGCAAAAGTAGTGACCTTTTCTACAACCACACCTTTACTTACATAATCCATAAGAGGAGGAAGTTGGTTCATAGAAATAGGGCCTAGGATGACCTTTTGACAAAGATGGTCATCATCTAAATTATTTAGAGTAGCATCACCTGTAGGATTAAAATAAAGGACATCAACTCCAATATGGGCAAGGAGCATTAAAAAATAAACTTCATGCTTCTTAATAGTACCATAGAACAAACATTTAGGAGGTTCTTTACCGGTAAAATCAAGATCATCAATATAGAGATTACACCAAATCATTAATTTGGCAATAAAGTTATTACGAATAGTCTCATTCGCAAAACGTTCTTTCTGAATCGCCAAGTGAGTCACGAGATCTAGTGCTTGTCTAATTTTGGCATTAAGAGTGGCTGATGAAGTGAGATTAATATCTTCATTAGCAAAGTTGCCAATTCGCATATGTGACAGTTCACTTAAAATAGAATCTATAAGGGGGCGATCATTAGGTTTAGGAATCTCTCTGTCAAAGATAATGCCTTGATGAGGTTCAGATAATTTATGATGAATGAGTGCTAATGTATCATTATAGGATGAAGCATCAGCAATACCTACAAGTTCACAAAAGTAGTTGTCTTCACGCATGGAAGCATCGTCAAAAAGTGTTTCTAAGATGTTATTTGCCACTGTTATCCCAATAGTAATACACTCCTTTTTGCATAAAATAATAATCGATTTTATTATAACATTAATTTAGAAGATAAGACACAGCTTTATTTAATAATTATATTTATATATAATAAATAGCATAGGCATATAAACGGAGTATAAACAGATAGGATAGGTAGTTGAGATCAGATAGAGTTTGGAGGGGGGAGAAGAAAATGATTTTTACCACTAGACCACTTAAAGTTGTTCATGAAACAAGTGACAAACCATTAGAAGATTTTCGAAAGCATCAGTTAACCAAGGAAGAGGCAAGTAGCTTAACAAGAAAAAACTTTTTTATAAGAGTAATAGGTGTAGAAAAAGATGAACATACTTTTTTACAAGAAATAAAGGCTATAGATGATTACTTTTTAAGGGAAGCAAAAGATAGGAACTATATACGAAGGGAAATACTTGGTCCAGATTTATCAATAGAAAAAACCACAACTTATCTTGAAATCTATGAAACATGGTTTAAACTAAAAGAGGCTAGAGCTGAAGAACAATTTAATATATCCTTCCCAGGAAAGAGGCATTCAGATGTATTGGAGTGGACGAAGAAATGTGCGTTTAAAGAAGTTATGCAAATTTATGAACAATATATTCCTCATGCCAATCCCTCTACAACTAAGAACTTTGCAGTGAAGTTATTAAGTCTCATAGATACATATTTACCGATGTTGATAGAAGAAGGAAAGCCTCAACCACCTAAATTTCTTTATATAGGACCGATTAAAAGGCAGGAATTTTTATTTTTATACTTTTTATTTTTAATAGGTTGTGATGTACTTTATATCAATCCAGTAGAAGATAGCTTAGGTGATTTTGAGGAAGTGCAACTTATTTCTAAGGTACACCATTATCAAACTTTGTTATCTAAACAGCCTAGTCTTATACCTTTGACTAGCTATCAAAAGGAAGTAGAGCAAAAGCAAGTGGTGACACTTCCTGCTCAAATACAAAGTGGAACCCATCAGAACTTAGCTCAAGGTCCTAAGGAACAACGGGTAACTACGGTGGTACCAAGCAGAGTGGAACTGACTAGGACCAATGAAACAGTGGATAGAGGAAGAAACAAAACAAGTGAGCGAGAATTAACCTATGAGGAATTAGCACAGCTTTCTACTTCTATTGTAATGATTACGGTATTAGATGGACAGGGAAGAGCCTTTAAGGGAGGCTCAGGTGTAGTCATTCATGAAGAGGGGTATATACTCACTAATTTCCATGTAGTAAGGGATGGTTGTAGCTTTGAAGTACAATTTGAAAATGAAACTCAAACCTATAGGACCTCTCGTATTGTGAAATATCATCCTAATTATGACTTAGCACTTATTAAAGTAGATAAGTACGTTAAACCGTTACCACTTTATAGAGAGGATCATCTTGTACGAGGGCAAAGAGTAGTGGCAATAGGAAGCCCACTTGGTTTGTTTAATACGGTATCAGATGGCATTATATCAGCTTTTAGAGAATTTCAAGATATGTCTATGATTCAGTTTACAGCGCCTATATCTAATGGAAGCTCTGGAGGTGCACTATTAGATATGTATGGCCAGCTCATAGGCATTATTACAGCAGGATTTGATATGGGACAAAACCTGAATCTAGCAGTTAAAAGCCAGCAAATTTATTATTTTGCCAATAACTTTTTGCCAGGAGATAGATCAAATAAATAAAAGACTATTTTATAAAAGGATTTAGAGAAACAAGTGAATCAATAATAAAAGGGAGAGTATATCAATGAGTGTAGAAGCAGTAAAAAACTTTTTTGATGAGAAAAAAGTGAGTCATTCCATTATTTCATTAGAAGAAAGTAGTGCCACTGTAAGTTTAGCAGCAGCGGCCCTAGGAATTAGTGAGATGCAAATTGCAAAAACATTAGCTTTGAATGTCAATGAAGAAAGTATAGTGATTGTAACTTGTGGGATAGCTAAAATTGATAATAGGAAGTTTAAAGATACTTTTCATACGAAAGCTAAGATGATGGGCTTTGAAGAAACGCTAGAAAAGACTGGACATCCAGTAGGTGGCGTATGTCCTTTTGGGTTACCTAAAGAAGTAAAAATCTATTTAGATGAGAGCCTTAAGGCATTAGAAGAAGTTTATCCTGCAGCAGGAAGTCCACACTCAGTGACGAAAATATCTGTTTCAGAACTGGAAGAAATTACAGAGGGTAAATGGATTGATGTATGCAAAGTGTAAAAATATATGAACTAAAGATGGAGGATTAAAAGATGAAATGTGTATCATGGAATGTAAATGGGATAAGAGCCGTTTTAACGAAAGGATTTTTAGATTATTTTAATGCAGTAGATGCAGATGTCTTTTGCTTACAAGAAACCAAGTGTCAAGCAGGACAAGTAGAAATAGATTTGCCAGGTTATTATCAATACTGGAATTATGCAGAGAAGAAAGGATATTCGGGAACAGCGCTTTTTTGTAAAAAGGAACCTATAAGTGTGACTTATGGCATGGGAATAGCAGAGCATGATACAGAGGGGCGTATGATAACAGCAGAGTTTGATGAGGTTTATGTAGTGACTGTTTATACCCCTAATGCACAAAGTGAGTTAGCTAGAATTGACTATCGTATGGCGTGGGAAGATGCCTTTAAAAACTATGTCAAAAAATTAGAAGAACATAAACCCGTTATTATCTGTGGAGACTTAAATGTGGCACATCAAGAAATAGACCTTAAAAATCCAAAAACGAATAAAGGAAATGCTGGTTTTAGTGATGAGGAAAGAGGTAAATTTGGAGAGTTATTAGAAGCAGGATTTATAGATACTTTCCGTTATTTTTACCCTGACGCAGAAGGCGCTTATAGTTGGTGGAGTTATCGTTTTAAAGCCAGAGAAAAAAATGCAGGATGGAGAATAGATTATTTCTTAGCTTCAGAGGTTTTAAAAGATCAATTAGTTAGTGCGTCTATTCATCATGAAGTATTAGGTTCTGATCATTGTCCTGTTGTATTAGAAATTAATGTTTAAAATAATGAGAACAAAAAATGTCGTCATTAAGCTATGAGTAGCTTGATGACGACATTTTTATATATAGTAGTTACTAAAGGTTTAACCTATAAGGTAATCTTTAATAGATCACATCAATAGTGTAACCTTGTTCTTCCAAGGCTTTCTTGACTTCTTGAATATGATCATGCCCATTTGTTTCTACCGTTACTTCTAAAGCTACATGACGAAGACGATCTAATGCTTTAAATTGATTATGGTCTAGCTTAACAACGTTAGCGCCAACGCGGGCAAGGATGTTTGCAATTTTAACTAATTGACCTGGGGTATCTTTCAGTTTAACAGAGAAGCAGAAGAGGCGACCTCTTGAATAAAGTCCTCGATCTAAAAGTGAGGACATAGTCAGTACATCAATATTTCCACCACTAATCACAGATACTACTTTTTTATTTCGTAAATGAAGTTTTTTTAGAGCAGCAATTGATAAAGCACCAGTAGCTTCAGCCACGATTTTATGCTTTTCTACTAATAAAAAGATAGCTTCAATTAAATCTTGGTCATCTAAGGTAATAATATCATCCACTAAGTCTTTAACATATTCAAAGGTTAAGTCCCCTACACTTTTAACAGCAGCGCCATCTGCAATACTATCTACTCGATCCAAGGAAACAGGATGTCCTTCATCTAAAGAGAGTCTCATAGCTTGAGCACCTGTAGACTCGACACCAATAATTTTGATATTGGGGTTAATCGCTTTGGCAGCTACGGCAATACCGCTAATGAGGCCACCACCACCTATTGGCACTAAAATAACATCTGTATCTGGCATGTCTTCTAAGATTTCAAGGGCAATAGTTCCTTGACCAGCCATCACTTCTTTATCGTTAAAAGGATGAATGAATGTATAGCTATTTTCTTGTTCTAGCCTTTTAGCAGCTTCATAGGCTTCATCGTAAACTTGTCCTGCTAAAACAACTTTAGCACCCCAATTTTTCGTAGCTTGAATCTTAATAAGAGGAGTGGTTTCAGGCATGACAATAGTAACATCTATACCAAGGGCATGACCTGAGTAAGCAACACCTTGAGCATGATTACCAGCAGAGGAAGCAATAAGGCCATGTTTTTTTTCTTCGTCAGAAAGGGTTTTGATTTTATTGAGAGCACCACGGATTTTAAAGGCTCCCGTTACTTGCAAATTTTCAGGCTTAAGATAAATATCATTGTGAAATTCTTTGCTCAGTTCATAACTATGAATAAGATTAGTATGTATACAAGTGGATTGAATACGATCTCTAGCTGTAAGCACATCATCTAAAGTAAGCCTTGTAGAATTTTGAGACATGGATAAGACCTCCGATAAAATATATTAAATAGTCCTAAAAAGCAGAAATATAGTGTTTATTATAGTCAATAAGATAAAAATATGCAAATATTAGTTTGGTTTTAAGATGATAACTTTATTGAAAAAATATACCTTGACAGGCGAGGTATATAAGATTATATTGTATATAAAATAAAAAATATTTAAATTTTATATAAGAAAGGAGAAAGTATTTGTCAATTACATCTGATTTAATTAGAGGACATACAGAAACCATTATTTTAGCGCAACTCATGCAAAAAGATAGCTATGGCTATGAAATTAACAAAAGCATATTAGATAAAACTAATAATCAATATGAGTTAAAAGAAGCTACTTTATATAGTGCTTTTAGAAGACTAGAGCAGATGGGATATATTATTTCTTATTGGGGAGATGAAACAACTGGGGCTAGAAGACGTTATTATACCATTACAGATGCAGGAAAGATGGCTTATGAATGCAACAAAGCAGATTGGGATGAAGCCAAAGCTGTAATTGATGCATTAATTTAATAATAGAGAAATGAGAGGGTTATTATGGTTAATAAAATAAGGATGACGATTGATAAATTATTTGAAGAAGCACCAGCAACTCATCGTACTTTAGACTTAAAGGAAGAGTTAATAGGAAATCTGACAGCTAAGTACATGGATTTAGTAGCATCAGGAAAGATAGAAGAGGAGGCATATAATATAGCTATTACAAGTATAGGAGACTTAAATGAATTACTAAGTTCTTTAGAACCTGCCAATCTAGTAAGTTACAAAGAAAAAGAAGCCCAACACAAAAAAAATGATCAAGTAAATAAGTTAGGCGTACTACTTATTATATTCATTGTTTTGGGAAGTATAATGATTTCATGGGGTAGGGGACATAATTCTTTTTCTAATCATTTACTTGAAGGAGTAGTGTCTAAAGGTCCTTTAGAAAAAGCAAAAGAAGAAACTTGTAAATTAGAGGCTATCGAAGTTTTAGAATTAGATGTTAATCTAGCTGATGTTGAAATCAATATTGGAGAAGATAATGATTTAAAGGTAGTAGAAAGTACTAATGACAAGGAGAAAAGAGATTTGTTTGAAATAAGACAAGACTCTAGCAGAATTTTGGTAAAAAGACCTAATAGTCATTATTCTGGAATAACACCACAACATAAAATAGAGCTTTGGTTACCTAGTAGTTATAGTGGTAGCTTAATCCTTACAACCAGTTCAGGAGATATTAAGCTTAATTGTGCTTTGGTACTAGATCAATTAGAAACTAATCAGTCCTCAGGTAGCTTAGTTGCTAAAGAAGAGATTAAAGCTAAAGGTGTTAAGTTAGTGACTAGCTCAGGAGACAAACAACTAGAGGGAGTAGAAGCAGAGACTTATGAAGTGACTTCTTCTTCTGGAAGAACCGTTATTAAAAATCTCAAGGGGAAAGGCAACTGTAGATCTAGCTCTGGAGATATTGAAATAGACAGCTTAATGGGAGAAGCTCATGAAATGGATACTACTTCAGGACAGATGGTTATAGAACAAGTAGAAGGAGAGCTAGACATGGAGGCTTCATCAGGTGATTTGAAGCTAGGTACAGTAATAGGTAAAAGTTGGAGTCTAAGAACAACTTCAGGAAAGATTAGTATGAAAGCTTTAGAAGGGAAAGGCAACTGCGAATCAAGTTCTGGAGATATAGAGATAGAGGAGCTTAAGCTTACTGGTGATGCCCAGTTTGTAGCTACTTCAGGACAGATAGAAATGGGACTTAAAACGAGCAATACTACTATAAGAGCAAAAACTTCTTCAGGAGCTATTAAAGGAAGTATTCATTGGAGTTATGAAGATAAAAGAGAGACAGAGGCTAGTGCCGAGATTGGAAGTGGTACAGATTTTAATCTTGTGTTAAAAACAAGTTCTGGATCAATTTATGTGGATGAAAAGTAAAAATAGTGGTAAGATAAAGGAAATATATGTAAGGATTGAGGCTAGACAAAGACAAGAGGTGAAAGCATGCCATATGGTGTTGTAAAAGAGGTAGATAAAAAATACGTTGTTGTAGAAATGGAACGTCAAGAAATGTGTGGAGAATGTCATGCTTGTGACTATATAACAGGCAAAAAAAACTGTACACTTAGGTGTACAAAAGAAATAGAATGTCAGGTAGGAGATAAGGTAGAACTCAAATTAGAACAAACTACTTTTCTAAAGGCCACCTATATGATGTATGGTGTTCCTCTTATAGGGCTGATTATAGGAGTTGTTTTGGGGTTTGGTACATCTAAGCTATTTTTGTTTGGAAGCGAGGACTTGTGGGTCTTAGTAGGTGGTTTGCTAGGAACAGTCTTACCATTATTAGGGATTAAGCGAATAGAACAACAAGGTAAATTTAAAAAATTTTTACCACGTATTATTTGTAAAAGAGAAGATTAAAATAGATAAAAGGTAGGATTATTGACCAAAAATAATCCTACCTTTTATCTGCTTTTTAGAGTCTAGGGGGGAGATCCCATCCTGTAAGTTCTTCCATAAAAGCTGTTTTAGCTGAAGCAATATGAGCTTGAGGTTTGGAAGAAGGTATAGGACGTTGTTGCTTTAAAAGATTTAATTCCTGCTTGAGGCGATTAGTCTCAGCTACTAATTCACAACTTTCTTTTTGGCAGATATTTAAGGATAAACCTTCTAGAAGTAAATCAAGCTCAGTAGGTAATGCCCTGTGAAGGCCTTCGATATCAATAGTAGAAAGGGTACAAAGTCTTATGTTATGGTCCAGAGAAATATAAAGTTCAGATGCAATTAAATATTTTAAAGAAGTACTGATAAAAACACTTCGTTGCAAGTGAGATTGAATGGAACAGAGTAGAGGAATACTAAAACTTGCACCCATATCCATAGAAAGGAGAAGGTGAAGCTGCTCATTAATGAAGGTATTAATCCATAGACCCTGATAATAGTAAAAGATAACAGGGGTCATAGGGGTATGACTAGAAGCTAAAAAATTGATTTGTGCAGAAATAGAATTTAAATAATAGAGGTTATAGGTATGATCCTGTTCTAGAACATGACAAACATGCGCTACATTATGAACAATACATATACTGTAATCAATAAGGGGCGTTTCACTACGGAGATAGCAATAGGTACTCACTTGGTTAGCTTCTATTTTAATACAGTTAAGGGTATAAACATCTTGCTTGTCTATATAGAAGAAATAGACACCAGAGGGTGTAGTCACGTATTTGGGTTGCAGTGGGGATTGCTTAAAAGTAGCAATTAATGTCTTGGTATCTTCTCCTATTATTTGATGGTGAAGTTGATAATGAGAAGTAGAGAGTTGGGTAATATAAAGGAATTGACTTATTTGATTTTGAGTATAGAGGAAGGGATGCATGAATGAGGTGTTATTTTCTGCAGTTAATAATAGACTTTTTTGAAACTGGGCTCCTGCATATTTGTAGTAGAAAAGCTGGGAACCCTGAGATATGATAATTATTTCTAGATTTCCTTCTGAGGATAAGGTGGCACTATAATGAACAGTTGGTGTACTTTGAAGTACTATAGATTTTGTTTTTCCATCTGAGGGAAAAAATCTACAAAAAACGCCGTTTCGTAGGGAAGAGTCTATTGCGATAAAATTTTTATTGTGATAACAAATATATGACATAGTACAACCTCCTTTTTAAATGGTAGCAAGCTTGTATTAATAAGTAAAAAACCCTTCTTTTTAAATATATTGATGAAAAAATAAATTTATACATAAATGTCACCAACGGACTTTAATTTCCATATTATAGTATTGGAAACGACAAATTATGATTCGCCATTAGTAAGAATCATACAGGAGGTTTTTAATTATGAGTAAATGTTGTGGTAACAACGATGCTAGGTATTTTGAGAAACCTAATGCAGGAATATGTGACATCTGTCACCCTGCTGAAAATAAAATGTCACCTATTGAAGCTGTTGCAATGTGTCCTCCTATTGGAGAACCTAAAGTATTAACAATGATGGCTCCAGTTGTTTTTGATGAAAGCGGTATTAATCTTTGCCGTACTATTTGTTTAGATGAGCTTGAAGACATTTGCCAAACTGAGTCACACGAAAAAGTTGATATTCTATTTGATGGTTTAACAAAATGTGATCTTCGTAATGCTTGTAAACTTCAACTTCAGGTAGTAGATATAGACTTCAATTTTGTTGACCCTTGTGATTGCAGATATTCAGAAATTGTACCCGCTAAAGGAAACCCAAATTTAAGCAGAATCACTTTAAAAGACATCGATGTAACATTTGCAGTATCTGTTCTTAATGAATGTTGTAAAGTTGTAAAAGAAGGTATGATGACAATAAGGTATTTAGGAAATGAACAAAGCTGTGGTCATGACCCATGTACTAATCCATCAAGCATTACCTTTGATCTTTATACACCTTATGGTGTCTCTTATGCTTCAGAAAATCCATGCGGTTGCAATAAACTTGTTCCAACTATTAATTACATGGGATTTGTTAGTGCACAAGAGGGCTGTGAAGTTAAATTTAACAGTTTCCAAGTTAATAATACCATTCAGCAAGGTATCTCAGCACAGGCACTTGCTAAAGTTGTAGGTTATGATGAAGAATGTTTTGCAATTGGATTAACACTCTATATAAAATCAATCTATTTTATACAATACAAATTTAAACATGAAGGACTTACTGTACCTCCTAAATTATCACCTGTTGAAGAGCAAAATAATGATTGCTTAGACTTCGTATGTGGGGACTTACTTGAACCAAGTATTAGACCTTTATCAGTAGGATTAGATGCAAAATCAACTGAGGAAGGTAATTCTTCTTGTAAAAACAATAGTGAACACAATGGATGTAGTTGCAACAAATGTAGTTGTAACAAATGCAGTTGTAGCAGAGGGGCAGCTTCTAACTAAACAAAGTAAAAACAACGTCACATACCTTGTATGGACGTTGTTTTTTTAGGTATAAAGTTAAGAATAAAGTATTTTAAATATACAAAACATGGTTAGGGTGATATAATAAATACAAATAAATACCATCTATGGTTGTCTAAGGAGGGTGAAATGAAAATAAAAATAGTTACTGATTCTTGCTGTGATTTACCATCTGAGTATACTAGCGCGCATAATATTGAGGTTGTTCCATTAACTATTATTATGAATGGGGAAGAAAAAAAAGATGATTTAGCCCAAACAATGAAATATGATGATTTCTATGAAAGTATTTTAAATGGAGCTATGCCTCAGACAGCACAAGCTAATAGTTACCAATTTGCAGAAATATTTAGGGATTGTGCTCAAAAAGGAGAACCTGTCATTTATATAGGATTTTCTGCAACATTAAGTGGTTGTATCAATAGCGCCCTTGTAGCTTTAGAAGAAGTAAAAGAAGAATATCCTAATGCTGAGATAGCTGTGGTAGATAGTAAATGTGCCTCTATGGGTCTTGGACTACTCATTCATTATGCAGTAGAAAAGATTAATGAAGGAATGAATTTACAGGAGTTAGTAGAATGGTTAGAAGCTAATAAATTGCATATTATACATTGGTTTACTGTAACTGATCTCAATCATTTATTTAGAGGGGGTAGGTTATCTAAAGCGGCAGCTACATTTGGAACTTTGCTTCAGATAAAACCTATTATGCATGTTAATAACGAAGGACGTCTGATGCCAGTAGACAAAGTAAGAGGAAGAAAGAAATCTCTAAAAGCATTAGTAGAAAAATTAAAAGAAGATATTTTAGAGCCTGAAAATACAGATGTATTTATTAGTCATGGTGGTTGTCTTAATGAAGCCCTAGAAGTGAGAAAGATGATTCTAGAAGAATGCCCTGTACGAGAAATAAAAATAAATTATATAGGGGCAGCTGTTGGAAGCCATGCTGGACCAGGTACCATAGCTATTTTCTTTAAAGGATTATCAAGAGAGCATGAATAAAAAAGTCTAGGTTAACGCCTAGACTTTCTCCATAATAAAGGGAGCAAAGAAATAATGACAATAGCACCAGCAATAACACCAGCTATCTCAAAGGTTAATGTTGCATATTCAATGGCAACAGAGTAATTCGCTTCTAAGATGGCATACATGGTACGATAGAGGCCTAATCCAGGAACAAGAGGAATAATTCCAGCAATCAGGAAGACAGTAATAGGTGTTTTGCGATGCTTAGATAAGAAATAAGAAAGTTGTGTAACTGTCAAAGCTGAAACAAAAGAAGCCAGAATGGAATCTGTCCCTATTTTTTCCAGTAATAAGTAAATAGTCCAACCTAAAGCACCTACTAAACCGCAAATAAGTAAGTGCTTTTTTTGTATGTGAAAAACAATAGAAAAACCTATAGTTGAAATAAAAGCACTTATAATACTTAGAATCATAATATCCCACCTAACCAAAAGGATGTACTAAGAGAAATGCCAATGCCAGAAGCTAAAGCTACTGCAACTAATAGAGCTTCCACTCCTCTAGCAATGCCAGATATAAGCTCATCACCAATAGCATCACGTACAGCAGTGGTGAAGGCAACACCAGGTAGTAATGGCATGATACAACCGATAATAATAGGTTCAATGATAATAGCTTCTTTGAAAATGGCATAACAAAGCATAACGCTAAACCCAATAAATAGTGAACAAATGAATAACACAAAAAAGTTAACAATATGCTTTTGAGTAAGATGAATTTGCAAATAACCTACTCCAAAACCTACTAAGAGGGTAATAAAAAAATCTAGGACATTTGCATGAAACATAATTGAGAAAAAGCCACAACTAACACTTATCCAACCAATAACTGTGTGGTTTTTATATCCTTCACTTTTTGAAATAGCATCCAATCTAGAGGTAGCCTGGACTAAAGAGACTTCCCCTGCTACATAATCTCTGGAAAGCTGATTAATGAGTTCTATGCGGTCAAGGCGTGTCGTACGATTCTTGACACGAACGACTTTGGTGGATAAAGAAAAGGTTTCACCTTCTATTGTGACCATAATGCCAGTAGGAATGACAAAAGTATTGACAGAGCAAAAATGATGTTTTTCTAAAATGCGTGTAATGGTATCTTCTACTCGGTAAGTTTCTGCACCACTTTTGAGCATTAACTCACCAGTATGCACAGCAAAATTTAGTATATGTTCATGAGTAGCTGTTGGTTGCATTTTAGTCTCCTATCTATAAGCTTAAATTTACTTAGAAAAAGTATAGCTATATTTGTTTTTTCTGTAAAGACATACCCCCTATTAATGATACCTCTTATTAACAGAGGGATCTGGGTATAAAAATAAGTAATAGTTATTGGAATATTTACAGAGCTATGATAAACTTTTGCTAGATTAAATATTTAAAAAATTAAAAATAAAATAAATAAAATATTAATTATTATACTTTTGAAAAATGAAAATATATAAACTTTTATTGCGTATTAGTACTTATTTTATGACATTATTTTTGCTATAGTGTGAGTAAATGATAGGTTTTAGTTAAATCATTTAATAATATAGTAGTAAAAGCAGTATATGGAGGGGAAGATTATATGAAAAAACAGTCATTAATTCATGAAATAATAGCTCAGATGGAACAAGTTATTATAGGAAAGAAAGAAGTGTTAGAATTAATAATGGTAGCACTTATTTCAGAGGGACATGTTTTGCTAGAGGATGTACCAGGTGTGGGGAAAACAACCTTGGCCAATACCTTAGCACACACAATTCATTCGGCTTTTTCAAGAATTCAGTTTACTCCTGACACACTACCTAGCGATGTGACAGGAATGAATATATATAATATGCAGTCAGGTGAATTTGAACTAGTTAAAGGGCAGATTATGAGTCATATTATTCTAGCAGATGAAATCAATCGTACTTCACCTAAAACACAAGCTAGTTTATTAGAGGCAATGGAGGAGAGGCAAGTAACTATAGATGGGAAGTCTTATTCATTACCACAACCTTTTATGGTTATTGCTACCCAAAATCCAATAGATTACTTAGGCACCTATCATTTACCAGAAGCGCAACTAGATCGCTTTTTAATAAAGTTGTCTATAGGATATCCTGATGAGGAAAGTGAATTAAAAATGATACAATCATTTTTGGAAAATGATGAATGGAAAAAAATCAGTCCTATTGTAGAGGAAGCAGAGATTATTGAAATGATTAAAGAGGTGCAATTGGTGAAGTTGCATCCGGATTTAATGACCTATATCTTGAAATTAATTCTTGAAACAAGAAATAATGAGGCCATTAGTTTAGGAGCTAGTCCAAGGGCCACCTTGGCATTAAGTCGTAGCTCACAAGCGTTAGCTTACATAAGAGGAAGAGACTTTGTGATTCCAGATGATATAAGGAAGATGTTTATTCCAGTCATAAGCCACCGCCTTGTTTTATCAAGTGAAGCAAAGTTGAATCAACAAACACCAGAGAAAATCCTAAAGTTAATTTTATCTAAGGTCAAACAACCTATCTTGTAATGAAACACAAGTTAAGAGAGATGAGGTAATGCTGCAGGAAGGGTGTATAAGATGGGAATAAGTCGTATAGTCGTGTTAGGAAGTATAATAGCTAGTTGTATATTTGCTAGTTTCTTTGGTGGCAATATTGCATATAGTTTGTTTTATTTTACATTAGTCATACCTCTAGGCGCATTGGGATATGTAGTTTATGTTTATTGTCGCTTCAAAATCTATCAAAGTGTAGAAACAAAAACAGTAGTAAAAGGTGAGCCAGTCCCTTATAGAATAGAGCTTTCCAATGAAGATAGGGTAACTTATCATAGTATTAAAATGAATTTTTTTAAAGAAAGATCCTATGTACTAGATATAAATGAAGAAGAGACCTATTGCATGATTCCTGAAGAAAAGTGCAATATAAGGTCTATGTTAGTATGTCAATATAGAGGTGAATATGAAGTAGGCGTGGACTCAGTAAAAATAACAGATTTCTTTAACCTATTTGCCATAACCTATCCTTTACTATCAAAATTAAAAGTAATAGTACTACCTAGAGTAATTGACTTGGTAGACTCGCATATTATTTTTATAAATCAAGATTCAAAATATAGCTTATACACTAAGAAAAATCTGGAAGAAGAGATAAGTGCTGAATCAAGGAAGTATCAATATGGGGATAGCAAGAAGATGATTCATTGGAAATTAAGTGCGAAAAAGCAAATGCTAATGAGTCGTATGACAGTAGCAATACCTCAAAAAGGTGTTCTATTAATGGTAGATTTACTAGGCGTGAAGGGAAAAGAACTAGAGAAATTAATAATTCAAGATTTAATCATAGAAAGTATGTTAGCCTTATCAAAGTATAGTTTAAATAAGAAGATTCCTTGTGAAGTAGCTTGGGTAGAGAGAAATATTGTAACTTTTACGATAAATAACTATCTTGATTTTCAAAGTTTATATCAAAAAAGTAGCACTATTCAGTTTGATGCCGACCTTACTTTAGATAAAGTAATTCAGGCTAAGGATGAACAGCACGGTGGTAATAAACAGTATATTTTAATGACGCATCAATTAACTAGTTCTCTTTATACGACACTTATGTCTATGAATTCAAGGGGAAATCAAGGAACCATCATCTTGGCACAAACTGAGTTATCCTTAGAAACGAAACAATTAATAGACCTGTTTGAAAAATCACATCTAAGAGTAGTTTGCATCAATCCCCAAACCAAGCTGGAGGAGGTGCTCTAAATGAAAGAAGTAACAAAACAACAATGGTATATCTATATGCCACTTCTAAAAACCATTATGTTAGGTATGGGATTATTTTATTTTATAAATGCCTATTTGAAGTTAAATCTATCCTTACTACTGGTGACGTTAGAAGTAATCATAGTAGCAGTGGGTATAAATTGTGTGAATCACTATAAAAAAAGTGTACAATTTTATTTAATGATAGGTGGCATAATTGGCATAGTGATAGTGGGCTTAGCCTATTTTGACATCTCTGTTATAAATACTTGTGGTGAAAGTATAACATGGTTAAGGGAATATAAAGGAATAGAATCCCAGTATGTGTTTTATAAAGCTTTTTGCGTGAGTATGATTTTGGCTATAGTTGTTTTAATACCTGTATATGTCATGCAGAATTATTTAAAATTGCAAGTAGCATTAAGTCTTGTGATTTTAATAAGTATGGTGAGCTTAGCAGTTAACAATATAGAGATGGGTAAAGAGAGTATTGTTTTTTTATTAAGTTATGTGGTATGGGTTTTAATACAGGTGACAAGCGGAACTAAGCAAGGAGAAAAGAGGCAATATCATAGAGAAGCAAGTACCTTTTTGTTGCCATTTGCAATAATCATTGCTATAGGAGCTATCTTAGGACCTACATCAGAGAAGCCTATTAGTTGGCAAGGTGTTATTAACAAGTTTAATATGATAGTTGACACTATTAATGATGTAACATTATCATTGCAAGAAAAAATGCGAGGGGAAACAGGAGAGTTTCAGTTGAGCTTTTCTGAAAAATCCCAGGTAGAGTTAGGCTCTGAATTATATGACTCTGACAAGATTTTATTAGAAGTGAAGGTGCTACCTAATAAAGTAAATCCCATAATAAAGAAATTATATGATACCTATAAAGTGAAACAAACAGCTATCCCATATAACCCTACTTACTTAAAAGGAAATGTAAGAAACATCTATACAGGACAAGGTTGGGATAGAAAAGATGATTATGAAATAGAGGGAGAAAAGGAGTATGAAGTAGCTTATAAAGAATTATTGTATGCATTATATAGGAGTGGTATTCATACAAAGCAGCTACTTTATCATCCAGTATGTATTGAAATTGCATTTAAAGAATTACATAGTAAGAGTGTTTTTTATGCTAATAATATGGAAAAATTATCTTTTGAGATAAAAGAGAAACTACCCGATATAAAAGGTAATCAAATTACATTTAAGAAGACTAAAAGAAATCTAACTTACCAAGTTTCCTATTTAGAAACTAATTTAGACAATAAAATAATACAAGATTATTTAAGAGATTTAGAGGGTTTTCATTACACTTCTCAGCAATACCATGAAGAGGAGCAAGATAGATCTATAGAAGATGATGAGGTTTTTTTGCAAGCTTATTCCCATGAGCAATTACCTCATTTTTTAAAGGATACAAAATTTCAAGAACAACTTTATGAAAGAGCTCAATATATTAAAGAAGCCTATACAGCATTACCTACTCAGTTGCCTACTCGTATTTATGACCTTGCCCATAATATAACCAAGGGGAGTACGAGTACTTATGATCGCTTAAAAGCAATAGAGAGTTATTTAAAGCAATACACCTATACAAGGACGCCTAAGAAGGTACCTAAAGGTGTTGATTTTGTAGATTATTTCTTGTTTGAGGCGCAAGAAGGATATTGTACTTCCTTTGCTTCTGCTATGGCAGTATTAGCAAGGTGTGAAGGTATTCCAACACGCTATGTAGAAGGTATAGTAGTAACCTATGATCAAGGCAAAAAGACAGCCAAGCCTGTTACAGGAGAAAGATTACATGCGTGGGTAGAAGCTTATTTTGAAGGATATGGATGGGTAGTTTTTGAACCCACTCCTGCTACTAGTGGAATTGGATATAGAGGAAAATGGAACATATCGATTCCTTATAGTGGTGAATCCATTGATAATCTACAAAGTAATATGCTACAGTATCCACCGCAGTATCCACCACAATATCCACCACCTACTATACCTTCTATTGTAACGTCTGAAATAAATAAAGATACAGTATCAAAAAGATGGCAAGTATTATGGACAACAGGTATAACCCTTGGAATAGCATGCTTATTATTAATCATGTATCTAGTGATTATGAAAATACAATATAAGCGAGAGTGGAAAAAAGCAAATAAGAATGAAAAAACTAAAATAGCATGGAAAGCTATTTTATTAGGATTAGAAAAGCTAGGATATGAACAAATAGAAGAAGAATCTATGCTAGAATATGCTAAGAGAATAGATGATAGAGAATTGTTTGAACATGTATCGTGTCAAAAGATAGTCAATATTTATTTAAGGTTTAGGTATGGAGGATATGAAGTAACAGAAGAAGAAATAGAATATTTTGAGGTTTATCTAAAGTCAGTTAGAGAGTTGCTACGTAGAGAGAAAAATAAACTGAATTATTGGTTATATGACATACTTGTGTTATTCCTGAAATAGATAACCTGATATGAAGAGACCTGTAGGTGAATTTAGGTCTCTTTTTTGGCTATATGGAAACAGAGAAAAATGTAGACGTTAGTTCACTTTCTTGAGTAGTAAATTATCGAATGAAGGCATAAATGACTTGCTAATTTTTGTATTACCCTTTATACTAATTAATATTCAAAAAAGGTTGAAAAATAAAGAAAATTAATGTTATCATGAAAAGTAGTTACCATATATAAGTGTTGCATGATCAAGAGGGAGGATTTTCATGAAAAAGTTAATGCTTGGAAATGAAGCTATTGCAAGAGGAGCTTATGAAGCTGGAGTGACTGTTGCAGTTGCTTATCCAGGAACACCTAGTACAGAAATTACAGAGTTTATAGCTAAATATGATGAAATTTATGCAGAGTGGGCACCTAATGAAAAGGTAGCATTAGAAGTAGCTATAGGAAGTAGCATAGCTGGTGCAAGGGCTGTTGTAGCTATGAAGCATGTTGGATTAAATGTAGCAGCAGATCCATTATTTACAGCAGCTTACACAGGAGTTAATGCAGGACTTGTATTATTTGTAGCAGATGATCCAGGAATGCATAGTTCACAAAATGAGCAAGACACAAGAATGTTAGCTAGAGCAGCTAATGTACCTGTACTAGAACCTGCAGATAGTGAAGAATGTAAGACTTTTGTAAAGAAGGCAATGGAAATTAGTGAAGTTTATGATACACCTGTTATTGTAAGACCTACCACTAGAGTATCTCATTCACAAGGAATTGTAGAAATGGGTGAAAGGGAAGAAATAGCATTAAAACCTTATGTCAAAGATATCCGCAAATATGTTATGACACCTGCTAATGCAAAGCCTAAGCATATTGTTGTAGAAGAACGTAATTTACGTTTAGCAGCAGATGCGAAGAAGCTTGGGTTATGCCATATTGAAAAAGTAAATAGTAAAGTAGGAATTATTACAAGTGGTATTTGCTATCAATATGTAAAAGAAGCAGGAGTGACAGCAAATATTTTAAAATTAGATATGGTTAATCCGCTACCTACAGAAGTTATTAAAGACTTTGCAAGTAGTGTAGAGGAATTATACATAGTAGAAGAATTAGAACCTGTTATTGAAGAACAAGTGAGAGCACTTGGCTTTAAGGCAAGAGGAAAAGAACTTTTTGGCAGACAAGGTGAATTATCTGTAAGACAGATTAAACAAGTATTTGGTTTGGCACTTCCAGCGGCAAGAGCCCCTCAAAAGCTACCTGTAAGACCACCTGTACTTTGTCCAGGATGCCCACATAGAGGTGTTTATACCATTCTTAGTAAGCTAAAACTTACAGTGACAGGAGATATTGGATGCTATACATTAGGTTCTGCACCTCCACACGGGGGGATGGATACTTGTGTATGTATGGGAGCAAGTATTGGTATGGCTCATGGTATGGAAAAGGCAAGAGGAAGAGAGTTTAGTAAAAATGTAGTTGCTATTATTGGGGATTCGACCTTTATGCATTCAGGGCTTACAGGACTTGTAGATATTGTGTATAATAAAGGCGTATCTACAGTTATTATCGCAGATAATTCTATTACAGGAATGACAGGACATCAACATAATCCTTCAACTGGTCGTACATTAAAAGATGAAGTAACTTATGCTGTGGATATTCCTGCCTTATGTAAGGCGATAGGTGTACCTAATGTTGTTACCGTTAATGCTTATGATATGAAAGCAGTAGAGAAAGCACTCAAAGAGGAGACAGCTAAAGAAGAACCATCTGTTATTATCACAAAGGCACCTTGTAAACTCATTATTAAAGAAAAATGGAGTACTTTTGATATTAATGATGAAACTTGTATTCAATGTGGCATGTGCTTAAAACTAGGTTGTCCTGCTATTTGCAAAGGGGAAGAAAAAGTCAGTATTAATTCAGCGCTTTGTGCAGGATGTGGTCTGTGTGCATCTACCTGTCCAAAACAAGCCATCAGCAAGGAGGTAAAATAATATGACAAAGAATATTCTTATTGTAGGAGTCGGTGGACAAGGAACACTTTTGACAGGTCGTATTATTGGCAACCATGCAATGACAAGAGGTTTAGATGTAAAAATGTCAGAAGTACATGGTATGGCACAACGTGGTGGTAGTGTTGTCATGCAAGTGAAGTATGGAGAAAAAGTATATTCCCCACTTGTGGAAGTAGGAGAAGCAGATATTATCTTTGCCTTTGAAAAATTAGAGGCACTTCGTTACTTACCTTATTTAAAGGAAGAGGGTGTCATGATTGTAAACACCCAACGAATAGATCCAATGCCAGTGGTAATGGGAGCAGATCAATATCCAGAAGATATACTAGAAACATTAAAAGCAAATTGCAAAGAAAATTGTTTTATTGATGCCCTTACCATAGCAGAAGAAATTGGGAATGTTAAAGTGGTGAATATGATTATGATTGGTGCTTATGCAGCTTATATAGGAGATTCCTTAGAGGAATGGGAAGCAATCGTAGAGAAAACTGTACCTGCTAAGACTATTGAGATGAATAAAGTAGCACTTCATAAAGGCTATGCTGCCTATATGGAAAGAGCATAAGGTAGTATGAATAATTAGGAATGAAAAATAGGAGGAGAAGAGTAGATGTATACATTAGAAGAGTTAAACAGTATTGATCCAGAAATGAGAGAGCTTATTGAGAAAGAAACAGCAAGACAAAATAATAAAATTGAATTGATTGCTTCAGAAAACTTTGTTTCAAAGGCAGTGATGGCTGCAATGGGAAGCACACTTACTAATAAATATGCAGAAGGTTATCCAGGTAAACGTTATTACGGCGGCTGTGAAGTTGTTGATGAGATTGAGGATTTAGCAAGAGAGCGCGCAAAAGAACTTTTTGATGCAGAGCATGCTAATGTACAACCTAACTCAGGTTCACAAGCCAATCAGGCAGTTTTCTTCGCAGTACTTAAACCAGGAGATACTGTGATGGGGATGGATCTTAGTCATGGTGGACACTTAACTCATGGTAGTCCTGTTAATATGTCAGGTAAACATTATAATATCGTTTCTTATGGTGTTGATAAGGAAACAGAAATGATTGACTATGATGAAGTAAGAAGAATAGCCCTAGAGCACCAACCTAAAATGATTATTGCAGGTGCAAGTAATTATTCTAGAATCATTGATTTTGCTAAATTTAGAGAAATTGCAGATGAAGTAGGTGCTTATCTTATGGTAGATATGGCACACATTGCAGGTCTTGTAGCAGCAGGGCTTCATCCAAACCCAGTACCATATGCTCATTTCGTAACTACAACAACTCATAAGACACTTAGAGGACCACGTGGTGGTATGATTCTGTGTAGCAAGGAGTTTGCACAAATCATTGATAAATCAATTTTTCCGGGTATTCAAGGTGGACCACTGATGCATGTTATTGCAGCTAAAGCAGTTAGTTTCAAAGAAGCACTGCAACCAGAATACAAAGCGTACCAAGCTCAAATTATTAAAAATGCACAAGCACTTGCTAATGCTTTAATAGAAAAGGGACTTCGTATTGTATCAGGTGGGACAGATAATCATGTGATGAGTTTAGATGTAAGAAATATGGATGTAACAGGTAAAGAAGCAGAACATTTATTAGATGAAATTGGTATTACATGTAATAAAAATACTATTCCATTTGATCCTGCCTCTCCATTTGTAACAAGTGGTGTAAGACTTGGTACAGCTGCTGTGACAACAAGAGGTTTAAAAGAATCTGATATGGTAGAAATTGCAGAAATTATTTATTTAACCCTTAAAGATTTTGAAGCAAATAAAGAAGAATGTGCACAAAGAGTAAGTACATTATTAAATAAATATCCACTATATTAAAAAGAAAAAAGAGTCTTTACTGGTGAAGTGCTAGTAAAGGCTCTTCTTCTTTTGGTTAGAAATTACAAAGATTTAAAAGAGCATGTAAATAGCTTCGAGGAGTGTTATAATGAAGAAGGAAAGATTTTTTTGAGAAGGGGATATTTTGTGAAAAAGGAGGGGGAAAAGTGAAAGAAACGGGACTACTCTATAAAAAGTTTCATACAAGAGAGAAGTATAAAGATATAGATGAAATTAGGATTTTAACAGAATTATATCAATACTCGGTAGATAGTGTAGAAGTCGTTGTTTCACGCATCATTAATGAAGCGGTACTGGGGCATATGAATTTGAATCTAGACTCGACAATTATGCAGATGTTAGCACTTAATGATTATTTAAGTAGTTTATTCATAAGAAATTTTGAGATACTCATGTATAACTATTTACTTAATCAGCTAGAGGATAGGGGCATACAAGAAATTGATGAACTATTAGAGAATAAGCTAAGTGAGCTTGCTAAGCAGGTAGATATGAAAACCAACTTAGAAGAGTTATTAATACAGCTTGATGAACTTGTAGCTTAAAAAATGGGAACAAATAGTTATTTTATCAAGTGAATGGAATAAATTGAAATAAAAAAGGACAGAACATATTATGTATAAAATATGTTCTGTCCTTTTTTGTATAAAGAAATTTTTAAAGGGGGACGGGGTAGTTAATCTCTCGTTTATAGCCTTTATATTTATAGAATATGATAAATATAAATCAAGAAAAAAATTATGAAAATATATAATGTTTGTGAAAAATGCATAGAAAAATAAAAAAAATAATTTTGTTTTTAAAATAATTAATAAAAAAAGGAATTTTAATATGGGCATAGAAATAATAATAGTAAGGAGCAGTAGTTATCTTATCTCGAAGGAGGTCATTCTATGAAAGCATATGAAACATCATATATTCGTAATGTTGCTTTATTAGGACACGGAGGTACAGGCAAAACAACTTTAACAGAAGCTATGCTATATTCTGCAGGTATGACATCAAGATTAGGCAAAGTTGAGTCAGGTAGTACAGTCAGTGATTTTGATCCAGAAGAAGTAAAACGTAAGATTTCAATTCGCACCTCATTAGTACCAATTTTATGGAAAGATTATAAGCTGAATATACTTGATACACCAGGATATTTTGATTTTGTAGGTGGGGTTAAAGAAGCAATAAGTGTAGCAGATAGTGCACTAATTGTACTTCGGGCATCCTCAGGTGTAGAAGTAGGTACAGAAAAAGCATGGGAAATAGCAACTGAAGCTAATGTTCCTAAAATGTTATTTATTACAGAGATGGATGCACCTAATGTGGATATTGAAGCCATTCTTACAACCTGTAAGGAAAAATTTGGTACAAGCATTGCACCCGTTCAAGTGCCTTGGTATGAAAAGGGACAGTTTGTAGGTTATGTTCACGTACTTAAAATGTTGGGCCGCCGTTTTGATGGCCAAAAGGTAGTCACTTGTCCTATACCAGAACATTTAGAAGAGGCTATAAAACCAATAAGGACAATGATTCTTGAAGCAGTGGCTGAAACAGATGAAGTACTTATGGAAAAATATTTTGCTGAAGAAGAAATTACACCAGAAGAGATTATGGCTGCCTATAAGAAGGGGGTTGTGAATAAAGAAATCGTACCTGTACTTTGTGGTAGTGCTGTAAATGCCACAGGTATATCTGTCTTAATGGATACAATCATATCCTTATTTCCAGCACCCAATGAAGCTATGCCTTCTATAGCAACTCATCAAAAAACAGATGAAGTAAAAGAAATAGCTTGTTCTCAGGATGAAAAGAAATCCCTATTTATTTTCAAAACCATTGTAGACCCCTTTATTGGTAAACTTTCTTTGTTTAAGGTGAAGACAGGGATTATTAAAACGGATGATGCCTTAGTCAATACAAGGACAGGTGAAATAGAACGCTTTAGTCATCTCTATGTACTTTCAGGAAAAGAACAAAAAGAAGTGGATTGTTTATATCCAGGGGATATAGGTGCAGTTGCTAAGCTCAAAACACCTAAAACAGGAGACACCATGGGAGATAAAGAGTTTGAATATCAATATGAGCCTATTGTATTTCCAAAAGGCTTAGTGAAGAAAGCAATTTTCCCTACTGGTAAGGGGGATGAAGAAAAAATGTCTAGTAGCTTAATGAAGCTGATGGCAGAAGATTATACCTTATCTGTAGAAAATGATAAAGAAACTCATGAAACGATTTTATGTGGCATAGGAGAACAACAATTAGATGTAGTTGTTAGTATGCTAAAAAATAAATTTAAAGTAGAGGTTTATTTAGCTCAACCTACAACGCCTTACAGAGAAACCATTAAAGGGAAGGCTAATGTACGTGGTAAACACAAGAAACAATCAGGTGGTCATGGTCAATACGGCGATGTGGTAATGGCCTTTGAGCCTTCTGGAGATTTAGAGCTGCCATTTGTATTTGAAGAAAAAGTATTTGGAGGCTCTGTGCCCAAACAATATTTCCCTGCTGTAGAAAAAGGCTTAGAAGAATGTACTTTAAAAGGTGTGCTAGCAGGTTATCCAGTAGTGGGCCTTAAGGCAGTGCTTTTAGATGGTTCCTATCATCCAGTAGATTCTTCAGAAATGGCCTTTAAGATGGCTACTACTTTAGCTTTTAAAGAAGGAGTAGGTAAAGCAAGCCCTACTTTGTTAGAGCCTATAGCCCATGTAGAAATTAAAGTACCAGATGAATATACAGGGGATATTATGGGAGATATGAAAAAACGTAGAGGTCATATGATTGGTATGGATTTAAGGGATGGTAAACAAGTTATTATTGCAGAAGTACCATTAGCAGAACTTTATACTTATCCCACAGATGTCCGTTCTATGACACAAGGTAGAGGCGAAGTGGATTATTACTTTGAACGTTATGAAGAAGCACCCGTAGATATTCAGCAAAAAGTTATTGCTGCTAGGGCGTAAATAGAACAATAAAGAATAATAGTAGGCTATACACCTTACTATGTGGCAAAAATATGGTGCAACCCCTGAGACGATGGAGGATCATGAGAATTATCAACTTGCTTTATGGGGAAAGATTATGGAGGAGATTCATCAAGGACTAGCCTATAAACCATTTCAATAAAAATTTCCTAGGCAATAATAAGAGGAATAACTATGGATTTTAAGGAGTAAACAAAAGAAGCTATAAAACTCAGGGAAATTGAGTTTTATAGCTTCTTACTATTGCTTCAAGTGAATCAGGTCATAGTTAATGAGCAGTAAAGATAATAACACAAAGAATAAAGGCTAATAGGGCAAACATGATGAGCTTTCCTTTAAAAGAACCGATATTGACTGTCCATCCAATGCCATGTCTTCTAGAAACCATCATAGCAGGATCATTAGGATTATTATAAAACATTCCCCATAGCCAATAGTCATCTTTTTCTTCAATAGGACTACAAGCATCTTTTTCTTTAAAAGGTTCAAAGTCACGTTTATAGCGAAAGTTATTATAACTCATTAAGGCAATGCCTATAATAATCATAGCTAGGGAAACATAGTTATAAATAGGATTTAAAGGTGTAACTTCCACCATTGCAAAGATAGTTCCCATCATCATCAGTGTAATAGAAAAAGCCAGAATCACAATGGCCATAGCACTCCATTTTAGATATTTTAAAGTGATTGCCTTTCCTTTTTCTAATTGGGATTTACTGAGAGGACTTCTTTTATTAAAGGTACTATCTAAAGTATAGCTAAAGATCAAAGCAAGAAGTATGCATAAACCTGAAGGAAGAAGAACTGTTAGTAGATTCTTAGTAGACCAACCATCAATCTCACCTATAGCATTAAAGTGCGTAGGAATAAGCTCAGGTATTTCCTTATAGTGATAGAGGGTATAAATGCCTAAGAAAAGACCAATTAACATAGGAATATATAATAACTTTTTATAAATCATCTTAAGTTTGGCTTTTTCCTCTATAAAAGCCGTATCAATAAGCACTTTGCTTCCCTTAGGTTCAGGGAGGTTTAAACTTTCCTTGTATGATTTAGTTTGGGTATAGGCATGCCCATAAACCACAAAGTAGAGCAGTATTTCTCCTAAAAAGGCAATGGCAAGCAAAGGATTATCATTGATTTTGGTTGCTCTTAAGCTTAAAAAGATAAGAATAAGAGAAAAGCCTACAAATACAAGAGTAGTATAAAGCAGAAAGCGCTTTAGGATTTTCTTGGTTTCTGGGGTTTTGCGATAAGCATGATCTAAGAAGACCCCCATATAAGTATCTGCAGTTGAGAGGTATGGTGTGATGATAAAAATAACATAAAGTAAAAGATTCGTACCAACAATAGATAAAAGGTTAAAGGTAGTATTACTCATGTGACATACCTCCTGTATGGTAATGGTGTTTAAGACGATTGATTAAATAAGTCTCGTCATGGCCCATTAACTTGGCTTTTGCAATAAGAAGGGCAAAGTCTTCTTCAAGTTGTGTCTCAGTTTTTGGGTTTCTAGGGATAGGGAGTGTATTAACAATAGCCCCTTTTCGTCTGTCTATTTGAATATAGCCTTCTTCTTTTAAAAGATTATATGCTTTATTAACGGTATGAAGATTAATACCAATTTCCTCACCTAAACTTCTAACAGAAGGTAAAGATTCATGAGGAGCAAGTTCCCCGTTCGCCATAGCTAAAATAATGGCTTCGTAAAGTTGTTCATAAATAGGTTTTTCACTATTAAAATCCAGTTCTATAAGCATAGGACCTCCTTAAAGTTGCTAAATTGAAATTTGTCGGAATGTTTGTAAGAGAGGATGCTGGGAGAAAATGAGTGGTCAGGGATATCTTACGTTGTTCCGATTCACATTTTTCGAAGCACTAAACTCACTTATTTAGATGAACGGCAGAACTCACTTCGTTCAAACAGCTGCCTAAAACCCATCTAAAATGTTCACTAAGTGCTTCTAAAAAATGCTCCCAAGTCACTACTCCAGGCACCCATACCCACTCATTTTCTCTCAGACGTACTTCTCATAAACGCCAAGACAAATTTCTATTTATATGGCGATATAGTTATATATTTGTTATTCAGTAATCTCAATCCTAATACCATTTGGATCACTTATGCAGCTCTCGAAGTAACCATCCCCAGTTTCTCTTGGGGCACTTAATAAAGGATAACCATCTTGTACTATTTGGTTAGTAAGAGCAATGACATTTTCTCTACTGCCCACAGAAAAAGCAATGTGGTGAATGCCATTTACATGATCCTTTGGCTCCCGATATTCTAATAACTCATGTGCCATTATTTCTAATCTAGCACCTGAATCAAAAGATAAAAAGTAACTGGAAAATCCTTTGG
>JAEZJJ010000016.1 GCA_023436395.1 Bacillota bacterium | reverse complement strand
ATGTTTATAAGGTGAGAAACTTTGCTAAACATCAAAATATCAAGGTGAAAGAAAAAGAAATATCTAAGAATAAAGAATCTGAGATTAAGGATAATCCAACGTTAAGTGAAAACTTAACCCCTGAAATCCTTGATACAAAAGATAATAAGTCAGAGGATAAAACAAGTGAAAACAGATCATCTATTAGCGAGGATGTTACTGGATTAAATTTAGATATTATCAATGAAAGCAAAGATAATAATATTAAAGGAAATAGTACCCTTAAAGATACGCAACTATTATTTGATACTATGAAAAACAAAAAGAAAACTAGAAAAAAGAAAGATACCGTAATAGATATTATTGATACAGATGAAGGGTTTATAGATGGGGATATAAGTAATTTTATCGATGTTTATATACCTTTAGATAATGATGATAGCATCGTTTCAAAGTGGAGCTTTGGGTAAAAGGGGGCAATAATTTCATTTGTTTTATAATAAAAACATTTGCCTTTTTATAAAATGCTTTATAAATAAAGCATTACTTGTGATACAGTTTTTACACAAAAATAGCCTTAACCAAGTAAATTCTATAGTTAAGGGCAAAACTTGCGCTCTTTTATGAACAGGTATAATCGTTTGGAATAATAGCTATATTTAATGCAATAACTATACCTAAAAATCTAATCAAGTATCTTAATCTAATTTGATTAACTTTACAATGATTCCCTAATAGCCCTCTCAGCTTGACTAATGCTTTCGAATTCTTGGCGAGTCAGCTTCCAACTTAATGTGGCAGCATTGGACGCTGCTTGCATTGCATTTTTTTCCCCTGGAATAGGGATCACTAGTGGATTGCTTGCAATCAACCAGTTCAGCGATACCTGTGAAATAGTTGCGTTATACTTATTGGAAATCATATCCATAACTTCAAACAATGACTCAAGCTTCTCGCGTTGCAACATATATGGCTTTGTAAATAGACGTCGCATAAGGGGCGAATGGTCTCCGTCTTTGAATATATCAAGTTGTGTAACCTTAGCGAGGTTACGCAGATTGGAAGGATATGAATCACCACCAACTCTATACTTTCCTGTAAGAACCCCTTCTGCTAGAGGAAGGATGGCTATAAGCGTAACGTCCAGATCTTCACATGCTGTAAGCATGCCATTGGTTTCAGGAAGTCGGTGTAACAAATTATATCCAACTTGGTTGGATACCAGTTGAATATTTTGCTTTGCAAAATATTCATGCGCATACTTCATAAGCTCCGTATTAAAGTTACAGACACCAACTGCTTTTGCCTTACCGCTTTTAACTGTTTCAGCCATGGCATCCAAATAATTATTTAGTTTATGACGTGCAACGGGATAGTGTAATTGGTATAGATCAACTTTGTCCATTCCGAGACGTTTTAGACTTCCATCAAGGGTGCTAACAATATCCTTAGGTGAAAACCTAGTAGATGGATCATAAATTTTCGCCGGCGAGAATTTAGTTGCTACTACAATTGGTCGACCATCTTGACGATGAAATTCACCCAGTAGCTGCTCGGATACTCCTTTTCCGTAACTTTCTGAAGTATCAAAAAAATTTAACCCAGCGTCTAAAGACGTCTTGTACGCATTGAACAGATCATCACGAGTAAATTTTTTACCATATCCTACAAGTTTTTCTCCCCACGCCACTGTACCAATCCCCATTGCCGGAACTTTTATCCCTGCTGCGCCGATTTTACGATATTCAATATTATTCATCTGCATATACCTCCCAATATGTTTATTATTTTTATACCTTTCTTTTTTTCCGACATTGAATACTCCTCCTATTCATAAATTATTTTTTATAAATTTACAAAAAATAATTTATTTTCCACTTAAGCATCTTTTTCTAAATGTTACTCTTTATTGATTATACTTATTCACTTCTCTTTTAATTTTCACAATGAAATTTATTTATATATTAGCATTCACTTCGCAACTTGTCAATTGTGTAATTTCCATTTATAATAGAAATTAATTAAGTTATTGAATTCCATTTAGAAAGGAAAAGCATATATGAGTTTTCAGCGAGCAAGATCTGAGGATCAAATTCAAGATAGAATTAAAGAAATAATTAACGCAACCTCTTCCATATACGACTCAGTAGGTTATGAAGGGTTAAATTTCAGTATAATTTCAGAATACACAAAATTTACAAGACAAAATATTTACAAATACTTTAGAACAAAGGATGAAATCCTTCTTCTCATTTTGAAGGAAGATTTTAAATCATTCATTTCGGATTTTTTTAAATCATTTAAGATTAATAAACTTTATTCTCTTTACGAAATTACAGACATATGGACAAGTAGGATAATAGAACATGAAAGACTTTTAAGCCTATACGGCATTCTTTATACAGCCATTGAAAAAAATGTTTCCCTTGAATCTTTAGTTGAGTCTAAAAAAGAAATACTTACATCGTATCAACAATTAGTAAACTTTATTAGCCAGCTTTTTCCTGAAGCCAGCGAGGATAATATAAGTAATTTTATTTCTTCGGTACTTACACTTGCTTGCGGATTATATTCATCGACTAAATTAAGTAAGTTACAAATGGAGGCCACTAAATTAGTTGATGAGAATTATACTTTTCCTGACTTTAAAAAAGTATATATGGCTTCCTTCTATCAGCAACTATATTGTTTAAAGCATTCTATTGAGATTAAATTAGATTAATAGTTTCATTTTTTGATTTCACAATAAACTACATGTGTTTTATGTTCCCTAAATCTATAAGCCTTAAGAAGCATAAAACACATTTGATATTATTTAGCAATATTAAGACGAGAGGATAGCATAAATGTATCTTCTTTGTTTAGAACTTGAAGATTGGGGATTTATATAGGAGGGCATATATGTTTAACCAAATAAGTTATTTGCAAAAGGAGCTTGCTGATCTAGTTAATCGACATACTCCCACTACTGAAATTCCTTGCCTTGGTTTCGCACGTTATTCAACAACTCATTATTCTACCTTATCAGGACCGCCTTACGGACTCTATAATCCTTCGCTATGTATTGTAGTCCAGGGCTTCAAGGATGTAATTCTTGGAGGTGAACGCTTCAGAGGTGGACCATCGAATTACATTGTATCATCTATAGATTTACCTATTATCTTCGAGGCGTCGGAAGCTTCACCTGAAGTCCCCAACTTGTATTGTAAAATTGAGTTTACACCTAATCTTATTTTAGAGCTATTAAGTAATGATAAGGTTAAGGTAAACTCCTCGAGAGCATCAAAACGTGGTATGAATGTTGCTGAATTAGATGAATCCATGCTAGACGCTGTAGTAAGGCTTGTTCGTCTTCTGGATAAGACTGACAATATTCCTGTTCTTGCCCCCCTTTTTACAAAAGAGATATTATACAGAACATTACAAGGTGAGCATGGTGACTCATTAAGACGAATCGTAACCGATGGAAGTCCCACTATTCATATCAAAAATGCGATTGAGTACATAGTGAATAATTTCCAAGATTCTTTTCGCATTGAGTATTTGGCAGATGTTGCCAATATGAGTGTTCCATCGTTTCATAGGCATTTTAAGGAAATAACTGCTATGAGTCCAATTCAATTTCAAAAGCAGCTTAGGCTTCAGGAAGCTCGGCGTCTAATAATATCAGAGGCAACAGATGTGGCAAATGCTGCATTTTATGTTGGATATGAAAGTCCTACCCAATTCAGTCGTGAGTACTCAAGAATGTTTGGATTTCCACCAAGAGAAGATATGAAGCGACTTAAAGGGCTTAATACGCAAAGTGTGAATCTTTGAGAAACTTTATTGAAGCTATATTGTAAAGCGTGATAGGATTAGGCAACTTTTTGATTGGATCGTGTTAACGGTAACTTGAGTATTGGTTGTATACTATGAATAATAACAACATATTTTCAGGAGGTATATATATGCAATACATTAAGCTCAGCCATTCTGGCCTTGAAGTTTCACAGATCTGTATCGGATGCATGGGTTTTGGAGACCCTTCTAAAGGGCATCCTACTTGGGCACTTGGTGAAGAGGGGGGCCGACATGTGATTAAACACGCCATCGAGTCCGGGATTAACTTCTTTGACACCGCCAATCTGTATTCCCAAGGTACAAGCGAGGAGATAGTTGGCAAAGCTCTGAAAGATTTTGCTAAACGTGAAAACATCGTCATTTCTACAAAACTTGGTGCCCCAACACGATCAGGCCCTAATTCGTTTGGCCTCTCACGTAAGGCAATTATGACAGAGATTGATCATAGTTTAAGACGCCTTGGAACTGATTATATCGATCTTTACCAGATTCATCGAGCTGATCCATTTACACCATGGGAAGAGACTTTGGAAGCACTTCATGATTTGGTAAAGATGGGCAAAGTGCGCTATTTAGGGGCCTCTACAATGAGGGCTTGGCAGTTCGCTAAGGCTCTTCATATTCAAAAGCTTAATGGCTGGACACGCTTTATATCAATGCAACATAATTACAATTTGGTTGCTCGTGAAGAGGAAAACGAAATGATTCCACTCTGCGCGGATGAAGGTATTCAGACTATGGTCTACAGTCCACTTTCCCGCGGTATGCTAACTCGTCCATGGGGTGAAAAGACAACTCGCTCTGAAGCTGAAGCCGGCGCTTTTAAGTACTTTGAAGCAACTGCAGTAGCTGATGAGAAAATCGTTGAGTCTATTGGTAAAGTTGCACAAGATCGTGGGGTTAGTCGTGCAGAAATCTCGCTTGCTTGGTTATACCGAAATCCAGTTGTTGCAGCCCCTATTGTTGGAGCTCTTAAAACTAGTCACATTGACGATGCAATTAAAGCCCTCTCTATCGAGTTAACCAATGAAGAAGTACATCGCTTAGAAGAACACTACACCCCTCGTGTTGACGTGAATGTTAAAAATTCCGACCCAAAAGCCATAGCAAAAATGGCGACAACAGTTGGAATAAAAATCCCAGTGCCAACTGGTTCAAAATAACTTCAACTAACTTAAAAAGAAGGATTCATCTCTTTATCAGAGGACTATCCTTCTTTTTTATTTATTATATATTTCTTTACCTTTTATTTAAGCTTAATTAAATTTAAAGTCTACTTAGAGTATCATACAAAATATGATACTACTATTTTTGATATTAACTATTTAAATGAAAACCTCACTTATTTATAAGGAAACTCGACTCACATGCGTTCGCTGAGTAAGTTCGAGATACCAAATATAAAATTTGGACTCTCACTTATGGTACGGTTCACCCTTCATAATCCTAAAGCTTCTATAAATTTGTTCCAAAAGCATAACTCTAAAAAGTTGATGTGGAAACGTCATTTTAGAAAAACAAAGCTTATAGTTAGCTCTA
>JAEZJJ010000074.1 GCA_023436395.1 Bacillota bacterium | reverse complement strand
GTTCATAAGTAGGATTAGGAAGGCTTCCACCTGTATAACCTACTACAATCTTCTCGATTCCTGGCCATTCATCAAATGGCTTAACCATGCACCAAAAACATCCTCCTGCAAAAGTCGCTAGTGCTTTATTATTCTCTTTATTATTCTTTTCTAGTTCCATTTCCTTCTCCCTTATCAATAATTTTTGAATAGTTTAACCCGTCTAGAACTTTTTACTCATCTATTATTTTAAGGTTTCTTCATACCCATTCTACTTAGTTCATATCTTACTAAGTACTACTCTTGATGAGATTATCTAAATAGTGGTTCTGTAAAACGAATAATCTTCTCTCTCATATCCACTTTAACTTTTATCCCATAGGGTATAACACATCTAGGCTGAGCATGTCCAAAGTTCACATTATATACGATTGGCAAATTGCTATTATTGATGACTTCCCTATAAATCTCCCTATATTCTTCATAATAAGCTTCATCTTGAGGCTTACCTACAAGTATACCATTAATCACTTCAAATATCCCCTTTTTCTTAAGTACCATCAGTTCGTCCCTTAGTTTTTCTGGAGAAGGTTTTTCCTCACACGTCTCAATAAATAATATCTTTCCTCTCCATTCCTCTAGACTAGGAAAAATACCATATTTTTCAGCAACGATTTGTTCATCTTCATAGCGATTATTAGATATTAGGTCATATTTAATGCATTTGGCATAAATACTGGCTTAAGTCCATATTCCTCTAGTCTTTTAACCCCTAGGGCTATTTGATGTTTGCAAAAATCTTCTCCTATAATACCAATTGATAAACTTACAATCGCTACTTGATCTCCTACTGATAATGCATATGGCTTATTCATCTATGCCTATTCTCCTTATTACTTCTTCATAACTCGTCACTTTAATAAGCTCGAAATATTTACTAATTTCCTTGCCCCACATATCCATTTCTTCTTCTATATCACTTACTTCCTCCATAATAAAGTACACCGCTTCACATTTGGTAGTTGCCATTCCAGGTAAGAATACAGAAAATCCCCATTCTACATCTTCTGGTTCATCCTCAAAGCCATTTCTAGCATCTATCACCAAATAGGTGAGAGGATACTTTTTAAAAAGCTCCCATGTGAATCTACATGGCTTTCTATAATTCTCTCCACAAGCAAACTTTTTCCAAGTAAATAACACCATACGCCTCTCTAGATCATATGCCACGTGGCAAAACTCTGATTCAAATTGTTCTTTATTGTTTTCTACTTGCTCCATTGTTTTTCTCCCATTCTATTTTTTTTACAGAATATTCTATTATAAAATTAGTCTCTTGTCTATATTAATCCATTTACTTAGCCATTATATCCTATTATACCTATCACTACCGGGTTATTCCTTAAACAACACAGATTTCAGCCATTATTTGCCCCTTCCCTCTTAAAAAGTACAAACTTGTCACACAAAATAGATACAAGTCATATAATGCACTATAACTGTAATATACATTGTTATATTAAGTTAAATAATTATATAGGAGATGGAATTATGAACTATTTACAATCCCAATCAAGCAGAGGCTATAATCGATACCACGTAAACTCTTCTTCTGATGACTCCTCTAACAGGTCTCGTAGCTTTGCTAGTAGATCTCGCAGTCGCTCTAACCGTTCTTCCAGCAGATCTTTTAGTTACTCTAACAACTCTTCTAATCAATCTCGTAATCGCTCTAACCGTTTTTCTAGCAGATCTTTTAGTTACTCTAACAACTCTTCCAATCAATCTCGTAATCGCTCTAACTGTTCTTCTTGCAGATCTTTTAGTTACTCTAATAACTCTTCTAACCAATCTTATGGTCGCTCTAACCGTTCTTCTTGCAGATGTTGTAGGCAATCTTAAAATAAGTAGGTTCAAAAATTTAATAAAAAGTAGATGCTATATATGGATAAATATTATAAACCTGGAGAACAAATACAAGGTTATTCAATTACTCAGCTTATAGGCGAAGGACGCTATGGCATAGTTTATCTTGCTGAAACCTATAATTCAAAAAAGGTGGTTATTAAACAACTTAAGCCAAAAATGCTTAATTCTACCCGTGAAAAGCTGTTTTATGAAGAAGCTTTATTAAAAAAATTAGACTCTCCCTGTTTTCCTAAATTTATTCAAAAATTTAAGCATTCTGGTCAAGAAGGTTATATCTTAGAATATATAAATGGTAAAGTTTTTGAAGACTTATTAGCTCAAGATGATTACCATTTTACCAAACAGGAAATCTATGAAGTTGCCTTTAAAATCTTGGACCTTATTACTATTCTACAAGAAAACAATATTGTTCATCGTGATATTAGACTTCCCAATGTGATTATATCTGAAGATAATAATCTTGTACTCATCGACTTTGGTTTAGCTCGCTATATTGATAATAAAAGATATGTAAAAGAAATGGATTATTGGTATCTGGGTGATTTTCTCATCCATCTCTACTACACCTCCTATTATTTAAATCGCTATAAGAAAGAACTTCCTTGGTATGAAGAACTAGATTTAACCAATAAAGAAAGACTATTCTTACAAAAGTTAATGGGTCTTAAACCCAATTACAATGGCGTTAATGAGATAAAGAGAGACCTAGAAGAACTTAAAAGCAAAATTTCGTAATTTGTAAATATCCTAACGTAGATATAAACCATATAGTTCTTCCCTCCTTAACTATATGGTTTATGTTTTTATCCATTCATTCCATTTAATTTAGGTGATAATCATGTCAAACTCAAGCAGTATAGTCAACATACATCCTGATAGCTTTCGCATTAATCTTTATACTGTAACCCCCTTCAGAATGATCGGTTTAATCGACGTAGATATTGCATATGTCTATGGTATTGAAAGGGTAACCCTTGCTTTTTATAGTTCTTCTGGTACTAACAGTGGTAAAATCAAAGACCTTTGGTATCCTATTGTTGGTATTAAAACCACTACAGGAGATTTTATAGAATTTACAAATTATATTAACTTTGTTCTTTCATTCACTACTAAAGATGGTATAGCTCCAACGGGTTGGCTTGCTAAATCACTCTTTTTTTATATTAAACCCTTTACTGCTTCTAAACTGAGAGGCTTTGCAAATGGCACATACTATGATGCACTTTTAGATATAGGCAAGACCTTACGTGACTTTTATGATTTTGGTGAATTTTATAACCTTACTACCCTTACTCCCGATTTCCTCAATCATGCTGTTACAGCCCCAATCCTTTATTCTGGTAATACCCGTACTCAAAAATCAAATTATGATCATTATATTAGAGATATCTTCGCCTATGTATACAGGTATTCTAGTTAACTTTCTACTTATGTCTTTTTACTTCTATAACAAAAGGTGTTATATCTATGAACCTTCCCCAATAAGTTAAAATCAAAATCTAACCTATTAGGCGATACTCCATTCAGAATATAACACCTTTTTATATACTATTTATTTCTATTATTGGTTAATAAAATGGATAAATCGTTCTACCTCTTGCCTCTTGGTAGCCCATGAAGTCACAAGGCGAACAACTGTATGCTCTTCATCTTTCTTTTCCCATATGGTTATATCAAATTCTATTTTTATTTTTTCTACAAGTGCATCAGGAAAAATAGGGAATATTTGATTTGTTGCAGATTCTGTTAAAAAGCTATATCCTGCCTTTCTAATTCCCTCTACTAGTACGTTCGCCATTTCATTGGCATGATTTGCTAATTCAAAGTATAAATCTTCTTTAAAGAGTTCAATAAATTGAAGAGCAAGTATCCTCCCTTTTGCTAATAGGGCCCCTTTTTGTTTAATCATAAATCTAAAATCTTCTTTAAGGGCTTGATTAGTAATGACTAATGCTTCTCCCATCAAGGCACCATTTTTAGTTCCTCCTATATAAAAAGCATCTGTTAATCTGGCGCAATCTGCTAATGACACATCACTATGCTTTGCCATTAAGGCTGCCCCTAGTCTTGCACCATCCATAAAAAGAATAAGATGATGAGCCTTACAGTATGCACTCAGTGCCTCTAATTCTTCTAGAGTGTAATGTGTCCCTATTTCCGTTGAATTAGAAATATATACCATTCTTGGCTTTACCATATGTTCATCCGTATGTATTCTCAGGGCCTCCTGTACTACATTAGGTGTTAACTTTCCAGTTTCAGTTGGCATAGCTACTACCTTATGCCCTGTTGCTTCAATAGCACCTGTTTCATGTACATTAATATGCCCTGTTTGTGCTGAAATAACAGCTTCGTGAGGTCTTAAAAATGCTGATATTGTTGTTAAATTAACTTGTGTACCCCCTACAAAAAAATGAACATCTGCTGACATATTATCTATTTTTTGCTTCAATAATTGCTTTGCCTTATCAGTATATAAGTCTTCTCCATACCCTGAGGTTTGCTCTAAATTAGAGTCTATCATGGCTTTTAATATATTTTCATGGGCCCCTTCACTATAATCATTCTTAAAACTATACATCTTAATCTCTCCTTTTGTCTGTTCTAAACTGTTATTAAACTGATAACCTGTAACTTTTATCTTATATCAAAAAAAGTATCCTTTGCAACCTCCTATTGCAAAAGATACTTTTTTTGATATAGAGCCATCTATTTTTTACTTATAGTTTAATCTTGTCTAGACTTTCTATCTCTCTCTTTAAACGTTTTGCTAAATCGTTGAATTCCCGGGAAGAAACCATTTTCTGATCAGTAATCGCTGCTAAGTTTACTACATGATTATCAATAATATCAAACATAGAATCTAAGGCATATAAATGCTTGTTAAGATTTGCTACATGAATAGATACTTGTGCTATCAATTCTTGACTGATTTTACACTTATTACATTCATTTTTCCCCTTATCTATATCTTCTATAATAATTCTTATATCTTCTTCTAAATAAGTTAATATTCTTTTTACTTTTTCTCTTTTATCCACTTGTTCATAAGAGATAAGAGAAATTTCTTTTGTAGATGTCGCAAATTTTTCAAATTCCGCCATACCTTTTTTTGCTGAATTTAAAATTTCCCTAGCCATCCCACTAAGATTATCTACTGACATATTCATATAATCAACATTACAATTAATATTTTCACAACTTTCAGCAAGTTCTTTAGCTATTATTCCTATTTCATCTTTACGCTTGGTATTAAGCTTTATTTTAAAGTTTCCTGATGCAATCTTTTTCATTGCTACGACGATCTCTTCAACAGGTATCATTAGCTTTCTAAGTCCCCAGTAATTTAGTACTGTACATACGATTATAATGATAATACAGCTTAACATAATAATCCATGCAATATATCTCATATCACTGAAAAAAACATCATTGCGTTGATAACCTATTATACCTACTACTTTATCCTTATTATTAATAATAGGAGCTATAACACCTATAGATCCTGTTCTATATCCTTTTTGTACTTCATTAAAATAATAAGGCTCATTATTATCTAGTGTTTGTACTATTTCATCCATCACTTCTTTTGTCAATGTTGGATTTTCTAAAAATTGAATTTCTGATAGTGTATACTCTTTCATACTATCTGTTAAATAGATATAGTCATTATCTCTTGTCCCTATAATAAATAAATCATCATCTTGGGCAATATGATTTAAAGTAACTAAAGTTTCCTTGAGTTCTCTATAGTTTTCACCTTGTATATCTTCAGTTTTCATTACTTTTTGAAAAGTATCCCCATCAATCATCATTTGAGTTGCCTGTATGAGGCCTAATGCTTGAGTATATATAGTTCCTATAGTATATTGTTTGATTCCATAATAATAAATCATACTTGTTACTATAAAAACCATCATTATAGTACATGAAGTAATTGCCGTTACTTTCATTCTTAAAGATACTACCAAATAATCATGTCCTCCTTGTGTTACTATGCTTTATACTTTTCATATGATATAACAGATTAATCGCCGTGTCAATTTATGTAAATTTTCATTATATCCTTTTTAATTATAAAAAACAACTAGGCAAATACTCTACTTTGCCTAGCCATTCTGTATCTCACTTTTTTCTATACATATGTACTTTTCTTTACCTTGGCTTTATAAATACACAGTTTTATAATCCCATAAACCATATATCCTATAAATTCAAATATTCCTACTAACATAATGACACCTGCACCTACTGTAAACTGTAATACTCTTACCATATGCTCATTTTTAAGTCCTACAGATAATACAGCCTCTTTTACTACTTTATCCTCTAAAGTCGTTATAATTTTATACTTTCCTGCTTCGTCTATTGTGAAATTAAAATAAGACTCTCCTTGCTGACCATCCCTATTGTATTTATAGTTAAGATCTGCTGTATTCACCTGAATTTCGGTATCACCTTTAATGACTTCACACTTTAAACTCTCTATAAATTCAGGTGCTTCATAGTGTTTTCCTTCAAACAAAGTATCTAGTTCTAAGTAGATAGTATAATGCCCTACTTTGTCGAGCTCTATTTCTGTTGTTCCTGGGACTAAAAAGCTTTGTTTAGGTGGGTCTATACTCCTCAATTTACCTTGCTCATATAGAAAAGTACTTGTAATCATACATAAAGCAAAAATAACGGTAGGAATAATAAATTGCTTTTTAGTAGGTTTATATCTTTTATCTAAATCATTCATTTTAGTGCCTCCAATAATCAATTTCCTCCATTATAATTTATTCTCTCACTTTTTTCACTTATTTTTATTATTATTTTTTAATTCATTGCATAAAATACAAAGAGACTGTTATGGGGCAACAGTCTCTTTGTATCTTATGCAATGAATTAATTAATCTATTGCTTCTACTCTTACAATAAAATGGCCTGTAACATTTTTAGCTTCTGATATATATAAGTTTCTATAAGCATAATAAGGTGTAATAGTGCCATTTTGAATATTTTCAAACCTTAAATCATCCTCTTTGTATGTATGATGTTCTTTTACGTTGAAGCTAATGTTGGTATCTGAGTCTGTCTTAGTTATAATATGCCAAAGTAATTTCTCTTTATGTGGTAATTGGTTGACACAAAAATTATTACTATGGCGTTTTTCTTCTCCTATAAATGCCATTGGTTGGCACGCAACTGTAGCAGCTTCTCCCATAAATCCACCTCTTCTCACCTATTATCTATATTACATAAATAATTATATCATATTATTTATTATTTTAAAATAAATAATTTTTTAGTGATCGTGTCAATTTACTGTAGGAAAATTAAACTTAGATTTTTCCTAAGGTATATTTCTTTTATGCTTCAATCGTTTTATAGTATTTCAGATTTTTTACTGCAGTATAAACTGCATTCTTTTTACCT
>JAEZJJ010000028.1 GCA_023436395.1 Bacillota bacterium | reverse complement strand
TAACAGAAGTACAAGGTGCTAAAAGAAGACAAGCTAAAAAAGTTGACATGTGCGACAAATTATTTAGCGAAATCGCTCCTAAATACGCTGACCGTAATGGTGGTTACACAAGAATCATCAAAATCGGGCCACGTAAAGGTGATGCAGCTGAGGAAGTTATTATTGAATTAGTATAATATCTAGGGATTAAGAGATGTTCTTAATCCCTTTCTTTTATATAAATTTATGTTAATAAGAATAAAGTGTATCGATACGATTAAGGATAATAGAAGTAGAGTGGAGTTAAAAACTAGTCAAGGCTTAGATAATTAGTTTATATTATATATAGTTATAAGTACTTCAATAATAGAAAATGAAATAGAGGAATGAGACAACTATTAAAAGCATTGAGATAAATTCTACTAATGACAATCTAAATTTAAGTATTAATAAGTATATATAGTAAAGAGGTGTACCATGGAGAATATTATACAAGCTGAAAACCTTGCATTTGAATATTATAATTATGACGATAATGGAGAAGTTAAGGATACAATAGAAGCGTTAAATCACATTAATGTGGAAGTAAAAGAAGGTGAATTTTTAGTTATTCTAGGGCATAATGGTTCAGGAAAATCAACTTTTGCTAAGCACCTAAATGGCATCTTGTCACCTAAAGAGGGGACTTTAGTTATTAGTGGTATTGATGCTACTGATAAGGAGAATGTTTGGGAAATTCGTAAACAAGTAGGAATGGTTTTTCAAAACCCAGATAATCAAATTGTAGCAACGATTATTGAAGAGGATGTCGCCTTTGGCCCTGAGAACTTAGGTATAGAACCAACTGAAATAAGAAAAAGAGTTGATGAAGCTTTAGAAACAGTTGGAATGAGTGAATATAAAAGAAGATCTCCTAATCAACTTTCAGGTGGACAAAAACAACGTATAGCCATTGCGGGTGTTATAGCTATGAAGCCTAAGTGTATTGTATTTGATGAATCTACAGCTATGCTTGACCCTATTGGAAGAAGACAAGTAATGAAAACCATGGAAAAGCTCAATAAAGAACATGGTATTACTATTATTCATATCACTCATTACATGCAAGAAGCCATATTAGCTGATCGTATTGTAGTAATGGATAAAGGACAAGTTATTTTACAGGGAACACCTAAAGAAGTATTTAAAGAAGTGAAGAAGATTAAAGATATAGGTTTAGATGTGCCAGATACAACATATCTCGTATACTTGCTAAATCAACAAGGCTTTAACTTACCTATAGATTTACTAACAGTAGAAGAGGTGACAGAGGCGATATGTCAATTAAAATAGAACATTTATCACATATATATAATGAAGGAATGCCTTTTGAAAAAGTAGCTTTAGAAGATATTAATATAGAGATAGAAAAAGGTGAGTTCATAGGAATCATCGGACATACAGGTTCGGGCAAAAGTACCCTTATTCAGATGTTTAATGGACTCTTAAAGCCAACTCAAGGACAAGTCCGTATTAATGGCGAGAATATTCATGATGAGAAGGTAGATAGAAAGGCCATTAGGCAAAAGGTAGGTTTAGTCTTTCAATATCCAGAATATCAGCTTTTTGAAATGACTGTAAAAGCTGATGTGGCTTTTGGCCCTAAGAACATGGGATTATCAGTAGAGGAGATTGAAGAGAGAGTTAAATTCAGCTTAGAAGCAGTAGGATTAGATGAATCTTATTATGAGAAATCACCTTTTGAACTATCTGGTGGTCAAAAAAGAAGAGTAGCTATAGCTGGGGTATTAGCAATGAACCCAGAAATTCTAATTTTAGATGAACCTACAGCTGGCTTAGACCCTAAGGGCAGAAATGAGCTCTTTGCACAGCTCAAGAAGATGCATGAGAATTTAGGACTCACTATTGTCCTTATTTCACATAGCATGGAAGATGTGGCTAAATATGCAGAGAAACTCTTTGTTTTATATAAAGGAAAGATTAAATACAATGGCTCACCAAGAGAAGTATTTGCTCATGGCAAAGCATTAGAGGAGATTGGACTTGCTATGCCACAGATTAGATATATCATGGAAGATTTAAAGAAAAAAGGTATGCCTATTACTACAGATGTGTTAACTGTAGAAGAGGCAGCTGCTCATATAGTAGCCTATTTAAAGGAGAAAGGAGAAGATCATGATTAGAGATATTACAATAGGGCAATATTATCCGTCTGCTTCCCTTATTCATAAATTAGATCCTAGGACAAAAATTCTTTTCACCTTTGCATATATTATAGGATTGTTTTTTATTAAGTCCTTTATAGGTTATGCTTTTGTAGCAATATGTTTTTATAGTGCGGTAAGAGCAAGTAAAGTACCTTTGAAATTTATGCTAAAGGGACTAAAGAGTATTATGTTTATCTTGTTGTTCACCGTGATACTTAATATGTTCTTTACATCTACAGGAAATGAAATCTGGAGTTGGTGGATTTTTAGAATTACGGATGAGGGTTTAGTATTAGCAGCTAAAATGGGAATTAGATTAGTCTTACTCATTGTAGGGACATCTTTATTAACGCTAACCACATCACCTATTGAACTCACAGATGGGATAGAAAATTTATTAAATCCATTTAGGAAAATTGGTGTACCAGCACATGAAATAGCGATGATGATGAGTATTTCACTTCGCTTTATACCTATTTTATTAGAGGAAACAGATAAAATAATGAAAGCGCAAACAGCTAGAGGAGCAGACTTTGAAAGTGGCAATATTATTCAAAGAGCAAAAGCGATGGTCCCTATTATGGTGCCACTCTTTATATCTGCCTTTAGAAGAGCAGATGAACTTGCTATGGCCATGGAAGCACGTTGCTATAGAGGGGGAGTAGGCAGGACAAGATTAAATAGCTTAAAGTATGATAGAAGAGACTTAATGGCCTTGTTAGTAGGTGTAGTATTCATTGCAGGCTGTTTAATACTATAAATAATAAAAGTAGAAAAGGTGTATGAATTAGGGAGACTAAATCATACACCTTTTCTACTTATCCCGCTACTGACAGAAGGAAAAGTAACAGATGAGTGTTACGACTAGATGTGTTAGCAGATGGGTTTTGTCAGTGTCTTGGGATTTGTAAGTGATGGTGATGGGCGGAAAGGAGAGGGGAAGGGCTATCTTCCAGTGTTCCGGTCCATATTTTTTTAAGCACTAAGCTCACTTATTTAGATGAACGCACGAAAACTCCCGTTGGTCAAATACCCACAGGGCACACGGCACTCGTGCTAACACCCATCTAAAACGTTCGCTAAGTGCTTCTAAAAAATACTCCCAAGTCACTCTTCCAGACAGCCCTTCCCCTCTCCTTTCTCTCAGCGTTATTGTGCTTACAAACTACCACGACAGGTGAGAATGCATGTAAAAAGATGATGCTAAACTAAACTTACAAGTGATTTTTCTATGTTATTTCTAAACTGTAAGAATATGCATGAAGCCCCTAACATACTGACTATCAAGATGTTATAAAATATTTAGACATTCACTTATAACAGGTATTATAGTTCACTATCTCCCTTTTTCTTTAAACACTGAGAAGCCAGGGGCAGGCGCCCAAACAATAACGTATAAAACTACCCCTTATTTTGTTCTTGCTAAGCAGTAGCTATGTAGGCTGGATAGGGGGCTTACTGGAAGTTGCCTTGGAGACAAGCTTAGAAGCTCTTAACGAAATAATCCTTATGGGTTTTAGGCTGAGTGTTTGAGCGTTAGCGAGTTTTCAGCCGTTCATAAGGATTATGAGTTTAGAGCTTCTTAGCGACTTGAGACAGTAGCTGGAAGTAAGTTCCCTAGCCAGTCTACATAGCGGCCACTTAGCATTATATGTTATTATTCAAATCTCAATTTGACAGTTATCTTAGGATACAGTTTAGAAAAATAAGAGGTTACTTCTAAGGAAAGCTTCTACTGGTAATAGTAAGTAGTTTATAATGAGTAGGTTTTGGTATATACTATAAAAAGATAAGTATATTTTAGGAGGAAATCTGAGGGATGAAGAGATTTAAATTAATTGTGGCATATGATGGGACAAATTATAATGGTTTCGCAAAACAACCAAATGCTACAACTATTCAAGGTACTTTGGATGCTGCAATTGCTAAGATTGTACAACATGAAGTACGTACACTGGGGGCAGGAAGAACAGATAGAGGTGTTCATGCCTATGCACAGTGTTGTGTATTTGATTCAGAGACAAAGATACCAGCAGACAGGTTAGCCAAGGCAATTAATAGTCAGTTGCCACCTGATATTTCAGTACAATCAGTAGAGGAAGTAAGTGAATCGTTTCATCCACGTTTTGGCGCGAAGAGAAAAACTTATCGTTACCAAATCCTAAATGCAAAAATTAGAGATCCATTTTTATATAAATACTCACTTTTATATCCTTATGAAATGAATATAGAGCGTATGCAAGCAGCAGCCGAAGAAATGGTAGGAGAGCACGACTTCGCATGTTTTTGTGCATCAGGAAGCACGGTCAAGGATACAGTACGAATAATCTATTCTATAGATATTAAAAAAGAAGGAAACTTAGTTACCATAGATGTTTGTGGTAATGGATTTTTATATAATATGGTGAGAATCATCGTTGGAACACTTATTGATGTGAATGAAAATAAGATTAACATTGAGGCAATAAAAACAATGATAGCCTCAAAGAATAGAGAACTCGCTGGGCCAACTGCCCCACCACAAGGATTAACTATGCTTAATATTGTATATGAATAAGAATTGCAAATGAAGGATAGAAGATAAAAAATATAATAATTGAATGAGTTATTGTTAATGTTTCATATCTCATTTTTTTAGATGTTTTTGATGTTATCCACAGTCTTTTTGTGGAATTAGACATCAATATTTGAAGATTACTTAGAACCTATAGAGTAATAGAAAAGTATGATAATCAAAATATAAACACTAGTGCATTTAGGTATTTTAAAACAAAAAATAGATAAGAAAATATGTAGAAATAGTAAAAATAATCCACAGCAAAAAGCTTGACAGTTTATTTTGTAAATAATATAATATAATTTGTGTTAATGAGACCACTTATAAAATCCAATAGCCCCGGATTTTATATGACAAATAGAAATTAACCTAGTTTTATAAGATCCAAAGGAGGTATATTAAATGAGAACAACATACATGGCAAACGCACAAAACGTTGAAAAACAATGGTATGTTATTGACGCTGAAGGTCAAACAGTAGGTAGACTTTCAAGCCAAATTGCATCAGTATTAAGAGGTAAGAACAAACCAACTTATACTCCACACGTAGATTGTGGTGATAATGTAATCGTTATTAACGCAGATAAAGTAGTATTCACAGGTAAAAAATTAGATCAAAAATTATATAGAAGACACACAGGATACGCTGGCGGTTTAAGAGAAACTACAGCTCGTCAAATGATGGACACACATCCTGAAAGAGTTATTATGCACGCTGTTAAAGGGATGCTTCCAAAAAACAGCTTAGGAAGAAAAATGCTTACTAACCTTCGTGTATATGCTGGAACAGAGCACAACCACGAAGCACAAAAACCAGTAGAATTAAAATTCTAATCACTCGGGAGGAGGAAAATTAAATGGCAGCAGTTAGATATTACGGAACAGGTAGACGTAAAAGTTCAGTAGCTAGAGTATACCTTGTACCTGGAACAGGTAAAATCACAATTAACAAAAGAGATATCGAAGAATACTTCGGTTTAGAAACATTAAAAGTTATCACTCGTCAACCTTTAGCATTAACAAATTCATTAGGAAGATTTGATGTACTTGTAAATGTATACGGTGGTGGTACAACTGGACAAGCTGGAGCAATCCGTCACGGAATCAGCCGTGCATTACTTCAAGCTGATGGTGATTTCAGACCAGCTCTTAAAAAAGCAGGATTCTTAACTAGAGATCCTCGTATGAAAGAACGTAAAAAATACGGTCTTAAAGCAGCTCGTCGTGCACCACAATTCTCTAAGAGATAATACGCAGGAAATTATTTTTCAAGATATCAAGAAAGCCCCATTTTATGGGGCTTTCTTTTATGCTTGTATAACAAGTTGATTGAAGATAAAGAAGCGTTGGAACGTAAGAACAGAAATAAGGCTTATGAGGTGATAAATCAGCAGAAACGCAACCAAAAAAGTGATGGTATAATCTGTGGAATTCGATATAATGATATTATCAAATTTGAATTTATGGAGGTAAATTATGCAAACTGGTATGACGCTATATATCAATAATACATTGGAAGCGGTGAAATTCTATCAAGAAGCTTTCGGGCTATCGTTAGGATATAATGAAAAATTCCCAGACGGTACATATATACATGCAGAATTGCAAAAATATGGGGTGATTGTTTTTGCAGTTAGCGAATCCCAAAATAATGTGTTAGTTTCTGCTATGCATGAATTTGCAAAAAACGAGGTATCACCGACTACAAGTGTTGGACTTAAATTCAATACAGAAGATGAAATAAAACTGGCATATAGTATGTTGGCTGCGGAAGGTGTTATATGTAGACCACTTGGTCCTCTACCATGGAGTGTTTGTAGTGCAGATGTTTTAGATAAGTATGGTGTCTATTGGTATATATACATGTGATCGTCAACTTCCAATTTGTTAAAATGTTACATAGATACTGGACATAGTGCTAGTATATAGAAAGAACTTACGAAAGAAGTACATAACAAGGATTACTACGGACATTGAGATTGATGAACAAGGAAAGAAACATCAGCACAAAAAAGCAATAGCCTACTTTGAAACAAAGGAAGAAGTCTTTAATGCTTTGACGAACTATAATATGAATAAAGATGAAGTCAATATCTTGTATAAGAACCATACATTGCAGATTTGTGGGAAGAACGGCAGAATAGTAAGAAAGTGCAGGCATTGAAAGCTGATACTATAAGAGGCTATGAATTTTCTCCTGATGGAGGTGATTATTTTGATTGATTAAATGCCAATATGTGCTAAAATAGTTGAGGAAACTATATATGCAATGAATAGGTAGTAAAATGAGGCTTAAATAGCAAAAAAAGTTATATTACAATTAGATTACATTATACATATATAGTTTATTTTGAATAAATATATGGATTATAATGATTGTTAGGTCATTAAACGTATGTATACTTAGGGGGATATTTTTTTATGGAGCAAAATAAAAAAGGGCTCACGAAAAAGCAACAAAAGAAGCTCTTAAAGACTTTTGGGATATCAGCGGGTATTACATTGGCAGTATGCGTAGTTGCTATAATAGGAGTTTTCACTGCCTATAATAACCTTATTTTGCAAAAGCCAAGTAGTGCATTTCAAAATGAAGTACTAAGTGAAGAAGAACAGAAAAAAGAAGATGATAGAAAAGAACGTGGTGAAATTAATAAGACAATTGCTGTTTTTGGTGTGGATAAGGATGAAACAAGAACGGATGTCATTCTTGTAGTTAACTTCAATAGTTTGACCAATAAAGTGAAGGTCATTAGTATACCACGTGATACAAAGGTTACATGGTCGGAGAGGCAACGGAGCAAATATAAGCAGCTAACTGGAAATAGCATTTCAGTTAGTAAGTTAAATGAAATGTCTTCTTATGGGCAAATATATAATAATCCAGGTAATATTAGAGATTTTACTATTAATGAGATACAAAACATCTTAACTGTGCCTATTGATAATTATGTTATTGTTAATATAGAAGCTTTTAACAAAATTGTAGATGCTATTGGTGGGGTAGAAGTAGATGTACCCCAAAGAATGTATTATCAAGACACCTCTCAAGCCTTATATATTGATTTACAACCAGGCCCTCAGACATTATATGGAAAGGATGCAGAAGGACTTGTAAGATATCGCTATGGATATGCTGAGGGAGATGTAGGACGTATAAGAACACAACAAGTATTTCTTGAAGCTTTTGCAAAAAAAGTAATGAGCCCAGCTATTCTAAATAATCTCCCATCTATTATAACAAGCTTATTTACAGATGTTAAAACAGATGTAGCACTAACAGAGGTTTTTGATTATTTAACATTATTAAATGACTTTGAGTTAGATAATTTAGAATTTCATACCTTACCTGGTGAAGGAGCAGATTATGAAGGGCCTTCCTATTTCTACGTGGATCAAGAAGAACTATCTAGCCTCATTATAGATGTTTTCTGTGATACGACAGTAGCCGGTGAGCAATCAGAAGCTACATCAGGAAGTGCAAGTACTGAGGAAAGTATGGTACCTGTTATTGATCAAGGGGTATCTATTGAAATCTATAATGCCACAGATGCAAAAGGATTAGCTGGAACATTGAAGGATACTTTGCAGAAGAAAGGCTATAATGTAGCACGTATTGATAATTATGAAGAGGGGACTATTTCAGAGTCTGTTATATATGCTAAAGATGAGACAAAAGCAAGACAATTTCTAGAGTATACGGAATCAGCTGAGATCATACAAGATTCTTCTATAGAAACAGATATTAAGATAATCATTGGAGAAGATTTAGCAGATACGTTACAATAGAACAGAGATTATGATTAGATAAGTAATAAGAGGATATACAGCAAAAAAGAGAGATTAAACCAAAGTTTTGAACTGACCCCAATAAGTTAGACCTAAAAATCTAACTTATTGGGGTCACATCAATTTTAGTGGTTTAATCTCTCTTTTATCTTAGCGTGGAAAAGTACATTAGAGAAAGAGATTTGAAGCCAAATTCATTTACTTGTAGTCTAGGAAAGTCTAGAGTAGGCCCCCATCTAAGGTGATTATTTGTCCTGTTACATAGGAGGACATGGAAGAAGCTAAATATAAGCAGGTATTGGCTACATCCTCAGGCGTTCCAGTTTTACATAAAGGAATTTCTTCAGTGAAAGCAGCTTTTTCTTCTTCCGTATAGCAACTGGTCATATCTGTATCAATCCAACCGCAGGCTATGCCATTGACACGAATATGGGAAGGCCCAAGCTCTTTAGCTAAGGCTTTGGTAAAACCATTAAGAGCAGCTTTGCTTGTGGAATAAGCTACTTCACAAGAAGCACCAGTGATTCCCCATATAGAAGAAATATTAATAATAATACCTTTGCCAGCTTGAACCATTGAAGGAATTGTTAGATAACTACAGTGATAAGCAGAATTTAAGTTTGTTGTCAAAATTTTATTCCACATTTCAGGTGTGGTATCTGTGAATAACCCAACGTGGCTAATGCCTGCATTGTTGATAACTATTGAAGGCAATTTATTATACTTCCCTTTAATAGTAGTCATCATATGGGCTGCTATTTCATAATGAGATAAGTCGCCAAAATAAGCATAGGCATTTAAGCCTTCTTCTATAAAGGCTTCATAAGTTTCTTGGAGGCGCGTTTCATCCGTTCCACCATTTAAGATAACAGTTGCCCCCATTTTTGCAAAGGCATAGGCAATGGCCTTGCCAATGCCACGAGAAGAACCTGTAATAAGAACAAGTTCAGAATTAAAGTTCAATATGATCACCTCTTAAAAAAGCAATTTCTTCTTTATATAAATTGGTCTTTTTGTCTAACCAAGGTGTCTCTAAAATAATTGGTTTTCCAGCTGCTACAGGATGATGTACAAGTTTAAAAAGTGCTTCTTTCCCAATAAAGTCTTTCCCCTTTGGATTATCTTCAGTCGCTCCTAAGTTGGCATGACGATCCTTTTTTGCTCCCATAGGATTAAGAGAACCATTTAAATGGAATACCTTAAGTTTGTCTAAACCAATAATACGGTCAAATTCAGCAAATACTTCATCTAAATGATGAATGATATCATAGCCACTATCATGAACATGGCAAGTATCGAAGCAAACACCAATTTTATCTTTTAGGTGAATGCGATCAATAATATCTTTAAGTTCTTCAAAGGAACGACCAATTTCTTTTCCTTTGCCTGCCATCGTTTCTAAACAAATAAGAGGCTTGGTATCTTTAGTAAGGACCTCATTAAGACCAGCAGCAATACGCTCTACACCATATTCATAAGTCTTATCAGTAAAGGAACCTGGATGAAGTACAAGATAGTTTGAGCCAATCGCTGTTGTACGTTCAATTTCTAAGGCAAGACATTCTTTAGCGAGATTATAAGTTTCTTCCTTATAAGAAGCTAAATTAATAATATAGGGGGCATGGACAACAATATCTGAAAGGCCATAAGCTTCCATAAAGGCATGCCCTTCTTTGATTTTTAAATTCTCAATAGGAGAACGTTTCGTATTTTGTGGTGCACCTGTATAAATCATAAAAGTATTTGCACCATATGAATAAGCTTCTTTAGCAGCTCCAATTAAACCACCACTAATAGAAACATGAGAACCAAGTTTTAGCATAGCTGTATCCTTTCTTAATAGAGCAATCAATAATGAATGACTCATGATTAATAGTTACTGATTAACCTAAGAAGTCTATTAATAAATAATTTTTCGTTTTTATGCTTGAGTCATTACTATTATTTTTGTAACAAGTAAATGACAGAAATTAAATTTATATAAAATTACTGTATTATAATGGACATCTAGGTTATATTTTACTACAATATAGTAGGTGTTAGCAGAAATTATACTATAAAAATTATTTTAGGGGAACTATATATTATAGAATAACCAAAAATAATAAGTATATCTAGTAATCCTTAGATTTTATATGAGAGAAAGCATTTTAGTATTATCAAAGTTATAGAAAATATTGAAGAGTTACAAGGGATAGTAGTAGATCAATAATTTATAAAAAAGTATTTTATGATATGACACAATATATAACATCATAGGAGAAAATAATGAGTGATAATAAGAAAAAATTAAACAAAAGTAAAAAGAAATCTTTAGGAAAACTTTTTTTAAAGGTAATGGCCATTACCTTTATTGTAGTTGTGATTATTATTGGGTTACTTGTTTTTGCCTACAATAAGTTTTTATATAATGGCAGTCCATTTAGTGGGAGTGATAAAGAAATGGACCCTATTAATAAGACTTTAGCAGTATTTGGTGTAGATGAAGACGGCTATCGAACAGATGTCATATTTGTTTTAAACTACAATAGTGAAACAGGTAAGTCAAGAGTTATTTCTATTCCTCGTGATACGAAAGTAATATGGACTGATAAGCAACGAGAAAAAATGGAAGAGTACAAAGGCTACTCTGTTAGTGTTTCTAAAATTAATGAGATGACTAGTTATGTGGGAATCGATCATATTAGGGAGTTTACTATAGATGAAATAGAAAACATGCTAGGCATTCAAATTGATAACTATGTCATTATTACCATAGATGCCTTTAAGCAGATAGTAGATGCCATTGGAGGCGTAGAAGTAGACGTACCTGTGCTCAATGGGGATGGTTTACACTATGATGATAATTATGCGGGGCTCCATATACATTTAGAGCCAGGCTTACAAGTGCTAAATGGTGAGCAAGCAGAAGGGCTTGTCAGATATAGAAAAGGCTATGTAGAAGGTGATGTAGGCCGTATTAAAACACAACAGCTCTTTTTAGAAGCATTTGCAAAGAAGATAACAAGTCCAGGTATTATTACCAAGTTACCAAGCATTATTAATACCATTTTTAAAACAGTCACTACGGATATTAGATTAGGAGATATACCTCAGTATTTACCTTATTTAAAATCAATGGATAGTAATAATTTAAGCTTTAATATTATTCCAGGTGAAGGTGCTTATGAAGATGGAAAATCCTATTTCTTCCCCGATATGGTAGCTATGCCAGGATTTGTGGAAAGCGTCTTTAATGATGATGAGAAAGAGGAAATAACAGTAGAAGATAAAACTGTAAGTATAGAAATATTAAATGCTACAGCTATTCGTGGAGCAGCCGCCAAGGCAAAAGAAGAATTAGAAGCAGTGGGTTATAGCGTTAATGAAATAGGAAATTCTACATTAGAAGATCCAAGTTACACGATCATCTATGCAAAAGATATAGAAAAGGCAAAGCAATTTAAAACGTATTATCCAAATGCACAGATAAAACAAAATGAAAACATGACTTATGATATACAGATTATATTGGGAAATGATATACAGTAAATGATATTCGGTAAATGATATCCAGTAAGGGGGATTAATATGAAGGGCATAAGAAAAAGACTAATTAGTTTTATATTATTAGCAAGTGTAGGGATGGCTCCAACTGTTTATGGAGGAATACTTCATGAAATAAGAAATGAGCAAGTGATTACTAGGGGGGCTATTCATATTAATGATAAGCTTTTGATGAGTGAGGGTTGGCGAAATATTAATATTTTAAAGATAGATTTAAACGATAGTAATGTATCCTTAAAGCCAATTGAATCTGCTACAGGGGTGGAAAGACAAACTGTTTTGCAAATGGTTAATAATACAGGAGCTATAGCAGGAATTAATGCAGATTATTTTGACATGAGTAGTACGAATACACCAAGTTTAGGAACTTATATTGAGAATGGTGTGTTAAAACATGGGTATAATAGTAATTATTCTGAGCTAGGTGTTAATAAAAATATGGCAACCTTTCTCTTAGACACTAATAATACGCCTTCTATGGCGTATTATGGTGTATCCCTTCGCATTAATGCAAATGGCAATTTTGTAGGTGGAGCAGCTACAAAGAATAATGTTCCAGCTACAATCACAAGACCTATTATTGTAGACTCAAGTTACTATCAAACTACCAATAATATAGTGACTAAACAAAAAGCGATTTACACCATTGTAGTGGAAAATGGGGTAGTAACCTATTTAGCTAAGGCTGGAGAGAGTGTAGGGGTGCCTACAAATGGCTACGTTATTCTTGTACCAGAAGGGAATGCCAATGAATATTATTCAAAGATGCCTATAGGGACAAGTGTAGAGCTTCAAGAATTTTTATATGTAGATAGTAATGTGATCACAGCTATTGATGATTTGAAGCTAGGAATAGGTGGTAGTGGAATAATCATGATGAATGGAGCAGCCTATACAGGAGCTGCACATAAGGTAACGCCTAATTCAGCTGTTGCCAGGACCATTATTGCAACTACTAAAGGAACTAATGAAATCTTACTGATGACTATTGATGGAAAGAATGGTTATACAGGGGTTACACATAATCAACTCATTGAAATATTACAACGTTATAATGTAGATAGTGCTATGTACCTTGATGGTGGAGGGTCTACCACTTTAGTAGCTAGAAATCAAGGAGAGCAAACAGTAAGTCTTCAAAATACTCCAGCTGACGGTTCTCAAAGAAAAGTTATAAATGGATTAGGAGTTTTTAGCAATTCAAATGCTGGATCAATTCATACATTATACATAGAAGCTAATAATAATCGCACATTTGTAGGAGAAAGTGTGACATTAAAGTTAAAAGGTATTGATGAAAACAGTAATCCTGTAGGAATAGATACTTCTAAGGTGAAGTTCTCTGTAGTAGGAGGAAGTGGCAACTTTAATGGCCTAACTTTTTCTCCTAGTACGGCAGGAAAACTTATGATTATAGCTGAATATGAGGGCGTAGAAGCAGCTATAGAGTTAAATGTAAGTAATGCTCCTGCTGGATTAGTCATAGAGCCAAGTATACTAAGTTTGAGTGAGAATACTACTAAAGAAGTGCAAGTATATGGATTAGATCAAGGCGGGTATAAAATCCCCCTTAAAGCTGCTGGGGTAAGCTGGACAAGTAATAATAATAAAATAGCAGCTACCAATAATACCGTAGTATCTACTACTGCAACTATTGGAAAACTAACAGCTACCTATAAGGGTGTATCTAAGACTATGGGAGTAATAGTAGGTAATACTACTGTACCACTAGAATCTTTTGAATCTAGTGGCGCAAAGTGGGCTGGCGATACTTCATCAGTTACAGGGAAAGTAGAAGTTGCAAAGGAAGATAAGTATCATGGCAATCAGTCTCTGAAGATGACTTATACCTTTATGCCTAGTAGTAATAAACAAGTAGCCTATACTGTTTTTTCACAGCCAATTTTGATTACAGAAGATGCAAGTAGTGTCAATATGTGGCTAAAGGCTCAAAAACAAGGACATGGAGCGAAAATTGAAGTAGTAGATCAAACAGGTAAGAGCTATTTCTTAAAGCTATCAGATAGTCTAGATTTTGAGGGATGGAAATATGTAAGTGCTACATTACCACAAGAAATAGTGTTGCCAGCTCAGGTGACTAAGTTATATACCTATTCTAACAGTAATGCTAGCAAGTTAACGGCTACCCTATATATAGACCATGTATCAATGACAAGAGGTTTTAGAGATAGAGCAGGTATATTCACAAGAGATGATACGAGTGCAGATCCCTTTTATAAAGAGAGCTTACAACAGGCTATCCAAGGTCAATATATTATTACTGCAGTAGGACCCACTAAGGTGGCGAGTATGTTACTAGGTAAAGACACTTTAGGAAGTATGAGTAAGCAATTATCACAAGGACCCGTATTATTGACTTCTACAAGTAATAGTGAACTAGCATTAACCACGCCAAATTATATTTATAAAAATACTTATGAAGCTATTGATTACAATAATACGAAGATGATTATGGTAGGAACAGGTAATGGCAGCCTAAGAACCACTCAGGAACAAGGTTGGACATTCCTAAAAACTTCACTAGAAAAGACAGAGGCAAAACATATTATTTTAGTGATGAGCAAGAATCCTCTTACTCAGTTTAATGATGCCTTAGAAGGACAAGCATTACATGAATACTTAAGAAAATATAGGGAAAGTACAGGTAGAAATATATTTGTAATTACGCCTGGTGGTACAGAAAATGAAATACGTATTGAAGATGGTGTTAGATACATAAAAACCCATGGAATAAATGTAGTTACAGATAATTATAAAGAGGGTAGCTTCTTGAAGTTTAAAATAGACGGAGACAAAATTTATTACACCTTTGAGAAATTCAAATAAATATTAACAACTAAGAGGAGGTATACTATGAATAAAAAAATTAAAATAGTAATAGGGATTTTAGTATTAGGAGTAACAACACTTTATGCAGCAGATGGATTAATTGGTACAGAAGCAGACCCTCTTGTAACAAAGAGCTATGTAGATCAAAAAATTTCAGCGCTAGCAGGTGGGACAAATAACACAGCTCTAGCGACTCAGCTTAAAGAGCAACAGCAGCTTATTATAGAAATGAGACAAGAGATAGAAAGTTTAAGACAAGGTGGAAGTAATTCCTTTGAAGTAGTAGTTGTACCTCAAGGGAAAATCATATATGGTAAAGCAAATACAGAAATGATTATTAGAGCAGGTGAAGGTCAAATCGTTACATCACCTGTAGGAGGTATTCAAAATATTACAGAAGGACAAGATTTATTGGGAGGTACAGTAGCACCTAGAAATCATTTACTACTTATTCCTAGAGAAGATGGAAGAGGATTAATGGCAACAAGACAGCTCACAGTTATGGTGAGAGGTGGCTATGTATTAAATTAATGTAACTTATGCAGCCAATGGAGGGTAAGATGAAAAAAGAAGTTAAAGTCCTAATTTATACAGTGATGGTAATATCGCTTATAGCATGTTCCTTTGTAGGATTTAGAAGAATTCAAACAGAAGAAAATTATAAACAGGTTGAGATTGCAATACGCTACAATGATGTACTGAGAATTGCTATGGAAACAGACAGGAGTCTAGAGGAAGTACTCTTTAAGTTTAAAGAACTTGGTGTAACCACCTTATTTGTAAGAGAAAACGCAGTAGCTTCACCAATAGAATCAGATTTATATACTTATAAAGGTTTAGGTAAAGTAAGTCTTTTAGAAGGGTATATTCTAAGATTTTATTATCCAGATGTAAAAGATGTTAAGCCTGAGTACCGTTATATGGTAACAGATGATAAAACTGTAGCAGAGAACATCTATGAAAGTTATAGAACTAAAGGTATTGACCTTGAATATGTGGAGCAAGATGGCATTTATTTTATATGTATAGGTGAACATGGAAATGAACTTACAAATACAGGGGTAGGCTTTGATACAGATGCACTAAATATAGCAGCAAATCTAGGCTATACAATCTCACCACAGATTAAAAGCTGGACTAATATCACACCTGAATCTATAGACTATTTAGTACAAGAATTAGAAGGTATTAAGGGAATAGATACACTATACTTTGCAGATGCAGATATACCAGGTGCAAATGATGAGAGCATGGAAGCGTTTATAAACAACCATCAATTAGGATTTATAGAATTTACAAGTAACAAACAAAAAGGTTTTAATACATTGGCTAAAAATACAAGTGAAGAAGGCAAGCACTATAAAGTGATTAGACTGCATACCGTAGGAGATACTCAGATTATTGACTTTACAGTACCACAGCTTATGGAGCGTTATGAATTAGCACTTAGAGAAAGAAATCTAAGAGCGTTCTTATTTAAAATGCCTACAACGGTTAATATTGAAGAGGATATTACTTATCTACAAGATGCCATTTCATCTTTTGCAGAATATGCAACTTCAAAAGGATATACATTAACTGGGACAGTGGAAGACTATAACTTACCACCTATTCCAGTGTTTGTAGCCATATTAGTAGGTTTAGCGGCTATTATGATTTTCATATTGTTGCTTGCAGAATTAAACTTAACTAAGTTAGGATATATTATAGGCATTATAGGTATTATAGGATACATTGGTTTATTAAAATTAAGGCCTACTTTAGCAAGTCAGCTTATGGCACTCTTTGGGTCTATTGTTTTCCCAACCTATGCTATGATAAAAGGATTACGAGAAAAACCAAGAAATGTAAAAGAAACTATTCTTAGTTTTTTAAAGATATGTATTATTTCCTTTGGAGGTGTCCTTACGATTATAGGAACCCTTTCAAGGACCAATTTTGCCTTAGCATTAGATGTTTTTGCAGGGGTAAAAGTGGCAACAGTAGCACCTATTGTATTAATAGTGGTATTCCTGATTTATCAAAAGCATAAGTTAGACCTTAAATATTATAAAGGTATTTTAGACAAGAAAATTAGTTATGGTGCACTTTTATTAATTGCTATATTAGGTGGTGTATTAGTTATCTATATTACACGAACAGGAAACAGTGGCACAGCATCAGGACTTGAAAGGCAGTTTAGGCAATTCTTAGATAATGTATTGGGTGTTAGACCACGTACCAAAGAATTTTTAATTGCTTACCCTATTCTCATGTGTTTACTGTATTATGGATATAAGGAAACCTATCTCCCTATGGTTATATTAGCAATCATAGGACCTGTTTCTTTAGTAAATACTTATGCCCATATTCATACACCAATCTTAATCTCGTTATTAAGAAGTGCATACGGTATTATTTTAGGAATTGTGATAGGACTCGTTTTAATATGGGGAATAAAATTATTACGTAGGATGATGAAAAAATGGCAAACGCAAACAAAATAGTATTATCAGGTTATTATGGCTTTGATAATATTGGCGATGAAGCAGTACTATATTCTATTATAGCAATGCTCAAAAAGGAAATTCCCAAGGTGCAAATCACTGTACTTTCTAATAACCCAGAAAAGACAGCAAGTACCTATCAAGTAGACAGTATCAATCGTTGGGATATGAAAAGTGTAGCAAAAGTAATTAAAGCAAGTGACTTACTTATAAGCGGCGGTGGCAGTTTATTGCAAGATGTAACTAGTAGCAAGACAATTCCTTACTACTTGGCTATTGTAAAAATAGCACAATTTTATAAGAAGAAAGTGGTATTTTATTCCCAAGGGATAGGGCCAGTCAATAAAGGACTTAGCAGATGGTTAATTAAAAAAGTAGTAAATAAGGTAGATGGTATCTTTGTAAGAGATCCCGCCTCTAAAACTTTACTACAGGAAATTGGTGTTAAAAAGCCAATCGGTGTGGCGATTGACCCTGTATTAGGTATCCAGATGCCAGAAGACATTCAAACGAAAGAAAAAACAGTAGGAATTTATATTAGGCCATGGGAAAATGAAGACCAAAATCAAAAACTGATTGGTGCTATGAAAGAAGGGCTTCTAAGGCTTATAAAAGAAGGGTATAAACTTTATTTAATTCCTATGCATTATGAACAAGATTTAGACATTGCTAAAGCACTGGAAGCAGCCCTCGCTTTAGACATGAAAGCTCAAGGATTAGACACTCAAAAACAAGTAGAGGTTATAGATAAACTTCTGTCTATAGAAGAAGTACTTTGTTATACAGCTAGCTTTGAATTTATTATAGGCATGAGACTGCATAGTCTTATCATGGCAGCAGCAAGTTTAGTACCTATGCTAGGATTATCATATGATCCTAAGGTAGATGCCTTTTTAAAAGAAGCCAGAGTACCTTACTCTTTAGACGTGAAACAAATAACCAGTGAAAACTTTGAAAAAAGCCTAACTGACTTAGAGAAAAATTTAAGTGAGCAAAAAGAACAGTTGAAAGTAAGTTATGAAGCTAGTTTAAAACGCTTATACTTACCAATAGAAAGTATCAAAAGCCTACTTAATATAGACTAGAAAAATGGGTTAGGGATTTTATATATGGCATGACACTATATATAAAATCCCTTTTTTCTATACTTGCATATTCATTTGGATATCGTTAATATAAACAAGGAAGTAGAAAAGATGAATATAATTATTCAATTTTCAATCATGGAGGTAAATGATAATGACTACAATAGATATTTTAGGCGTACCTATTTCAAAAGTAACAATGGATGAAGCAGTAGAGAAAGTAAATGAATTTATGCATTCAGAAGGATTGCATGCTATATGTACACCTAATCCTGAGATTGTAATGTTAGCAAAACAAAATAAAGATTTTTTAGAGACTATTAAAAAAGCAGATTTAGTAGTGCCAGATGGCATTGGCGTAGTTATTGGCTCTAGAATTCAAAAAGGCGAAAGACTTCCTGAACGTGTAGCTGGATATGACTTAGTGCAAAACACAATGAAAAGAGCAGTAAAAGAAGGGTATAAATATTACTTTTTTGGAAGTAAACCAGATGTAGCAGAAGAAGCTGCAGAAAAAATGAGAGCAACTTATCCTGGCATTCAAATAGTAGGAACAAGAGATGGTTATTTTCAAAAAGAAGATGAGCCTTCTATTATAGAAGATATTAATGCATCAGGTGCCAATATTCTATTAGTAGCATTAGGAGCACCTAAACAAGAAATGTGGATTGAAGAGCATAAACACCAATTACCTCACGTAAAAGTAGCTATAGGGGTAGGCGGTAGTTTAGATGGCATGGCTGGACGTGTAAAAAGAGCACCTATTGCCTTTCAAAAACTAGGCTTAGAATGGTTTTATCGGTTATTAAAACAACCGACACGTTTTAAACGTATGCTTATCCTTCCTTTATTCCTAAAAGAAGTTATTTTTTATAAAAATAGTTAAGAGCGAGAGTAGAGGCTTATAATATGCTAGATAACATATTATAAGCCTTGTAATCTAGTTGAATAGAAACTTACCTAAAATGACAGGAGATTAACTAAAAAATAGTTGTAAAACCACTTAATAGATAGAAGTAATGTATAGAGGAAATAAGTGAAAAATATTTATCCTACTTGAAATAAAGATGAAAATATCCTTTATGTAAATTTATATCAAGATTATAGGGATATATTTGGAAATATTTATGAGGAATGGTGTATTGTGTCCCCTAAAAATTAGGAGATTAAACTAATTTAGGACTATTAGCCAAAATGCTAGAAACGTTTTTATAAAAATAGCCAATAGCAAAAGGTTGGAAAAGTATAGTATAGTAAAGTAAGTCCAATGACATATGAATTTTATCCAAACTTAAGGGGGAAACCAAAGTGGCAGGTTTAAAATTAAAAAATATCGAAAAACGTTACTCAAACGGCTTCGTAGCAGTTAAAGACTTCAACTTAGATATCGAGGACAAAGAGTTCATCATCTTCGTAGGCCCATCAGGATGTGGTAAATCTACTACATTACGTATGATTGCAGGTCTTGAAGAAATTACTGGAGGAGAATTATGGATTGGAGATAAACTTTGTAATGATGTAGCTCCAAAAGACCGTGACATTGCAATGGTATTCCAAAATTATGCTCTATATCCTCATATGACTGTATATGATAACATGGCATTTGGTTTAAAACTTCGTAAAACTCCAAAAGAAGAAATTGACCGCCGTGTTCGTGAAGCAGCTAAAATCCTTGACATTGATCAATGCTTAGACCGTAAACCAAAAGCATTATCAGGTGGGCAACGTCAACGTGTTGCTATGGGTCGTGCTATGGTTCGTGAACCAAAAGTATTCTTATTAGACGAACCTTTATCAAACCTTGATGCTAAACTTCGTGTACAAATGAGAACAGAACTTTCTAAAATGCATCATAGATTACAAACAACATTCATCTACGTTACTCATGACCAAGTAGAAGCTATGACACTTGGTACAAGAATCGTAGTTCTTAAAGACGGTGTTATCCAACAAGTAGATACTCCATCTAACCTTTATAGTAAACCACAAAACTTATTCGTTGCTGGATTCATTGGTTCACCACAAATGAACTTAATTGAAGCTAAAGTTATTAAAAAAGGCGAAGACGTTATGCTTACATTTGGTAGCGTAGAAATTAAACTTACTAAAGAAAAAGCAGAAAAAGTGGTTGCAGGTGGATACATAGGTAAAGATGTTATGATGGGTATTCGTCCAGAACATGTTGCAGAACCATCTACACTTTTCGAAGAACAAAAAGCAGACTATATTGTTGCTTCAGCTACAGTTGAAGTAATAGAAATGCTTGGTTCAGAAAAGAACTTCTATATGATTTGTGAAGGTAACAATATTACAGGACGTTTTGATACATCTTGTCAAGCAGCTCCAGATGATGAAGTTAAAATTGCCTTCGATGTAACAAAAATTCACATATTTGATTTAGAAAGCCAACAAACAATTACAAACTAGTTTTTAGTTAGTTAAGGCACTAAGATGTTTAATCTTAGTGCCTTTTATATACTCTTGGAAATTTTAATGCTAGTCTATTTTATTAATGGAATAATTTTCATTATTAATAGAAGTTTTATGAGAATAAATAGTAAAATATAACTTTTTTTTTAACCTTAAATAGGATAAAATAGAATTAAGGATACTGGGAAAATAAATAATTTAATACTTTGGGAGCTGATAAACATATGATATCTAATCAAATTTTACAAAATACAATTGATGGATTAAAAGGCATTACCAGAAGAGATTTTTGTATTTTAGATGCAGAATCAAAAGTTGTTGTTACAACAGATGGAAAAAGTGCAGGAGAATATGTACCACAAGTAGAAGCTTTTATTAATTCACAAGCAGATAGTCAAGAATTACAAGCATCTCATTATTTTAAGATTTATGATGAATATATTGTTGAGTATGTACTTTCAGTAAGTGGGGCTGATGATGAAGCTTATAAATTAGGAAAACTTGTGGCATTTCAAATTAAGAGTTTATTAGTGGCATATAAAGAACGTTTCGATAGAGATAATTTCATTAAGAACTTATTACTTGATAACTTATTATTAGTGGATATTTATACAAGAGCTAAGAAACTTCATATTAAAAATAATGTTCAGCGTATCGTATACTTAATCGAGTGTGAAGAAAGAAGAGATAGCAGTATGTCTGATATCTTAAGAAATATCTTCCCTGATAAAACAAAAGACTTTGTGACTGCAGTAGATGAAAAAAATATTATCCTAGTAAAAGAAGTGAGTTCAGATAATCCAGTAGAAGTTGAAAACTATGCGAAGATGATTTATGATACTTTAAGTGCAGAAGCTATGAGTAAAGTATATGTAGCTGTTGGGGCAGTAGTAAGTGACCTTAAAGATGTATCTAACTCTTATAAAGAAGCAAATATGGCTCTAGAAGTAGGTAAGATCTTTAACTGCGAAGGTCATATTTCTTACTACGCTAAATTAGGTATTGGAAGAATCATCTACCAATTACCTTTATCATTATGTAAGCTTTTTATTAAAGAGGTACTTAAGGATAAACGTGTAGATAGTTTTGATGAAGAAACATTAATGACTGTTAATAAATTCTTTGAGAATAGCTTAAATGTATCTGAGACTTCAAGACAACTCTATATTCATAGAAATACATTAGTTTATCGCTTAGATAAATTATTAAAAACAACAGGTCTAGACTTACGTAAATTTGATGATGCCATTATCTTCAAAATTACAATTATGGTAAGTCAGTATATGGATTATATGGAAAGACAAAGTCAAAATAGAATGTAAAAAAGAAACAGGGGATTTGAAATGATTCAATTACAAGGTGTATCTAAGGTATATTCTAATGGTGCAGTAGGACTTAATAATGTTAGTCTAAAAATAGAAAAAGGTGAATTTGTATTTATAACAGGCAATAGTGGTTCAGGAAAATCCACCTTTTTAAGACTACTTTTTAAGGAAATTGATCCTGATCACGGTAAAATTATTATTAACAATAGAGACATTTCTAGATTAAAAAGAAGGCAAATTCCATATCTTAGAAGAGATTTAGGTATGGTATTCCAAGACTTTAGGTTACTGCCCAATAAGACAGTTTATGAAAATGTAGCATTTGCTATGCAAATAGTTGGTGCAACCTCTAGGGAAATTAGAAAGAATGTACCCATTGTATTAGGCCTTGTAGGTCTTGCAAGAAAAGCACGCTGTTATCCAAACGAACTTTCAGGTGGTGAGCAACAAAGAACAGCTTTAGCGAGAGCTATTGTTAATAACAATCCTATTCTTATTGCAGACGAGCCGACGGGGAATTTAGACCCAGCTACTTCATGGGAAATCATGAATTGTTTGCAGGATATTAATAAACGAGGGGTAACTATTCTTATGGCTACTCATGAGAGAGAAATAGTTAATACACTGAAAAAGAGGGTAATAGAGATTTCTAATGGACAAATAAGTAAAGATGTACATGAAGGAGGATATGATGATGAAGTGGAATACTCTCAAATATTTATTTAAAGAGGGTATCATAGGACTGTGGAGAAACAGGACAATGGCATTTGCTTCAGCAGGAACGATTGTACTTTGTTTACTTATATTAGGAATGTCCTATTCGATTGGTACCAATATTGATTATATCATTGAACAAATAGAAAGTAAGTTTGGTATTACAGCTTATATTCAAGATGGCTTAAGTGAAAGCTCTATTTTAAGTATTGAAAATAAGATAAAAACGATGCCTAATGTATCCAGTATAACTTATATTTCTAAAGATCAAGCATTAGAGACCTTTAGTGAGGATAATGAAGACGCAAGTTTATTTGAGATGTTTAAGGAAGATAATCCTTTGCCAGCATCCTTTGAAATTATAGCAATTGATATAAAAAATCAAGGTGAACTTGTAAAAAGTATAGAAGCACTAGAGGGGATTGATGAAGCTGTCTATCTAAAAAATGAGACAGAAACCTTTATTAGTATTAGGAAGACAGTTAATTATATATGTTATGCAATTATTGCATGTTTAATAGTAGTAGGCCTTCTTTTAATGTCTAATACGATTAAGTTAACTGTCTATATTAGAAAAAGAGAAATTAATATTATGAAATATGTAGGAGCGACAGATAGTTTTATTCGTGTACCATTTTTAATAGAAGGGATGCTGATTGGCACATTTGGTGCATTAGTTGCAATTATAACAATTGCTTTAGGATATGACTGGGTTCAAAGTATGTCTAAGAGTGCAACAGGTATACTAGGTGAGATTTCACTAATGCCTACAACAAATATTATGACCTCTTTAGTGCCTATTTATTTAAGTCTTGGAATAGGTATTGGTCTTATTGGAAGTGCTTTTGCTATACACAAGCATTTAAAAGTATAATTGGAGGATCTTATGAAGAAACAGATTAGTATATTATTAGCCTTCACGTTACTACTTGTCCCAGTTTATGGAGATACAATAGATGATAAGAAAAACCAATTAAGTAGTGCAGAGCAACATATTAAAGATAAAGAGGCACTCTTAGATGAGCATAAGAAGGAAAAGGCGGCCATCCAAGCTGAGATTAAAGAAGTGGATCAGAAGATGGTAGCAATAGAAGATAATATTAAGGAACTAGGTGTTCAGCTTGATGAGAAGATGAAAGAAATTGAAGCTAGTGAGGCCGAATTAGAGGCAGCTACTATTCAAAAAGAAAAGCAGTATGAGGCAACTAAAGCACGCATGACTCAAATGTATAAGAATCAAAAGGTAGGCTACATACAGGTTGTATTTTCTTCTAATAACTTTTGGGATGCAATGAATCGTTTAGAGTATATAAGACGTATTTCAGAAAAAGATAATACGTTATTAGATGCTTATCAAGAACAGATTGATTATATTGAAGTGCAAAAGGAAAAGATAGAAGAAGAGAGGCTAGACCTAGATTTATTACAAAAACAAGAAATAAGTAAAAAGAGAGAGTTAGAAGAGGCACGAGCGACTAAACAAGTAGCTATTGATAAGTTGCAATCACAAGAAAATAAGCTGTCTGGAGAGATTTCTAAGTTACAAGAGCTTTCAGAAGAGTTAGAAGCTGAGATTGAAAAACTAACAAAAGAACTGGAAGAAAAAAATAAGAATAAGGTTCCCGCGCAATATACAGGTGGTACTTTCATGTGGCCAGTACCAGGATATTATCGTATTAGCTCAGAATACAATCCAAGAACCAGCCCAATCTCTGGTAAATATGAATTCCATACGGGGATAGACATTCCAGCAGGATATGGAGAAGATGTTGTAGCAGCAGCAGATGGTGTGGTTATTACATCTGGCTGGATAAACGGGTATGGATATACAGTGATGATTAGTCATGGGGGAGGACTTGTGACACTCTATGGACATAATTCTTCTTTAGTAGTAAGTGAAGGAGAAAGCGTGAGAAAAGGGCAAGTAATCGCCAAGATTGGAAGTACAGGTTACTCAACAGGAAATCACTGTCACTTTGAAGTACGCGCGGGTGGTTCACATACTAGTCCATGGCCATATTTGCAGTAACAAGTATTAATTAATATTAGTAAGGTAAATAATAAATAAAGATAATAGGGGTGAAGAATAAAGAATTAATAATAAATGATTTTTTATTCTTCATTTTAATTTGTGTAAGATAAAATAATAATAAAACAAGGAGATCACATTGAAATCAACAAATTACTGTAAAAAAATAGTACCTACTACAGCTATACTACTAACTCTGATGCTAGGAGTAGGCTGTAATAATGAAAATAAAAATGCATATTACTCTAAGAGCAAAATGGAAGTTATCAATAAGTATTTAACAAGTCGCTATTTATATGACGTTGATAGTGTAGATCAAGAACAAATCGCAGATAGTATTTATGCAAACTATGTAGGTGGCTTAGAAAATCAAGCTACATATTACCTTGGAGTAGATGAATTTAAACAAGCTGAGGCAGCTGAAGAAGGTAATTACCTAGGTGTAGGGTTAAAGATGACGTGGGAATCTGATGGACATTCTATTTTAATTACCGAAATTATACCAGGTTCACCTGCTGAAAAGGCTAATCTTCAAGTAGGGGATCATATAGTAGCTATTGATGGCATTGAAGTAGTAAGTGTAAATAGGAAACAAGTAGTAGATAAACTAGAATATACAGGTGAGAAGGAAATCACATATAAAGTAAAGAAGAAGGATGGGGGCCAAGAAGAAATCGTAGAGTTAAAAGCAGAACTTGTTTTATTAGATGATTTAAGCTATGAAATAAAAGATCAAGTGGGATATATTAAACTAGAAAGTATTAGGAATGGAACGAGCACACATTTAGAAACCATTATGAAAGAGCTAGATGAAAAACAAGTAAAAGGGATTATTCTAGACTTAAGAGAACTTTATACCAATAATGTTGAAGAAGTGAGCAAGATTTCCGATTTGTTTTTAGATAAGGGAATAGCCTTTAAACTTAAACAGGGTAAAGAGAAGCTTAAAAGTTATGAAATGACCTCGGGTAAATATGAGAAAAAAGTTGTACTATTAACGGATCGTTATACAGGAGGAGTCACAGAAGCATTAGTGAGTGCCCTAAAAGATGTAGCAGTGCAAATGGGAACAGATACTTATGGACTTGCTTATGTAAGTGAACTTATTCCACTCGAAGATGGTAGTGGCTTAAGTGTTGCAACAGGTATACTTTACGATAAGTATGGAGAAGCCTTATCGGATAAAGGAATAGAGCCAGATCAAATGGTATTTATGACTGAGGCAGAGAAAGTAGAGTATATAGAAAAAGGAAGTGTGAGCAAAGAAAATGATAGCTTACTTAAAAAGGCAATGGAGCAATTTTAATCACTTTTTAGTTATCCTTCATCAAGGATAATATAAGAGAAAAGAACATAAGATAATAATATGAGAATAAAATTTAATTTAATACTAAGGAGGTAGCATTAATGAAAAAGAGATTATTTTTTCGTGGTGCTGCTATAAGTTTTTTACTCTTAATAATGGTATTGGTGACTACAGCATTTGTAGATAAGTATCATTATGTAGATAAAAAATTACAGGCAATAGAAACAGTTCTAAAAAATTATTATGTAGGTGATATTGATGAGCAGAAGCTAGAAGAAGGAATTTATAGGGGATTTGTAGCAGGGATAGGAGATACTTATACTAACTATTATACTGCTGAAGAATATGCAAGCTTCAAGGAAAAATCCAGTGGTGTTTATGCCGGGATTGGTATACAGATGACATTACAAACCTATGATAATAGTATAGAAGTAACAGAGGTATTTGAAGGCTCGCCAGCAGAAAAGGCAGGCATCAAGCCTAAAGATAGGATTATAAAGGCAGCAGGTAAACGTATTACTGGCGATGATTTTAACATATTGCCGACCTTAGTAAAAGGAACACCAGGTACTACGGTAGATATTACAATCTATAGACCAGAAGAAGATAAATACTATGATTTAACCATAGAGAGAGCAAGTGTAGCTTCTCCTACGGTTTATTTTAGAATGTTAAATGAAGAGATAGGCTATATTCAAATTACTCAGTTTGAAGCTATAACCTATGACCAATTTAAAATCGCTTTAGATAGATTAAATAAGGAAGCAGCTAAGGGATTAGTACTGGACCTTAGAAATAATCCAGGTGGGCTTTTAAATAGTGTGGAACAAATTGCAGATGAATTAGTACCACAAGGTATTGTAGTATCTACTAAGGATAAACAAGGTAAAGGAAGCGAATATTTGGCAGATGATAAATATACCAATATTCCTATGGTCGTCCTCATTAATGGCAATAGTGCAAGTGCTTCAGAAGTATTAGCAGGTGCCCTTAAAGATTATAATAGGGCTGAACTCATTGGAACCACTACTTTTGGTAAAGGCGTTGTGCAAACAATAGTTCCACTTACTGATGGATCAGCTGTTAAGTTAACAACTTCTCAATATTTCACACCTAGTGGAGTATGTATTCAAGGAATAGGGATTGCACCTGATTATGAGGTGAAGCTAAGTACACAAAAGATATTAAAAGGTAGAGAGTTAACAGATACAGAAGATGACCAATTACAAGCTGCTATTAAAGTGATTACAGATAAGATTAAGTAGTAGTGTAGGAGGTGATTTTCATAGGGTATAGTAAAAACGAAGTATTAATCATGTTTATGTTTGGGCTATTACTGAGTGGGATAGTAGTATTCAATAACTATGGCCAGCCTGTTTCCATAGAACTCATTTTACTAGTCTTAGCAAGTATGATATTAGGGCGAATAGATAAGAGGTTAACATGCTTAAGTTATGTGATAGCTACTATTTATCTAGTAGATACAGGGTTGATTTTACTGAAGTTAAAAGAGAACTATTTTACTTTACCTTATGAAAAACTGATTGTACTTGTAGGAGTTCTTCATATGATAGAAGGGATTATGACTTACTTCTATGGTGCAAAAGGGAATCAATGTGTGATTAATTACAAAGGAAATCAAATAGCAGGAGGATATCAAGCTTATAGAAAGTGGTATATCCCCCTGTTTTTATTTACAATTAATGGTTACTATGTGCCACTTCTGTGCGTCCTTGTGTATGGAGATGAGACCTATACCATGATGCCAGAGCTGAAATCACGTAAAAATGGAAAGTATATTTTCATTTATGGATGCCACATCTTTCTAATTGGAATAGCAGTGGTGCTTCATCAAGTATCTCTTCCTATAGGGATTATGCTAATGTCTATAGCCCATGAAATGCTTTTTGCTATGAATTATTTTCTAGAGCAGGCTCCTTGTATTTATACTTTGCCTAGAAAAGGGGTAAGAGTAATAGAAATTATAAAAGAGCAAGTGCAGAGAAATAAAATCGAACGAGGGGATATTATTCTGAAAATCAATGGGAAAAATATTGAAGACGAGGAAACCTATTATAAGCAACTAGGAGAGCAGAGGCTTGTGATAATATTAGAGGATTTAAAGGGGAATAAGAAGATATTACACTTTGAGCAGAGAGAATATGAGGAACTAGGGGTTATTATCTTGCCGAATGAGTAAATTGAAAGGTGCCTTGGGTGTTTGTAAGTGGGGCTACTGGGTGGAAAGGCGAGGGCAAGGGCTATCTTCCAGTGTTCCGGTCCGTATTTTTTGAAGCACTAAGCTCACTTATTTAGATGAACGCCTGAAAACTCCCGTTGGTCAGACACTCAGGCTAAAACCCATCTAAAACGTTCGCTAAGTGCTTCTAAAAAATACTCCCAAGTCGCCCTTCCAGACAGCCCTTGCCCTCTCCTTTCCCTCAGCGTTATTGTGCTTACAAACTACCACGACGGGTGAGACTGCGTGTAAAAACATAATACCAAACTAAGCTTATAAGCGATTTAGTGGTGTTCTTTCTAAACTATAGTATATGTGTAAATCTCTTAGTTAATTGAATATCAAGAGATTATAGTGTTTAGATGTTCACTTGTAGTAGGCATTATATCCAACTATCTCAAAGTTTTTTATTACTGGAAACTATGGGCAGATGCCCAAATAAAAACTTATAAAGCCGCATAGTATTTTTTGCAACTATAGGATGGCATTTTTGTCTCTTTTGAGTGGTGGTTTGAGGAAAGTGCATTTGATATAATCATACTAAGACTATGGGAGGTGTTTTTATATGAAGTTACAGGAAAAGCTACAGCTTTTAAGGAAGCAAAATGGTTACTCACAAGAACAACTTGCAGATAAACTAGGAATTGCTCGTCAAACAATTAGTAAATGGGAAAATGGACAGGCAGTGCCTGAATTAAATGGATTAATTTTATTAAGTGATCTTTATGGTGTAACCATTGACCGCATTGTAAAAGAAAATGATGAATGCAATATTCCTTTGTATAAAAGCACAACTATTAATATCAATAAAATAGTCACTTTTCTTCTTTTAGCCAAAAAGAATACTTATGGAGCAAGTGATAATAAAACAACTTCATCTAGAACAAATTCTCATGATTTTTGTTATAAGGACAATAATGGTTACACTTATTATGATACTTATTTAGGCGGAGAATGTTTTGCTGGAGAGGAAGCGGTGTGGCTTCATGATCATCCTGTTTGGAGTATGAATTATGTGGGACGTACAATCAGTGAGAATTTTAATAGTGATTTTTTGAAAGAGGTGCTTATGGCTGTGCCAGAAGAATTGCCATTTCGTGGACCAGAAATATATACAAAGGGTGATTACCGTTATCATTGTAAGGTAGATGGTGAGTTTATCTGGTTTCAAGGATATGAAGAGATATTTTACATAGATGAAAAAATTTATGAGTGCTATTTTCATGGAGGGGTCATTCGTTAATGGATGTTATTGAAAAGAAAATCATAACAAAAGACTATTTAACAAAATCAAATCTTCCTGCCAGCGATTATGTCATTAACCCTTATGTAGGTTGTCCTCATGCATGTAAATACTGCTACGCCAGTTTTATGAAGAGGTTTACTGGACATAATGAAAAATGGGGTAACTTTATTGATATTAAAGAATGTGAAAAACCCATAAACATTAAAAAACTACAAGGAAAATCTGTTTTTCTATGATCTGTAACGGATTGCTATAATCAATTTGAAGAAAAGTATATGATAACAAGAAGAATATTAGAGCAATTAATTGATGCTGATTGTCAGATTACAATATCTACAAAGTCAAGTCTAATACTTAGGGATTTGGATTTACTAAAAAAACTTCCACATCTAAAAGTATCTTTTTCAATTAACACACTAAAGGAGTCTTTTCGAGAAGATATGGACAATGCTAGTACCATACAGGAACGCTTAACGGCAATGGCAGCATTATATAACGCCGGAATATATACAGTGTTATTCATGTCTCCTATTTTTCCATATATTACAGAGTACAAGGAGATAATTGATTCTACTCAAAGTTTTGTAAGAGAATATTGGTTTGAAAATCTCAATTTAAGAGGGGCATATAAGAAAGAAATTATTGATTATATTAAAAGTTATTATCCTGATTTACTAGAGGGGTATCAAAAGATCTATATTTATAAAGATATGACCTATTGGCGTGAATTGGCAGAGAATTTAGATGAGCATTGCAAAAGGTTGGGTATAAAATATGAAAACTATTTCTATCACGAAAAACTTGTAAAAGACAAAATAACAAATCATATAGTGACCATATTATAGGATAGAATAGAAAACGGATGTTTTCTATTCTATCCTAATTGCAATTAGTACAGAGAATTCATTTTCGGTATGACTTATTTCCATTATTCCATTATATTTTTTTACAATATCCCTCACATTTTCAATACCATATCCATGCATTTTCTGATCAGGCTTATCCGTTAAGTATATGCCTTTGGAAACAGTGATATATGCATATATATGATTGACTATGCAGTAACTGAAATAACCCTTGTCACAACGGGCCTTTACAGTGATTTTTCTCTTTGATGGATCCGTTATCTTTTGTGATGCTTCAACAGCGTTGTCAAGGGTATTGGCAAATATGGAACACAAGTCAATATCATCAATCGGAATTATGCTATTGATATCAATATTGAAAAAACAGTCTATTTCATTTTTGCTTGCTAAATTATATTTAGTATTAATTACAGCATTGACAATACTATTTTTACAGAATTCTCTATTACTAACATGAAACTTATCCGAAAGAGAATGGAGGTAATTCCTAGCTTCTGGCAGGTTTTCATCCATAATAAATGAATTAATTATACTTAGGTGATTGTTCATATCATGTCTCATTTTTCTTGTTTCAAGCTGACTCTCTTCAAGCTCTTTATAATAACTGTATTCCAACCTTAGATTATTGTTTTCCATATGTACTTTTACACTATTGACGATATATTCAATTAATAAAATCATCCCAAGGCTGGTAATGATACAGGCAAAGGCTATGAAGTAGACCTGATATTGTTTACCAAAAGGAGTGTATATAATTACCGAAAAGATTGAAATCAGTGGCGCAAGGCAGATAATGTCAATTAGGAGCCATGACTTGTTGTCAATAAATAAATAGGGTTTTTGAATCCGGTTTTTGAACACCTTAAAAATCACATACCAGGCAATACACACGGTGCTTTTAATAATGGGTACAATAACAAAATCTATAAAAGCACTTTGATTGAAAGCAAAATACACTTGTACTGCTATTTCACGAGTAATAAAATTCAAAGCTACAACAATTGGGAAAAGCACCATAACTATGCTACTTTTTTTAATGGGATGTCCTTCGAAACAGATCAGCATAATGCACACAAAAATGATAATGGAATAACTAATATTAAAAATATCAGTATTGTAGATAATAACATTGCATACATAAGAGATTCCAACAAACGCAATCACTTCTAACCATTTGTTATTTTTTACAGGTACAAAGCAACATACTAAGAGATAAAAATAGAAGCTGGAAACACCCAAAGTGATAATACGCAAAATATAACTAATAGCCATATACCCTCCTTAACCTAGCAGTGTCCTGGCAAAGCTTATAATAAGGTTCTGTTTATAAGCCCTGCTTACAGGCAGGGTTTCTCCATTTACTATTACTTTACTTTCTTCTACAGCAGATGCAAAATGAATATTAATAATATAGCGTTGATGTATCCTGACAAAAAAAGAAGGAAGTTCTTTATATAGTTCATCGAGTTTATCATAAAACTCAATATGATCAGCCGTAGTAGTAACTGCACATACCTTTCTTTTATCACTTGAGAAATAGATCGTATTTACCAGATTAAGCTTATATGTTCCACTTTTTTGCTCAATGGCATAAAAGGTATCCTGCCTCTGGTTAAGGTCAGCCAAAGCCTGATTTAATACATCTGATATCTTTTCAGGCTTATAGGGTTTTAATATATAGTTTAGGGCTTTTACTTCATAGCCTTGAAAAACAAAATCAGAATAAGCGGTCACAAATATAATTACACTCTCTTTATGATTATTCCTTATTTTTTTGGCTATCTCTACACCATTTAAGCCGTTCATTTCTATATCTAAAAATATAATATCAAAATAATTATGTTGTAATGAATTTAAGAGCATCTCCCCACTGTTGAATTTATTTATTTTAGATTTATATCCGTTTAATTCAAAGTAACGACTTACTATATGATTGAGACAATTCACCTGCATTTTTTCATCATCACATATAGCTATGTAAATTATGGAAATCACCTCCTCAGTTTATTCTTAATATAGCATAAGGAATCTATCAAATCCAATTATTTCTTATGAATGATGCCGTATGTTACAAAATTGATGTTAGTTTTTACATTATGTTCAATTTATTGCAACTCAATTTCATTATAGAATGACAGCATATCATTCTAGGAGGTAGGAAAAAATGTTAAAAGTTAACAACTTAAGTAAAAGCTATAAGACAGGCAAGATTCATTATGAGGTACTAAGGGATATTTCCTTTGAAGTAGATAAAGGTGAATTTATAGGGGTCATGGGACCGTCCGGGAGTGGAAAAACTACACTTCTTAATTGCATTTCTTGCTTTATTCCATTTGATAGCGGAGAGGTTGTACTCGGTGATCAGAATATTACAGGACTAAATGAGGAACAGCTTGCGGATGTAAGAAACAGGAAACTTGGTTTTGTTTTTCAAGATTTTATGCTGCTTGATGGATTAACTGTTTTTGAAAATATCTGCATGCCTCAAATCATTGCAGAAAAAGAAGTGAAAAAAATGGAAATTCTTACGGGTAAACTGTGTGAAACCTTTGGGATTTCTCATATAAAAAATAAGTACCCAGCAGAAATATCAGGAGGGGAAAAGCAGCGTACAGCAATTGCCAGAGCCTTGATCAATCAGCCCCATATCATAGTTGCGGATGAGCCTACAGGCAATCTTGACAGTAAAGCTTGCAAAACTGTTATTGATGCTTTTACTCAAGCGAAGGATGAAATGGGAGCAACCATATTTATGGTTACACATGATAGCTATGTTGCATCCTTTTGCGATAGGGTTATTGTTCTTATGGACGGTAAAGTACATACGCAGCTGAAACGTGACTGTAAGCAGAGAGAATTTATGGATAAGCTTCTTGAAACGCTTAAACAGCTTGGAAATAAAAATGAATAGCATGATAATAGAAGGTGGTGATGAGTATGAATTTTAATACTATTGTAAAAAAACTAGTCAGAAAAAATATAAAAGAGTATCTATTATCCATATTTGGGATTTCTTTTGCTGTTTTAGTAATATCTGTTTTAGGAGTTGTTATCTTTAGTCCGTCAGTATCAAATGTATTTTATCCTGGTGGCACTTCACAGCAGTTTGCTTACGGCATGTATGGGATGACAATGATGGCATGTATCATTTTCATTGTTTTTATTCAAGGATTATTTATGAGATATAAGTCAAAAGAAATCGGAGTATTTATGTCTCTTGGCGTAAAGAAAAAAGATATATTTCGATTATTAAAGAAAGAAATATCTTTAATAGTACCACTGGGGGCAATAACAGGGATCATTCTATCCATACCATGTTCAATACTCCTTTGGAATTCTTTAGCATTTTTTTTCGAAAATGAAGAAAGTAAATTTATAATAGGCTGGCACGGAATTTTTTTCGCAGTTCTATTTGCTATGTTCTCTTATTTAATAATAAAGGTGATTACCAATAGTTTTATAAAAAAGGCAAATCTAATAAAGTTGCTAAAAATGACTTCTGAAATTGAGTCTGTAGCTTTTGGGAAAAACCTATTTGGAGTAATAGGGCTTATTTGTATTCCGTTAGGATTGATTGCTATAGTTATCGGCTCAGGTACATCCCACCCCATTTTAAGACATTTTTTCAGTATAGGTTTAATTCTTGATATCATTGGCATATACTTCTTTACTACACAGGTTTCCACTTTTGGATCAATAGTTAAAAGGATAAGTAAAAAAAGATATTATAGTAATATTGTATTCTTCAATCTGTTAAAGCTGAAGGGAAAGCAATTTGCTTTATCTTTATTTATAGGAACAATTTTGACAGCCATCGGCTTATATTCTTTGTTCTTTCAATTAGGACCGACAATTGAGAGCTTTGAAACATTAAAAAATGGAGAATATGATTTTGGATATTTACAAACTGGTGACAGCAAGGAGCTGGGTAAAAATGATATTGCAAAATTGGCCTCCCAATATGACCTTAATATATTACAGTATAAAGAAGTAGAAGGCATTATATTAGTGCCATATGTCCTATTAACAGATCTATCTCCGGAATGGTTCTGGAGTGAAGATACTGCATTTATAAGTGAAAGCTCGTTTAACAACTTCTTTAATGAGAATTTAGAAGTAACACAGGGCAGATATGTAATAGTGGTAAGCTATAACAAATCAACCGATTTTTTAAATGAGTTGTTAAGGCCCAGATCTACTATGAAATTCTTTACAACAGACAATAAGGAGATTCATATTACTGCGGAAAAAACAATTGAAATTAAAAGTAAAATGTTTGCATTAGGCTACTTTATGGGCGTTATTCGCGTTCTTGATGATAGTGACTATAATAAGTTAAAAAGTAGCATAAATGCAAACTTTAAATTTACATATAAGACTTTTAATGTAGATAAATTTGATTCCAGTATCATGTTTTCAAATGATTTTTATAATGAATACTTAAAAGCACATGATTATAAATTTCCAGAAAGCTTTTCTTATAGGGGCTCAAATAATATCAACGGCATAATCACATTAGAAGAAGAAATAATGCAAATTAATGCGGATGTTAAGAGGAACTGGACGCTCATGCCATATTCCAGAATTGATAAACAAATAAACGGAGTCGGTGATACAATAGTTTACTTTCTGGTATTTGGAATTATATCTTTTTCTTGCTTTGTTGCAAGTGCTTTAGTTATTGGGACAAAAATATTAAGCAGTATTTGGGAAGAAAAGTCATTGTTTAGGAATATAAGTTTACTTGGATGTAAGCCAAAGTATATAAAATCCATAATCTCAAAGCAGGTTAGGTTACTGTATGTATTTCCGAATATGTTAGCAGCAATAATTGTTCTTAGCATATATATATCTAATTACATAGACTCCATAGTTTATTTGGAGAAAGTAATATTTACTTCTTATAAATTAACATTAATCATAATTAGTTTCTCAGTGTTAATATCTATCATAATCAGTAGAAAAATTCATAAAGAATGCTTGAAATAGTGGCTGTGCTAGACATTAGTATTGATATTGTTTAAAATTCTCTATTTCTGTTGTAATTTAACTATTATACTTATTTAGGAGAAGAAATGATGTAACGTACAGTAGAGATTAAAGAAGCAATCCAATTATTTTACTTTTTCTTCTCTGCCCTATAGTAAGTTATCTTTAGATCTATGGGTACATTATGCTCACTGCCTAATATCTGGCTATAGCATTCGTAAAAGTGTAAAAGATAATTTATGTGTGATTAATTACAAAGGAAATCAAATAGCAGGAGGATATCGAGGTTATAGAAAGTGGTATATCCCCCGGTTTTTATTTACCATTAAAGGCTATTATGTGCCACCTCTGTGTGTCCTTGTATATGGAGATGAAACTTATACCATGATGCCAGAACTGAAATCACGTAAAAGTGGAAAGTACATCTTTATTTATGAATGCTCCTCTTTGCCATTAATCATTTTCTAGAGCAAGCTCCTTGTATTTATACTTTATCCACCAAAGGGATAAGAGTAATAGAAATTATGAAAGAGCAAGTACAGAGAAATAAAATTAAACAAGGGGATATTATCCTGGGAATTAATGGGAAAAAATATTAAAGATGAGGAAACCTATTAAAAGCAACTAGGAGAGCAAAGGATTGTGATGATATTAGAGGATTTAAAAGGGAATAAGAAGATATTACACTTTGAGCAGAGAGAATATGAGGAGCTAGAGGTTATTATCTTACCAAATCAATAAATTGAAAGTTGTCGGGGGTATTTGTAAGAGAGGGATGGGCGGAAAGGCGAGGTGAAGGGCTATCTTCCAGTACTCCGGTACGTATTTTCTGAAACACTAAGCTCACTTATTTAGATGAACGACTGAAAACCTCACGTTGGTCAAACACCAGGCTAAACCCATCTAAAACGTTCGCTAAGTGCTTCTAAAAAATACTCTCAAGTCGCTCTTTCAGACAGCCCTTCCCATCTCCTTTCTCTCAGCGTTTTTGTTCTTACAAACTACCACGACGGGTGAGGCGAGTGTAAAAACATAATGCTAAACTCAGCTTTCAAGAAATTTCATGATGTTTTTCTAAACCAAGATAATATGTGAAAGTCTTTAAGACATTTGAATATCAATACATTTGAATATCAATACATTTAGGTAATTTCTTATAGCAGGTAGTACAGTCTAGTATCTTCATGTTTTTTTCAACACTGAGAAACCAGGGGCAGGCGCCCAAATAATAACGTGTAGGGCTTCCCAGCATTTTGTTCTTGCCAAGCAGTAGCTATGTAGGTTGGATAGGGGGCTTACTGGAAGCTGCCTTGGAGTGGAGTCTAGAGGCTCTTAATGAAGTAATCCTTATGGGTTTTAGGCTGAATGTTTGAGCGTAGCGAGTTCTCAGCCGTTCATAAGGATTACGAATGTAGAGCCTCTTGACGGAGTGAGACAGCAGCTGGAAGTAAGTTCCCTAGACAACCTACATAGCGGACACTTAGCATTACACGTTATTATTCAAATTTCAAATTAAAAGAGCAATGAAGTCATTTCATTGCTCTTAAATATTATTGTTTATGTTCGTGATTATGGAGGTGATCCATACAGTATTCATAGTTGCCATTGCATTTGGAACAATAGCGGAATTCTGCATCTGGGTCAGAAACTTCTGTCTTACCACAAACGCAGCATTTATGGAAGGCTACTTTAATAGGATCACCTTGTTTTAATTCACGTTTTTGTTTTTTAAATTGCTTTTGTGCAGCTGTTTGATAAGTGCGACCTCCTCTTATAAGTATTGAACCAAAGAAAAGAGCAAAGTTAAGTAAAGACACAATAATAAGGAGTCTGGTACCTACATCTCCGCGAATAAGGTCTACAATCAAATAGGCGAGGTCTAAGGCTGCTAAGTATTTTACCTTTAGAGGAATAATACCGTAGAGTAAGAACTTCATATTTGGAAAAAGTGCTGCATAGGCAAGAAATAAAGAAAGATTAATATAAGTTGCCGTAATAATATTAATATAAAGCTCTGGAATAGGGAAAAACAACTTGGCAATAAAGTAAGCTATAATACTAAATATAATACCTGATAAATAGTAAAGATTAAACTTAAAGCTTCCCCACTGATATTCCAATTCCCTACCGATAGAATAGTACAAAAGTACAAAGAATAAAAACCATATAGGATTATCATAAAGAGGAATAAAAATCCATGTAAAAATACGCCAAATTTGTCCTTTCATAATAAGTGATGGATGAAAGAAAATCCAACTTAGTATAGGAATTCTGAATAAAACCTCACAAAAGTAAGCAATGGCATTGCCTATCATGATATAGAGCATAAGATTAGGAATGCAATAACGACCAAATTTACGCTCAAGCTTATCTAAGAAGTTCATATAATACACCTCGATATTCATATTAATCATATAATTTTGCTTTATAATTTAACATAGTTTATAATGATGTAGACAATCTTATTACAAGTATAGCACACTCACTACATAACGCAAAGGGGTAGAATACAATAGGAGGATAAGGCATGGAGAGATATGGTAAGACTTTTAAAGAATTAAATTTTAAGGAAAAAGTTGCCCATATATGGGAATACTATAGGTGGTATATTTTATCTGTTATTATTGGAGTAGTAATGCTTTCTAGTATTCTAGTATCAGTTTTTACACCACAAGAACTTCATGATGTAGATATTTTAATAGCAGGTAAGTTAAACTATGATGAGACTCAACCAGAGGTAGTAGAATCTTATAAAGAGATGTTTAATGCAGACTTAGGATTATCTAATATGAACTGGGAAGCACAGATGGGACAAATGGAGATGGCAATGCTCCAAAAGATTCCTTTATTAGTTAGGACCAATGAACTTGATATATTGGGATTAGAACCTACTACTTTTCAAAGTTATACAAGGCAATTAGGTGTAGACCTTCTTATTCCACTAGAGACTGTACCAGAATTTAAAGAGTTACTGGAGAAGTATGAAGACAGACTAATGTCTTATAATGAAAAGTATAATGAGGACCAACAGCTAGAAGAAGTAGAAGAGCATATCTATGGTATTCGTGTATCTGAGTTTGCAAATATTCCTTGTATCACAGCGAACGAAGAGATGATTATTGGTGTAACAGTAAATGTAAAAGATATTAATAAGACAGTAAAAGTATTAGAATATCTACTAGAAGGAAGTAAATAGTAGAAGTTAATGAGGAGAAGAAAGATGAACTTTAATGGTATTAAGCAAATAGGTATAGTTGGTGGTGGGACCTCAGCACTTATGCTGTGTATAGAAGCAGCCAAAGCAGGGATCAAAACAAGTTTATTAGACCCTAAGGTAGGGTGCATTGGTTCACAATTAGCAAGTGAACATATTATATCTGCTATTACTAATGAAAGTATTCAAAAGTTAAGTTTAAGATGTGATGTAGTTATTTTTAATACAAAATTAGATTTTGAATTAAATGTTAAACTCCATGCGAAGACTTATCCAAGCAAGGATGCCATGAATGATCTTTGCCATTTTAAGAATATGCAAGATATTTTAGAGGTACTAGAAATACCAGCACCTAAAATTTATTATCAAGATAATAAACAACAAGCATTCATGCAAATGGAAGATTTGCAAATGCCTTTTAAATTTATTAAACAATATGAAGATCATACGGAGGAACTAACGGTTTATAATAAAGATGATTTAGCAGACTTTATCTTAGAAGTAGATGAGGGTGCAGATAGTTTTATTTTACAACCCATGACAGAGTACAGCCGCATGATTAGTTTCCTTTGTATTGCAGATGAAAATGATAAATGCTATGTATATGATCCTATAGAAGAGAAGATGGAAAATCAACAGTGCCATATGCAGATTATAGATGATTTATCCAAAACAATGGTAGCACGTCTTAATCGCTATAATAAAAAACTCCTTAAGGAGCTAAGAGGAATAGGTGCTTTTACAATTAAATACGGTATGAAGGCTAATAAAAGTGTAGAACTTATTGAGATTACACCAGAGTTAAGTGTGTCGGGGCTTCTTACCTTAGAAGCTTATGAACTTTCCATTTATGAGCAGTACCTTCATTTGGTACTTGGCATGTCAGTTCATAAACCAGAACTCGAAGCTTATGTTCAAGGGACTGTCAAACCTATCAAAGAGCAAAAAGAAGAAAAAGGGGTTTATCATTTCTATCATTTAGGTCAAAATCAATTATATATTAAGAGAGAAATAGAAGAGCCTAAAGCATAGGTTAAAAGGGCTATTTCCTTTATTCTACAGGATAAGTTAAGCTGTTTAGTAGATACTAAGAGTAGTTATCAGCTTAGAAGAAGAGGAAATGAATATGCCTAAAAAAAGATACTTTGTAATCGTTGCTCATTGTTTACTGAATCCTACGACAAGAGTACACTTGTTAGGAAGAAGATTTGAAATCGCTCAAAAAGTATGTGATTACTTTTTAAGTAAACATATATCTGTGATACAATTACCTTGTCCTGAGTTTACAGCTATGGGATATTGGCGTAATCCTCAAGGTAGGCAACAATATGATAATGTGTTTTTCAGAAAGCATTGTCGTAAGTCCCTAGAAACTTATTTGGATATGATTGAAGAGTTAGTAAGTAATGGTCATACACCTGTATGTTTTGTAGGAATTCAAGGAAGTCCTACATGTAGTATTTCCTGGGGAAAACATAAGACTAATAAATATAAAACAGAATCTATGAATGAAGACATGAAAGCAGGAGCAGGCCCAACAGTCTATGGCGTCATGACTACTGTATTAGATGAAATGCTACAGGAGAAGGGCATACACATGAGGTATGTGGAAGCTCCTGTTAAAGAAAATATGAGTTCAGAGAGAACCAAACAATTTTTTAATACCTTAGATGAGTTATTAGATATTCCAGAAGACTATAGAGAAAATTAGAAGAAATCCTCCACTTGAAAATAATGAGACCTAATCATTTTTAGTGGGGGATATTTTATAATCTTATACCATTACATAAGAGGATGAAGTAAAATGGAGAATTTACGTGGCGTTGTAGAGCGCATAACTTATGAAAATGAAGAGACAGGCTATAGTGTTATTAAAATCAAATGCAAAGGCTATATGGATTTAGTGACTGTAGTAGGAAGTATGGCAACAGTAAATGTTGGTGCGGTCGTTACCATGAAAGGCATTTGGACAAGTAATCCCAAATATGGAAGACAGTTCGAAGCCAAAGAATGGGAAGAAGCACTACCAGCTAGTATTTATGGGATTGAAAAGTATTTAGGCAGTGGATTAATTAAAGGGATAGGACCTGTTTATGCCAAGAAAATAGTTCAGTTATTTAATGAACAGACTTTAGATATTATAGAAGAAACACCAGATCGGCTTATTGAAGTTCCTGGAATTGGTAAAAAGAGAGTAGAGCTGATCAAAAAAGCTTGGCAGGACCAAAAGGAAATCAAAAACATTATGATTTTCTTGCAGTCTTATGGGGTATCTACAGCCTTTGGCAGCCGTATTTATAAGTGTTATGGCAATAAAAGCATAGAGATTGTGAAAGCAAATCCCTATCAATTAGCGGATGATATTTATGGTATTGGTTTTAAAACAGCTGATAGTGTAGCAGAAAAATTAGGGATAGAAAAAGATAGCTTCAAGCGTTGTAGGGCAGGGATTTTTTATACCCTTAGTCAATTGTCAGAAGAAGGACACTGCTTTGCTACTAGCGAGCAGTTAATTCAAAAATGTGTAGAAATCTTAGAAGTAGAAGAACAAAAGATCATCATGAGTATAGATCATCTTATCAATGAAAAGGAACTCATCAAGGAAGAACCAGATAGCATCTATCTTCCTCCTTTCTTTTATAGTGAAGTGGGAGTCGCAAAGCGTCTGAAACAAATCATGGCAAGTAGACCTCTTAAATCCATTAAGCCCAGTGAGGAAGTTATTGCTCATTTAGAGAAAACACAGCATATGACCTATGATAGCATTCAAAGGGAAGCGGTTCACCTAGCTGAGCGTTCTAAAGTCATGGTTTTAACTGGAGGACCAGGGACAGGGAAAACCACCACTACCTATGGTATTATTAGTTTATTTAAACAATCAGGGATGGAGATTCTTCTAACAGCTCCCACAGGTAGAGCAGCCAAGCGTATGAGCGAAGCCACAGGTATGGAAGCCAAGACCATTCATCGCTTGTTAGAATGCAAACCTCCTGAAGGGTATAAAAAGAATGAGGAGCATCCTTTAGAAGGCGATGTCCTTATTATTGATGAGGCTTCAATGATTGATATCATTCTCATGTATAATCTTCTTAAAGCTATTCCTGATCATATGATTGTGATTATAGTAGGAGATATTGATCAACTCCCCTCTGTAGGAGCTGGGAATGTCCTTCAAGATATCATTGCTTCTGGGGGGGTTCCTACCATTAAGTTAGAGCGTATCTTTAGACAAGCTCTAGGTAGTCAAATTGTTACTAATGCCCATAGGATTAATAAGGGGCAAAACCCAGACTTAAGAGGAGGTAGTCAAAGCAATTTCTTTTTCATTGAACAAGAAGATAATGAAGAGATACTTCGTACCATAGTGAATCTTTGTACCACAAGACTACCACGATATTATAAGGTAAATCCCATAAGAGATATTCAAATTCTCACACCTATGCAGCGTTCAGAAACAGGCGCCGCCCATCTGAATACGGTCTTGCAATCAGCCCTTAACCCTAATCCTTTATGCTTAAAGCGAGGGGCTACAGAATATAGACTACATGATAAAGTGATGCAAGTACGTAATAACTATGATAAAGAAGTCTTTAATGGGGATGTAGGCATGATTTCAGCGATTGACTTAGAAGAACGTACACTAAAAGTAACTTTTGATGAGAGAGAAATAGAGTATGAAGCCCTAGAGCTAGATGAATTAGTCCTTGCCTATGCTACCACTATTCATAAGGCACAAGGGAGTGAATATCCCATAGTCGTGATGCCAATTACCTTCAGTCACTATGTGATGCTTCAAAGAAACTTGATTTATACAGGGATCACCCGTGCAAAAAAAGTTGTAGTACTCGTAGGTAATCGTAATGCCATTTATATGGCTGTTAAAAATAATGAAGTGAAAAATCGCAATACCAGATTAGCAGAGCGATTAAGATAAAATTAACAAGGGCATTACAGATACAACCATAATAACGCAAAAAAGCCACCACTTTAGAAAAAATCTAAAATGGTGGCTTTTTTGTACCAGACTCTTGTTTAAACTCTTATGACTTCATTCATTTCCTTAATAAGGGCATAGATATAAGCTCCTCAGCATATCTTACACTTACAGAGGCTATGGACTTAGTTATAAAAGTTCAAACGCTGAGTGAGGAGCTCCTTAAAGTCTTAGCCGGTGCACCCTTTGTGATGAGGAAGCTAAGGCATTAAGACTCTGGTTTGAAACTTTATTTGGTATTGCAGTATAAAGATTGAACAAACAACCTATAATTTGAGCGCCTCCCTTTACACTGGCAATCAGTGAACATTTTCCTTAAGTCCAGAGGTACCTGTAACGACAGATTGAGACTTGGCTGACCCGGTCAGTTCCTCAGAATCC
>JAEZJJ010000012.1 GCA_023436395.1 Bacillota bacterium | reverse complement strand
AAATCTAAACCTAATATACGCACATTGTGCCTCCTATAAAAAAGCTGTAGAGTTCCCCCTACAGCCACTTTTAGCGTTTAAGATAATGAGTTACAAGTTCTTCTAATATCTCATCTCTTTCTAACTTACGAATCTTGTTTCTTGCCCCATTATGGCTTGTAATATAAGTTGGGTCTCCGGACATAATATATCCTACTATTTGATTAATGGGATGGTAACCTTTTTCTTCTAAAGCAACATAAACATCCATTAATATTTCTCTGGTTGAAGCTTTTTCTAAGCCTTCTAAATGAAATTGCATAGTTTCATTCATATTTTCCATATTGCTCACACCTTCCAATAGCTAAACCTTGTATAGGATAAGTATACCATAATTTGTAACAAAACTATAGATAAAAATAAAAAATATTATTTTTATCCATTTATAATATGCCCTACTAATAGATGTTCGTCCACAATATCGTCTATTCTTACTTTTTGAATAGTATTCTCATTTTTTTCATTTCCTATAACTTTAACTTTTAGATAGTTGCTTGTATAACCTGCCACTTCATTTTCATGATATTTTTCAAATAATACTTCAACTTCAGTACCAATGAATTGTTCCATATATGCTAATCTTAATTGTCTCTCTACTTTTGATAAGGTCTTTACACGAGCTTCTTTAACTTCTGGAGTTACCTGTGCACGCATTTTTGCTGCTGGAGTCCCTTCCCTAGGTGAGAATGGGAAAATATGAATTTGTGAAAGATGAATACTTTTAGCAAATTCTACTGTTTCTTCAAACTCTTCTTCTGTTTCTCCTGGAAAACCAACTATAATATCTGTAGTAATAGCTACATCTGGCCAAAGCTCTCTTAATTTTGTCACACTCTCTTTATATTCAACTGCTGTATACTTACGATTCATGCGCCTTAAAACAGTTTCACTACCGCTCTGTAAAGAGAGATGAAAATGATGACATACCTTAGGCATTTGACGGAGGGCTTCTATAAATTCAGATGTAATTGCAACTGGTTCAATAGAACTCATCCGAATACGTTCTACTCCTTCTATTTCATGCACACGCTTCAATAATTGAATTAAGTTTGTATTACCTAAATCTTTCCCATAAGCAAGCACATGTATTCCTGTTAAAATAACTTCTTTAAATCCAAGTCCCACTAGTTTAGTTATTTCTTGAACAACTTGCTCTTCTTTTCTACTTCTTATTTTACCACGGGTATAAGGAATGATACAGTAACTACAGTAATTATTGCATCCTTCTTGTACTTTTACATACACCCGTGTACGCTCACCCATATCAGAAATACGAAGTTCTTCAAATTCATTTACATCCATAATATCAGAAACGATGTTAATTGTTTCTCTATTCTCTTTTTCAAATCTATCTACCAAAGATACAACTTCATTTCTCTTATTAGTTCCTACGATAATATCAATTTCTTCTACTTGATCTTTGATTTTATCTGCAGCAATCTGAGCATAGCACCCCATGGCTACTAAAATACTTTGATCATTAATTTTTTTAGTCTTTCTCAGCATTTGTCTGCATTTTCTATCACTTAAATGTGTTACAGTACATGTATTAACAACATATACATCTGCATATTCGTTAAAATCTACAATTTCATAACCTGCGTCTTTGAAATTTTCCAGCACAGCTTCTGTGTCATATTGATTTACTTTACAACCTAATGTATAGAACGCTACTTTTCTCAAATTCTCACCTCTTTTTATTGACATTCATTCTTGCAAAATATATGATACAAGTAGCTTAACAAATAGAAATCAAGCTACTATTCTACTACTTATGGGGGTAATTATGAAATCTGTTTATATTTCACTTAATTCAATTGAAAAAGTTAAACAATTTGTCAATTTAATTAATACCTATGATAGCGACTTTGATCTATCCTCTGGACGTTATATAATTGATGCTAAATCTATTATGGGTATCTTTAGTTTAGATCTTAGCAAAGCATTAAGACTTGACATATATAATGATAACTGTGCAGATGACTTAATCATTGCACTTAAACCTTTTGTAACCGAACCTAATTAATTAAAATAAAAAGTCCATTTTATTAAAATGGACTTTTTATTTTATCTAGCAATCAATAATTTCCATTTCTTCTATGGCTTTAGTCATCATTTCTTCAATAATATCATCTAATAATCCTTCTGAACGTTCAATATATTCCAGTTTCGGTTTTGTTTCAGGGTGCTTAGCTACAAAGATAGTACAACAATCTTCATAAGGTAAAATAGAAGTTTCAAAAGTATCTATTTTTTTTGCTATCTGAACAATTTCTTCTTTATCAAATCCAATAAGTGGACGAAATACAGGCATAGTAGCTGCATCATCTGTCACCACTAAACTTTGCATTGTTTGACTAGCAACTTGCCCAATACTTTCACCTGTAATAAGTCCCATACTTCCATTTCTTTTAGCTATGGTCTCAGTTACATACATCATAATCCGTCTCATAATTAAAGTTAATTGTTCATGAGGACATCTTTCATAGATCTTAAGTTGAATATCTGTAAAGTTAATAATATGAAGTTTCATATTTCCAGTATAAACTGCCACCTTCTTTGCTAAGTCTACTACTTTTTCCTTAGCACGTTCACTTGTATAAGGTGGTGCATGGAAATAAACAGCATCTACTTCTACCCCACGTTTTGCAATCATCCAACCTGCTACAGGACTATCAATCCCACCAGAAAGTAGTAAGGTTGCCTTTCCATTAGTACCATAAGGCATTCCACCTGCCCCTTTATGTGTCTTAGCATATACATAAGTGTGATTTCTGAGTTCAACCATTAAAGTCACATCTGGTTTGCGTACATCTACTTTTACTTGTTCACCTAATTCACTTAACAAGTATCCACCTATTTCAGCACTTATCTCCATAGAGTTCATAGGAAAACGCTTGTCTGCACGCTTTGTTTCCACTTTAAAAGTAATGGATTTTTCTTTACACTCTTGTTTCATTTGAATTAATGCAAGATGCTTAATGGCATCAATTGAAACCTCATCTTCTTTTAACCCATAAGCAATACCAATAATCCCAAAGATACGACTTAAACGGTCTAATACTTGATCCACATCTATTTCATCATTATCAATAGGTTCAACCATGATTCTTCCTTGTTCCTTAGAAACAAGGAAATCCCCTATGGTCTTTAAGTTTCTTTTAATATTTGTAACAAGTTTATTTTCAAATAAGTGTCTATTTTTACCTTTAATAGCTAATTCGCCATATTTAATTAAAAATACATTTTTCATTTTCTTCCTCCTGGCGTATATCTTCTTAGTAGTGTAACTTGTGATATGATAACTTCGACCACCTTTTTCATATCTTTTAAAGATGTATCATGTGAAAAAGAAAAGCGAATGGCATTATCTAGATAATGATTAGAAAGACCTATAGCAACAAGTACACCATCTTTTATCTTCTTATGGCTACTGCATGCTGAACCTGAAGAAACAAAAATCCCTTCTTGTTCTAAAGCATGTAAAAGTACTTCTGCACGCACATCTTTAAACCCCATATTTAAAATATATGGTGCACCCTGTTCCAAACTTGGACCGTTAATCCATACATCAGATAATGTTTCTAATAAACCATTTGCAAGAGTCCTTTTACACGCCATCATATGTTTAAGAATACTAGCCTGATTCTCTAAAACATATGAGGCAGCACTTAAAGCACCTGCTACACCTGGGACATTCTCTGTTCCTGAACGCATATTCTTTTGTTGCCCCCCGCCCCATAGTAGTTGTTGCATTCTTACTTGTTTATTTTTATATAATAAACCAATACCTCGAGGGCCATAAAATTTATGGGCACTTATAGATAAAAAATCTATCTTTGATTTTCTTACATGAATCGGTATTTTTGCAAAAGACTGTACCGCATCTACATGAAATAATGTTTCTGCATTTTTCTCTTTTATGAGATAACCTATTTCTGATATAGGTTGAATTGTACCTATTTCATTATTAACATGCATGATACTTACTAAAACTGTTTTTTCATCAATCGTATTCCTTAGTGTCTCTAAATCAATATATCCTTCTTTATTCACACCAATAGTTACCACATTAAAACCTTGAGTCTCTAAAAATTTAAATACTTCACCTACAGATGGATGTTCAATATTACTTGTAATAATTTTATTACCACGTCTTTTGTAAGCTAATGCAGCACCAATAATGGCCATATTATTACTTTCAGTCCCACCTGATGTATATAAAATTTCTTCCGGTAAACAACCCATTGCTTTTGCAAAAAAGTTACTTGCTTCCTTAAGGATATTTTCTGCTTCCATTCCCTTTTTATGCAAAGAAGATGGATTACCATAAAAAGATAACATGGCATTTTTCACACTATCAGCTACGCACTCAAGTGGTTTTGTGGTTGCAGCATTATCTAGATAAATTTCTTGATTCATTTCATGTCTCCTATTTTTGAACATAAAAAATGAGGGTCCCCCCCCATTTTATCTGTTCATTACATTATAAATTGCTTGTAATACACGTGTTTTTTCAAAGGGTTTGACAATAAAGTCTTTTGCACCTTTTTTTATCGCTTCCACTACTTTTGAATGTTGTCCCATAGCTGAACACATAATAATTTTGGTGTTTGGACTTACTTCTAAAATTCTATCTATTGCTTGTATACCATCCATTTCTGGCATAGTAATATCTAAAGTAATAATGTCTGGTTGAAGTTGTTGTGCCATCTCAATCGCTTGAAGTCCATTACCTGCCTCTCCAACAACAGTAAAGTTAGCATCTGTTAACATTTTTTTGAGGACTGTCCTCATAAATATTGCATCGTCAACAACTAAAAACTTCACATCTTCCATATCTAAATCTCCCCCATCTCATACATAATGTTTGCTAAAGTCACGATTCCAGCTGTCTCACTTCTTAATATCCGCCTACCTAAAGTAATTGAACTTATTCCAGAATTATTTGCTAAAGTTATTTCTTCATCCGTAAAGCCACCCTCTGGACCGATAAATATCCCTATCGATTGTGCACTACAATTTCTTAAATAATTTTTTATATGATGAGCCTTCTCATTTTCAAAAGGAATACATGCTATTTCATATCTTTCTTTGGCAAAGGTCAATGCTTCATCAAAAGACATTGGATTCATCACCTCAGGTACAATTCCCCGTTTACTTTGCTTAGCTGCACTCTCAGCAATTTTTTGCCAACGTTCACACTTATTATTTAGCTTTTTCTCCGATTCTATCTTAACAATACAACGGTCTGTTATAATAGGTACAATCATTGTTACCCCAATTTCAATGGCCTTTTGAATAACAAACTCCATTTTCTCACCCTTAATAAGGGATTGAAATAAACAAGTTTCTATTGTTGGTTCTGTAGTATCTTCTAGTTGTTCTACAATATCAGCACTTATTAAATCAGCATTCATTGATTTTATTATACACTTATAGTCCTTACCTTGTCTATCGTTAATTAAAATTTCTTTTCCTATAGGTAAGCGTAAAACATTTTTGATGTGGTTTACGTCTTTGCCTTTAATATGGATCTCATTTTCAAGTACGTCCTCTATATTTACAAAAAATTTTGCCATAATCCACCCTCTTACTTAATCTCAGCTGAAATAGCTATCCAATCATTTTTTTCTGTAATATGACTTATTTTGAATCCTACACTTTTAAGATGTTCTTTTACCTCATCACCACGATCCCCTATAATACCTGAAGCAATAAGTATGCCCCCAGGTATTAAAAATTGTTTCAAGATATCTTTCATTGCAATGATAATGTCTGCCACAATATTAGCTACTACCACATCATAGTATCCTTGTCCAATTGCATTAGATAATTGATTATTTGTGATAACATCCCCACAGTATAATGAAAAATTCTTTTCTTTTATCCCATTTTGGATAAAATTAGCTTTTGCAATATCTACAGAGTTTTGATCAATATCTACAGCTGTAACATGTGATGCCCCTAATAAAAGTGCAGCTATTGATAAAATGCCACTCCCACATCCCATATCCAAAATCTGCATTCCGGGCTTAATAATAGTTTCTAATTGCTCAATACATAATTGAGTAGTATAATGTTGACCAGTTCCAAAAGAAGAATTAGGATCAATTTCTAGAATCATACGATTTGTTTTATCATCGTAAGTTTCCCATGTAGGTTTAATAACAAACCTTTCTCCTACATTAAAAGGTTTAAAATATTTTTTCCAGTTATTTGCCCAATCTTCTTCATTAACATTTCCAATAGTCATTTCTAAAGAGCCATACTCATTGCCTTCTGCAGAAACTTTTAGGCGCTCTAATATATTCTTAATTTCTTTGAAAGTTTCTTGACCTTGCATATTCTCTGCCAAGTAAAATTTTATATTTGTGGAACAATTTTTAAGTTTTTCCATATCTTCATCCATGTAATCCCAAGTTTTACCTTGATATGTTAAAAACTCATCAAAATCATCTGGATCTTGGATAACAAATCCCGTCACTCCTAATTGTAATAGTATACCCGTAATTGATTCTAAGCCCTGCTTAGATGTGTCTATCGTTACTTCTAACCAATTCATTATTTTATCTCCATTTATCTTTAATAGTTCATATTATAAGTGAAAGTATTTTATATTTCAAGTTATGTCCTGTTTTTGTATGATTCATGCCTTATTTTAGAAATTTGGATGTGATTTATTGTATATAATAATTTTATAACTAGATAGATTACTTTTATACTTATTATGAATATGAATTAAAGGCTATACCTTTGAAGCGTATCAAATGTATAGCCTTTTCACATCCTTGTTAATCATTATAACTACTTCTTTTTAAAAATATGTTGCCAACCTTTTTTCGATTCTTCCGCTTGCTCTCCTGCTTCTGGCTCAAACTCTCTTAAAATGCTCTTTTGCTTTTCTGATAAATTCTTAGGTACAACAACATATACTTCTACATATTGATCCCCTCTTTGTTTACTATTACGTAGACTTGGAATACCTTTTCCTTGTAATCTAAATTTAGAAGAGGTTTGTGTTCCAGCTTGAATTGTGAATTTAACATTACCATCTAATGTTGGTATAGAAAGTTCTGCTCCCAGTGCTGCCTGAGTAAAACTAATTGGCATACGCATATAGACATCTTGCCCACGACGTTCAAATACTTGATGCGATTTAACAGAAACAGTGACAAGCAGATCTCCTGCTGGCGCTCCAGGATCGCCTGCTTCACCTTTACCTGATACACGAAGTGTTTGACCATGATCAATACCTGCTGGTATTGATACGGTTACTTTTTTAACCGTTCTTACCTTACCATGTCCATGACATGTTGTACATTTCTCTTTAATGACCTTACCTTCTCCTTGACAAACATCACACATTTGTTCTGTTTGCATCATTCCCATAATGGTACGTTGAGTAACTACGACACGTCCTGTCCCCCCACATTTACTACAGGTTGAAGTAGAAGTGCCAGGCTTAGCTTTTGTACCATTACATGTACTACAAATTTCAGATGTATTAATAGAAAGCTCTTTTTCACATCCAAAAGCAGCTTCTTCAAAGGTAATTTGAATAGTCTGCCTGATATCAGCTCCTGGCCTAGGACCTCTTGGACGTCTACGTCCACTACCTCCACTAAAACCACCACCAAACATGCCATTTAAAATATCTCCTAAATCAATATCTCCATCAAAGCCACCAAAGCCGCCAAAACCACCAAAACCACCGGCTCCTGCACCACCACCTTGTTCAAAGGCGGCGTGCCCATAACGATCATAAGCTGCTTTTTTATCTGCATCACTTAACACCTCATAGGCTTCTGTTACTTCTTTAAACTTTGCCTCTGCCTCTTTATTATCTGGGTTAGCATCTGGATGATACTGCTTTGCTAATTTTCTATAAGCCCTTTTTATTTCTGAATCCTGAGCAGACTTACTAATACCCAAGACCTCATAATAATCTCTTTTATCCACGCTTTTCACCACCACTATTAAATATTTATATTTACTATTAAATTGAACACAGAAACAGTCAAAGAGATGTCCTCTTTGACCGTTTCATTAAATTATTTTATTCTTCTTTGAAATCAGCGTCAATGACATCGTCATCTTTTGCACTACCACTAGCAGCATTTGGATCTTGTGCCCCCATATCTGGTGCAGCTTGGCTATATAATTTTTCAGAAATGCCATAGAATACTGTTGTTAACTCTTCTTTAGCAGCTTTAAGCTCAGCTACTTGCTCTTCTGTCATTGCACCAGCTATAGCTTTATCATTAAGTTCTTTTAACTTTGTAAGTGCTGCATCAATTTTAGCTTTATCATCAGCCTCTAATTTTTCTTCCATGTCTTTAAGCATTTTTTCTGTTTGGAATATCATGCTATCTGCTTCATTCTTTACATCAATTGCTTCTTTACGTTTTTTATCTTCTGCTGCAAATTGCTCAGCTTCTTTCACAGCTTTGTTGATTTCCTCATCACTAAGGTTTGTACTTGCTGTAATAGTGATATGTTGCTCTTTTCCTGTACCAAGATCTTTAGCAGATACTTTTACAATACCGTTTGCATCAATATCAAATGTTACTTCGATTTGTGGTACACCACGTGGAGCTGGCATAATACCATCTAATTTAAAGTTACCAAGTGTTTTATTATCATGAGCCATTGGTCTTTCACCTTGAACAACGTGAATATCTACCGCTGGCTGATTATCTGCTGCTGTTGAGAACACTTGTGATTTCTTAGTAGGAATAGTAGTATTTCTTGGAATAACTGGTGTTGCTACACCACCCATCGTTTCAATACCAAGCGTAAGAGGTGTTACATCAAGAAGAAGAATATCACCTGAACCAGCTTCTCCTGAAAGTTTACCACCTTGAATAGCTGCACCTACAGCAACACATTCATCTGGATTAATTCCTTTAAATGGCTCTTTTCCTGTAATACGTTTTACAGCATCTTGAACTGCTGGGATACGTGTTGAACCACCAACTAATAATACTTTATCAAGCTCAGAAGCATTAAGACCTGCATCACTAAGAGCTGTTCTTACTGGTCCCATTGTTCTTTCTACTAAATCAGCTGTAAGTTGATCAAATTGAGCACGTGTAATAGTCACATCTAAACTTTGACCACCTGCGCAAATAAATGGAATAAGTACATTAGCACTTGTTTTTTGAGAAAGTTCTTTCTTAGCAGTTTCAGCAGCTTCCTTTAAGCGTTGCATTGCTACTTTATCAGTTGAAAGATCTATACCTTCTTGTTTTTTAAATTCAGATACTAAATGATCGATAATTTTTTGGTCAAAGTCATCTCCACCTAAATGATTGTCACCACTTGTTGCAAGTACTTCAATAACGCCATCTCCTATGTCAATTACAGATACGTCAAATGTCCCACCACCAAGGTCATAAACCATAATCTTTTGCTCATGTTCATTATCAAGTCCATAAGCAAGAGCCGCTGCTGTTGGTTCATTAATAATACGTTTTACATCAAGTCCAGCAATACGCCCTGCATCTTTTGTAGCTTGACGTTGACTATCAGTAAAGTATGCAGGTACAGTAATTACTGCTTCTGTTACGGCCTCACCAAGGTGAGCTTCTGCATCAGCTTTTAATTTTTGAAGAATAATTGCAGAAATTTCCTGTGGTGAAAAAGCTTTATCATCAATATTTACTTTGTAATCAGTACCCATATGTCTTTTAATTGAAATGACTGTTCTATCATGATTTGTAACTGCTTGACGTTTAGCAACATCACCTACTAGTCTTTCACCTGTTTTACTAAACCCTACAACAGATGGTGTTGTTCTGTTTCCATCAGCATTAACAATAACAACTGGTTTTCCACCTTCCATTACAGATACACAAGAATTTGTTGTTCCTAAATCGATTCCTATAATTTTTCCCATGATTATTTCCTCCTATTATTAATTTGCTACTTGGACTACACTATGTCTAATCACTTTTTCTTTATATAAATAACCTTTTTGCATTTCTTTCACAATGATATTTTCCCCATATGCTTCATCATCTATGTGCATAATTGCATTGTGAAGATTTGGGTCAAATTCATTACCTTCTGCTTCAATTGGTGTAACATGTAGTTTCTCAAGTATTCCCATAAGTTGTTTATAAATCATCTGAACACCTGTATAAAAGTTTTTATCATTACTTTCCACCTGGAGTGCACGTTCAAAATTATCAACTATTGGCAATAACTCTGCTACAGTATTACTCACTGCAAAATCATAGCTATCTGCTTTTTCTTTTTCACTACGTTTTCTATAGTTATCAAATTCAGCCATAAGACGTTGTAGACGTTCTAAGTATTCCGCCGCCTTATCAGATGAATCTACTTGAGCCTCTTCAACATCTTCTTCAGTAGCATCTTCTTCAGTAGCTTCTTTGATTTTCTCTACTACCTCATCATCTGTAGCTTCTTCTAACTCGGATGTCTGTTCAGCCTCTAGTACTTCATCCATTTTATTATTTTCTTCCATGATTTCACCCTTTCATATTAAGAATCATTCATTTCCCTTAGTATATTTGTTATATGATGAGAAACATATTCAAGTACTGAAACAACCTGCCCATAATCCATACGTGTTGGTCCAATAATCCCAATATTACCCAATGTATACTCTCCTATGCTATAGCTAGTTGTTACTACACTACAGTCTTTCATCGGCGTGAGTACATTTTCTTCTCCAATACGAATATTAATCGTATTCGGAGGGGTATGATCAAGCACCTGTAATAAATAAGGTTTTTCTTCAAAAACTTTAAATAGTTCTCTTGCTTTTTCTTTACTAATAAATTCATCAAAATCAAGAATATGATTAGCTCCTCTTATGCAAATATCTGGCATATCTTCTTGTAAACTTTTATCAATAGCTTTCAGTACACTTGCTGCAATATCACCATATTCCTTCATTTTATCTTCAATAGATAAACGAATTTTTTCTAAGCTGATTTGACTAAGTGTACTACCTTTTAGACTATCATTTAAGATATGGGTTAATGCATTACACATATTGAAATCAATAGCCTTAGGTGTAGGTATAACATGATTTTTCACACTATTTGTATCTGTTACAATAACACATGCTACTGAATATTCATCTATAGGAACAAGCTGAAGGTGCTTAATACGCACTTGTGTAATTGAAGGTGTTGTAACTATTGTGGCACAGTTGGTAAGCATCGCTATCAACTTTGCTATTTCTTCTATTAAAGTATCAATACGTGTTACTTTTTCTTTAATTACATTCAAAATTACTGTTTCTATTTCAGGTTCAATATGCGTACGTTGCATCATGCCATCTACATAAAGGCGATACCCCTTATCAGAAGGAATTCTTCCTGCAGAAGTGTGGGGTTGCATAATTAGGCCTAACTCTTCTAAGTCTGCCATTTCATTACGAATAGTAGCAGAACTAATGCCTAAATCATACTTTTTAGAAATAGTTCTAGAACCAACAGGATCACCAGTTTCTATATAATCCTGAATAATTGCTTCAAGTATCTTCAGCTTACGTCCATCTATATCCATCCTATCACTTCCTTCTTTTTGTTAGCACTCACTACTAACGAGTGCTAACCATAAATTAAAGATATCACTAATATTTCCAGTTGTCAATATCCTATATGAATAATTTTAGATTTATAAAAAAGAAGAAAAAACTTCATTACAGACATCTAAACCATATAAGGATAAATAGATTCTTCCCTCCTCTTCTATAAGCACATTATACTTAATCCACTTTTCTAATTGCTTTTTATATACTTCCCATATACTAATTCCAAATTTTTTTTCAAAATCACTTATCTTAATTCCTTTTAATAGACGAAGACCTAGAAACATATATTCCTGCATAGCCATTTCTTGATTTAAATATTCTTCCTCATTCCTTAATAAAGAAAGATTACCATTCATAGCTATATAATTCTCTATCTCTGTCTCATTATAGTATCTCCTATTTTCAAAAAAAGAATGTGCACCTAACCCTAAACCTATATAAGGTTCTAACTTCCAATATATTTCATTATGCCTACATTGCTTATTAGGCTTTGACCAATTTGAAATTTCATATTGTTCGTACCCATTTTCTTTTAAATAAGATTGCGCATAATGATACATACTACGATCTACTTCCTCTTCAGTATGTTTCAGTTTTCCTGCTTTATACAATTCATAAAAAGGCGTATTTTCTTCTATAATAAGTGCATAAATAGATAAATGATCTAAGTGATAATTAACAACGTTCTCAAGTGTTTGTTTAAAATCTTCCATGGTCTGCCCTGGAAGTGCAAACATTAAATCAGCATTAATTTCCCATGTTGTATACTTCCTAATGAGTTCTATACTTTCTTTCCAATCTTCGAAAGTATGCATACGCCCTATGTTTTTAAGAAGTACATCATGTGTTGTTTGTAATCCTAAACTTATTCTCGTAATAGGGTATTTACTTAAAACTTGTATTTTATCTTGATCTAGTGTTCCTGGATTAGCTTCTATAGTCCATTCCGCATAAGGTTCTAGTTTAAAATACTTGGTAATACCACTTAATAATTTGTCCAATAAAAGGGGTGGTAGCACAGTTGGCGTGCCACCACCTATAAAAATGGACTTTATTGTTGTGCTACTTGATATGTTTTTTGCCGTTTGTTCCATTTCTTTAATGAGTGCATCGATATAGGCTTCTTGTTTTTCATCTTTTTTAAAAGATAAGAAATCACAGTAATAGCATTTGGATGCACAAAAAGGAATATGGATATAAAGTCCAATTAGCATAGTGTGTCCCTCTATTCATCCAATTTAAGTACACTCATGAAAGCTTCTTGTGGTACTTCCACATTTCCTACCTGACGCATACGTTTTTTACCTTCTTTTTGTTTCTCTAATAGTTTGCGTTTACGAGAAATATCTCCACCATAGCATTTAGCAAGTACATCCTTACGCATTGCACTAATGGTTTCTCTGGCAATAACTTTATTGCCAACAGCCGCTTGAATAGGAATTTCAAATAAGTGTCTTGGAATCTCTTTCTTAAGTTTCTCTGCAATTTTTCTTCCTTTATGAACTGCACTTGTTTCATGTACAATTAAAGAAAGGGCATCTACAATCTCTTTATTTACTAAAATATCTAATTTAACAAGTTTAGATTCTTGATAACCCTTTAGCTCATAATCAAAAGAAGCATAGCCTCTTGTTCTTGATTTAAGGGCATCAAAGAAATCATATATAATTTCATTAAGTGGTAAATCATAATTTAATACAACTCTAGTTGCTTCTAAATATTCCATTCCATAATAGATTCCCCTTCGCTCTTGGCAAAGTTCCATAACAGCACCTACATACTCTGTTGGTACAATGATTTTTGCACCAACCATAGGTTCTTCCATATATTTGATATTGGATGGGTCTGGTAAATTGGCTGGATTAGAAAGTTCAATGACTTCACCATTTGTTTGGTGCACCTTGTAAATAACATTAGGTGCTGTTGTTACCAAATCTAGGTTATATTCACGTTCTAGGCGCTCTTGAATAATTTCCATATGAAGTAATCCAAGAAATCCACATCTAAAACCAAAACCTAATGCAATTGATGTTTCAGGTTCAAACACAAGTGCTGCATCATTAAGCTGAAGTTTCTCTAAACTATCACGAAGATCCCCATATTTAGCACCATCTGCTGGATAAAGACCACAATAAACCATGGGATTTGCTTTCTTATACCCTGGAAGAGGTTCAGCTGCTAGATTATTTGCATCTGTTACAGTATCTCCAACATGTGTATCTTTTACATTTTTAATACTTGCCGTAAAATAACCTACTTCTCCTGGAATTAATCCCTCTTGACTTGGTCTAAATTGCCCAGCACCAAATGTACCTACTTCTACAACTTCAAATTCTGCTTTAGAAGCCATCATGCGTACGCGCATTCCTTGTTTAAGCATACCTTCTTTAACTCTACAGAAAACAATAACTCCCTTATAAGGATCATATAATGAATCAAAGATTAGTGCTTTAAGTGGTGCTGAGACATCCCCTACTGGTGCTGGAATTTGTGTTACAATTTGTTCCAATACATCTTCTATATTTAGTCCAGTCTTTGCTGAAATGAGTGGTGCATGACTGGCATCTAAACCTATGATATCTTCAATTTCGTGTTTGACATGTTCTGGGTCAGCACTTGGCAAATCAATTTTATTAATAACTGGCATAATTTCTAAATCATGTTCTAAAGCTAAATACACATTAGCAAGTGTTTGTGCCTCAATGCCCTGAGCTGCGTCTACAACTAATACAGCACCTTCACAAGCTGCTAAGCTTCTAGATACCTCATAATTAAAGTCAACATGACCTGGAGTATCAATTAAATTAAAGATATACTCTTCTCCATCTTTAGCCTTATAAACAAGCCTGACAGCTTGTGATTTAATAGTAATACCACGTTCTCTCTCTAAATCCATATTATCAAGTACTTGAGCTTGCATTTCACGTTCAGTAAGTGTACCTGTCATTTGAATGATACGGTCCGCAAGTGTACTTTTACCATGATCAATATGGGCAATAATAGAAAAATTTCTTATTTTAGATTGTTTTGAAAGAGACATTTTGCCCCTCCTTACTTCTTTTGTCTATTCTTTTCGTTTCATTATAGCATAGCCCTTCTTTTTCTATCAATCTTTTTATATTCTTAACCTTTTCCTAATACTTTCGCTAACATCTGAGCTACTGGTTCTACTGTATTGAATACTTCTTCTGCCGTGTTCGTCTGTGCCCCCCATTCTAGAAGCAATGATTGGGGCTTCATGTGTGTACTGTATCGCCATTCAGAAGCAAAAATTTTTCTAGCAATACCCGGATAATACTCATTAGCAATTAAATACATTTGAAGCGCAAATGCTAAATTCTCTTTTAAATAAGGATTGGGTATATCAACTTTATCAACTACTTCACCCGCCACATTACGATTACGGCATAAAGGAGTAACAAACATTATTTTAGCCGTTGGTTTACCTTGAATATCAGTTACTAAGTGAATATTCTCATTCACTCCATCTCGATGCATATCAATCACAACAGATATAGAAGGATTTTCATTAAGTATTTTTCTAATAACTGGTTCCATTGTTTCATACTCTCCTCCAGTAGGCCTGTTTCCTTCATTACTTACTTCATAGAAAGAATCCTTTATATGTAGTACTGATATCCCATATTCATTCTCTAATTTTTCTTTTAAGGCTTCTGCTACATCTATTACTGTTATTCCATCTTTATACTCTTCTCTAGAATGAGTATGAAAAATGAGGATCTGTGGTCCTTTTATGCTTTCATTTAAACGAATAGGTTCCCTGGCAAGTTCTGAGAAATTCCACTCTTTAATCATGTCTACATCAAACTCCATCTCTGCTTTAGCTGTCATGAAATGATCAAATACATATTGGGGATCTTTAAGAACGTTTAAAGATATTTTTTCTTGTATCTGCGGCAATGGGTTTTTTCTCACTTGTTTTATTTGTAAGTCTCCTACACTATTTTTATTAATTGTCTTGTTTGATTCACTAGGTGTAAAATAACCCATTATATCACTATAAGAAGCTTTAAACGCTTCATCATTCTCCAAGTAGGGAATCGAATTAGTAAATAGGCTTAATGGTTCCCCTATTACAATGTCTGAAAGTAAATACCCATATTGTTTTAAAAAGTTCACCTTGTAAGTAGTTGTATCTTTAGGAAAAGCTTCTGCAAAAAAAAATTCTCCTATAGGATATCCCTTAAGCTGCATACTATAAATATTCATCAATAAGGAACCCATAATCCCTATATAGATTATCATCTTTTTATAACCATTTACCTCAAAATGATAGGTGTCGTCTTTTACTCCCTTTGCAAATTTTAACATCTATATCCCCCCTATATCATTCTCTATTATTGTATAGGCTTGTATACTATTTTATTCCTAATAAGTATATTTATTAATATCTTTTAATGTCATCCCAGAATGAACTGCTAAATTAATACCATTTGAAATAATACTAGATAAGTATTCCATCACTTCATCCATCTCTTTTGGGGTTACGAATAAATCACTAATTTCAGGATAAATACTTTCCTTTATTAATTGATAATGCTCTTGTTCTGTTAAATCTTTTAACATATCATAAAAAGGAGAATGTTCAGCATGCTTTAACATATGTGTAATAAGATCATTTAATGCATCTGAAACAAGTGTCACTGTATCAACCACTGTAGGTACTCCTATAGCTATTACTTTACAACCAATTGACTCTTCATTCAGTTCTTTACGTTTATTCCCAACGCCAGCTCCTGGAGAAATACCAGTATCTGTAATTTGAATAGTTGTATTAATGCGTGATGCACTTCTTGCAGCTAATGCATCAATAGCAATAATACAGTCCGGTTTTACATTTTCTGCAATGCCTTGTATAATCTCTGCAGTCTCTATTCCTGTTAGTCCCATAACACTAGGTGCAAAACTACTTAAGTAACAAATGCCCTCTTCTATTAATTCTGGGGCTTTAAGTGCGACATGTCTTGTTACAAAAACCTGGTTTGCCACTTTAGGTCCCAGCGTATCTGGAGTAGCAAATCGATTCCCTAACCCAATGACCAGAATATTCAATTTTCCTTGTTTTTTTTCTGGTAGAAGTGATTTTACTGATTCTGCAAGAATACTAATAATCTTTTCGTGAAGTTCAGGATTATTCTTTTTAAGTCCATTTGATTCAATGGTGATATAATCTCCTATGGGTTTACCCATGTTTTTCTCACCTTCTTCATTTAAAATACGCACCTTAGTAATGGCTATACTCTCTTCAGTAAAACTTTTTTGTTTGATTTGTACACCTGGAATTTCATAGGATTCATCCTTATCTAACTTAAGTGCATTGCTAATCTCAATTGCTAAATCAGTTCTTAGGGATATATTCCCAACATTTTCATATCGTTCCACAATTTCACTTCCTTTTTTTATAGGTTTATCTTTACTCTAACTAAAGGATTTATTATAATAGTTAATAGTAAATGATTTATGCACATTATGTAGTTTGACCATTATTTTTAGGTGTATACATTGACTTTGTTTGGTACTTATACTATAATGAGTTCTGTTAAAACCGTTCATAGTTCCCCAAACCGTGTCCAAGAATATGAATGGAGGTGCCACTAAATGGCAAATATTAAATCAGCAAAAAAACGTATCTTAGTTATCGCAACAAAAACTGCACGTAATCGTGCAATTAAATCAGCAGTTAAAACTCAGATCAAAAAAGTTAGATTTGCAGTAGAGGCTAATGATCAAGCTGCAGCAAAAGTAGCTTTAGTAAACGCAGTTAAAGCAATCGATAAAGCAACATCTAAAGGAATCTTCCATAAAAATGCTGCTGCTCGTAAAAAATCTTCTTTAACACGTTTAGTTAATACACTTGCTTAATAAGGTACAAAAATAAAAAGACCTCAAACGAGGTCTTTTTATTTTATTTATTTAAGCATGTTAAAATCAATAATTCTACACACATACTACTTTCTAGCCTTCCTGTTTTTATATCTTCATCAGCATGTAAGCATGCTTCTAAAATATCTTCTAATTGTTTAAATTGGTAGCATGCAACCTGGTCACACATTTCTTTAACCACAAAAAAAGGAAGCTTTACCTGCACTGCTATCTCTTTTAAAGATACTCTATTAGTCAACAAGTATTTTACTTGATACATTATACGGAATTGCCTTGCAATAAGTACTAAAATTCCAATGGGTGATTCCTTACTTTGAATCATTCGACTATAAATCTCAAGAGCTTCGGAATCTTGATGATTAACTATTTTTTTTACCAATTCAAAAACACGGGTTTCTAAAGAAAAAACACAAATTTCATCTATTATTTCTTTAGTAATTTGAAGCTCTTCAGCATAACTAAGTAACTTACTCCATTCTCCTAAAATATAGTTCATATCTTGTGGCATTCTTTGAATAAAATATCTAAGATTTTTTTCAGATATAACTACTTTTTTCTTTTCACTTTGGTCTTTTATATAATGATAGATAACTTCTTCTCCTGGAAATTCAAAATCTATAATTTCTCCTTTGCCTTTAATAAGTTTATAAAGTTTACTTCTCTTATCTACTTCTTTTTCATCGATCAGAAGTATAATATAATCAGGTAGAGTTTCTATAAGTTTTTCAAATTTTTCCGTTTCATCTTTTTTTCCTGATTTGAATAATCCTGTTTCTCTGAGTAATATAAGTTTTTGTTCTGCAAAAAAAGGTAGGGTGTCTATAGCATCTTGAACTTGGCTTACAATAACTTCTTTATCCTGTGCTTCAAAAAAATTCATTATTTCATTCCCATTTATAAGAACCTCTTGTTTTACTTTATGAATATAGTGTCCCTTTGACCAACTATCTTCCCCTAGCAGTAAATAACATCCCCGCTTCATCATGCCCATCCTCTCTTTGGCTATTTATTTTCATCTCATTGCCATTTGTTTCAATCCAAATAGCACCTGATATATTCGTTTGATGGTAGGTGATATGATTTTCTATTAATAAATTAACAACTTCCCCATGAGGGTGTCCATACAGATTATCCTTACCACAACTTATCATAGCATATAGTGGATTAACTTTCAAAAGGAGTTCATTTGATGTACCTGTTCTTGAACCATGATGACTTACTTTTAAGACACTAACTTTATTGATTTCATCATATACCCATATTTCACACTCCTTTGATTTATCTCCTGTAAATAAAGTACTGAATGACTTATATTTCAAATAGCATACAAGAGAATTATCATTGCTATCATTTAAAGGTATTTTAAAACTAGGAGCTATAATCGCTAAATTTAAACCATCCATTAAGATTTCATTACCTCTTCCCAGTTTTTGTATAGGTATTGCTTTTTTAGAGCATAACTCAATTAATTCAATTAGGCGCTTAGAGTCATCTGCTTGTGAAATAAATACCTGTTTTATAGGTATGGAAGTAGATGCCAATTCTATTAATCCTCCTATATGATCTTCATCCGAGTGAGAAAGCATCATGATGTCAATATGGTCTTTTCCTTTATATTTTAAATATCGATTAATAACATCACCCTTACCTGTTTTACCTCCATCAATCACAATTACCCTTCCTTGAGGTGTAATAATGACAGTACCATCGCCTTGTCCAACATATAAAAATGCAACATGGAGTGATTGTGGCATTATCTTATATCCAATCATTGCCACTAGTAAAATTAAACAGCTATAATAGTAGTTTTTAATATTTTTAATATAACCACCTATTCCATATAATATGAATATGATTACTAATATATATATGGTAGCTCCTATTAATGTAGGACGTCCTACACAAAGTGTGCTTAGAGGAATCTTTAAGACTAACTCTATTATAAAACTAACTACTTGTAACAAATGATTAATCCCTTCTGCTAATAAATGAGCCATTGGTAAACCTAATAATCCTATTAAAATACACACCCAGCCACTTATCATAATTATTGAAAATAGTGGGATAACAACGAAATTCAAAAAACTACTAAGAAAAGGAACTTGATAAAAATGGTATGCTAATGGAAGTGAAATAATAAGTTGTATCGGTAACCATGGAAGTATCCACTTATGCCATCTTTTCAATCTTTTTTCTTGCTTTAAATGTTTTTGTAGATTTTGACTTACAAGAATTCCTAAAACTGCTAAAAAAGAGAGTTGAAAACCTGGCGAAAAAAGTTGATAGGGTTTAAAAATTAAAAGTATTAAGCTGACGATGGCAAGATTAATCCAGCTATCTTCTTCTTCCCAAATAAGACGTCCGATTATGCAAAAACTCATCATCCAAGTTGCTCTAAGAGTAGAAATCCCCTCTCCTGTTAAATAGGCATAGATCCAAATTCCAATTAAAGCAACTAAATATCGTAACGAATAACTTACACCTAGTTGTCCCATAATGACTAGAAAAAAGCCTGTAATGACGCTAATATGAAAACCTGATATACATAAAACATGACTCATTCCTGAAATTGTATAAATCTCATTTGTATGTGATTCTAATAGTGTATCATCACCTAAAAGTAATGCTCTCATAATACCTTGGTCTTTATCTTGAAATAATACCTCTATTTGTTGCTTAAGCAAATCTTGCAGTTTCTCTATCCATGAGCTATTTATTTGTAAACTAATTATTTGATGCACCTTAACTTTAGCAATTACATTCCTACTCTTTAAGTACATCTTATTATCAAAATCACTAGGATTCATAGGCCCCTCTATAGGTTCCGGAATCCCCATTATTTCTATATCATCATTAATTGTTATGGACTCTGTTGTGCTTAAGTTAAGTTGTACTAAAGAATTAAGCCTAATATTTTTCTTATCAGTACATATTGTAGTGTTTTTCAATATCACGTATTGTCCATAAAGTGTATTTTGTATTTCATATACCCTTCCCTTTACTTTTACCTGTTTCCCTGTTTCAAAATAATGAGCATCTATCCTAGTAGGATGGATAAATAATAATATGATTCCTAGAAATATTCCAATAAAAACTAAAGGCAATCCGTTATTCTTATACATATAACAATAAAGTATACTTATACATCCTAAAGCAACTATAAAAAAGGGAGAAACATATTCCCTACTTAGAAACATGTTTCCCCCTATAATACCTATCATAAAACTAAGTGCTACATAAACAAGCGGACGATTCAAATAACGCTTTTTACTTTTCAATGTAATCCTCATCTCTTTCAAAAGTATCTCTTAAATCTATCTCTTTGGTAAATTCAATATCACTTTTTCCATCTACTAAAAAAGCTACTTTTTTAATCTTCGGAATATCAGTACGAATCTTTGGAATTTCTGTAAGTGAGTTCACCATAGCATAAATCATTCGTTCCTTCACTTCTGGGGAAGTAAAGAATTTAGACTTTAAGTCAAAAGATAAATCCACTTGACAAACACCATTAGTTGTTACAGCATCATTCACCTTTAAATCACTTGGAAGTGAAGGGGATAGCCCCTCTGAATTAGGTCCTTTAACAAGTTCCTCTATAAGTAATTTTTCTACAGAGGTAGGATCACTCACTCGAACCCCTCTTTCTTCTTTAACCAATTTCCCATCTTTATTTACAAAGTATAATGGTAATGTATACGGAGTTGTTGCAGGAGCTGGTTCTATCACATTTAACTTGATATTGGCTTGCGAGATAGGTCCAATTACTTTACCATTGCTTGCTGTTAGAGCCTTATCTTCAATATAGAAATCTACACTATCTATAAAATCTAGTTGTGTTAGAGAATAAACAACAGCAGCTCGTATACCAATTCGCTCTTGTGAAGATAAACTATTGTATTCATTACTAAAATTAATCCCCACCATACGTTCATTAATATTAGTAGTTACACTCTTAATTGGCATTGGAACAGATATAATTAAAGTATTATCTTGCATCCCTTTGTTTAATGTTAATTCATTAATAATGTACTCTACCTTTTCTTGTTCAGTTTGAAGATTTAAAAAAACTTCGCCTAAGGACTGAGTTATAAACTCTCCTTTCATGCTATCAAAGTAGTAAACTTTAGGCGAATCATCTAATTTAGTAGGAGACACAGCACAGCCCATTAGTCCTATGCAAAGTATAAATACTACTATTAACTTAAAATTTCTATATTTTCTTATCATTTAGTTCCTCCTTCCCATATATGACGTAATGGGAATTGAACACTAAATACAGAACCTCTGCCCTCTTCACTCTCAACTTGAATTGATCCATTATGCATCACTACAGTCTTATAAGTGATAGCTAAACCTAACCCTGTTCCACCTGTTTCTCTATTACGTGTCTTATCTGTACGGTAAAAACGTTCAAATATCCTAGATTGTTCTTCCTTAGCTATTCCTATCCCTGTATCTTGTACAGATATAAAAGCATCTTGTAAGTCACTTTGCAACACAACACCTACTTCACCACCACTAGGTGTATACTTAATGGCATTTTCTATAAGATTTGTTAGCGCAAGCGTAAACTTAACTTCATCAATTTCTGCAACAATATCTTTATGACTTTCATAAATTAACTTTATATCTTTTTTCTTTGCCAATGGGGTAAGTCGCTTTAATATATTTTGCGTCATTTCATTAATATCTACATTGACAATATTAAGTGGAATCTCTCGTTGATCCAGCCTTACTAAAGTTAACAAATCTGAAATAATATTATTAAGTCTGTCCACTTCAGAATTAATATCCTCAAAAAATTCCTTATACATTTCTACTGGTACATCTTCTTGAAACATTAACGATTCTGTTAATACTTTAATTGAAGAAAGAGGCGTCTTAAGTTCATGAGAAACATTAGACACAAATTCTTGTCTTGATTGCTCCACCCGTTGCAATTGCTCTGTCATATGATTAAAAGCACTTCCTAATTCTGCAATTTCATCCTTACCTACTACATTTACTTTCTGATCAAGTTGACCATTAGTAATTTTTTGAACAAATTTCATAAGTGTTTTAAGAGGTTTGGTAATAACGGATGAGGTTGTAAAACTTAGTAGTCCTGCAATAAGTGCTATTACTAGTGAAAGTAAATAAATCTGCCCTTTCATATCTTCTTGTGGTAATAATACATCTTTAATTGAAGTTACTAAAACAACTGCACCTACTACTGATTTTTTATCCTTATCTAGTACAGGAACAGAGGCTGTCATAATAGGAAGATTATCAATCTTTTTAGCTTTTTCTTGATTATTAAGTGCTGAGAGTACAGTGCTATTCATAAGTGTATTATTCATATCAGCACCACTTGAGTCCATAATGACAAATCCAGATGCATCTACAACTAAAATTCTAGCACCACTTTCATTACTTTTATTTGTAATAAGTGTTTTAAATAAATTGTAATTACTATTATCAACTAAATAATTTCCTTCTTTAACTTGAATAGCTACCATATTGGCTTGTCTAAGCCAACCTATTTCACTTTGTGTAATATAATAAGTTTCCATACGATCTAAAATCATTGAAGAAAAAAACATAAGTGGAATATAGCTAATAATAAAAAATAAAATTAATAGTTTCCATCTTAAACTATGAAACCATTTCATCTTAATCTTTAAAATAGTAACCTACCCCCCATTTTGTATAAATATACTCAGGTTGTCCTGGATTAGGCTCTATTTTTTCACGTAATCGACGCACGTGTACATCTACAGTTCTTACATCACCAGGATATTCTTTTCCCCAAATAGTATCTAATAATTGATCTCTACTATAGACTTTGCCTGGATGTGTCGCAAAAAGCTCTAACATATCAAATTCTTTAGCAGTTAAATTCATCTCTTGATTTTTAATAAAAACACGACGACTACTTACCTCTAATCTTAATTCTCCTATCTCAATAGTCTTTTTATTAGGTGCTTTATCTTGATGTTGAGAACGCCTTAAAATAGCCTTTATCCTAGCCTTAAGTTCAAGGATATTAAAAGGCTTTGTAACATAATCATCAGCTCCATATTCTAATCCCATAATTTTGTCCATATCTTCACCTTTAGCTGTGAGCATAATAATCGGAATATTAGAAAACTCCCTCACTAACTGACATACTTGTAGACCATCATATTTAGGTAGCATCACATCTAACAGCATGACATCATATTTATTGTTTTTAACATAATTCAGCGCTTCTTCCCCATCATATGCCGCATCTACTTCCCAACCTTCTTGTTCTAAGCTAAATTTTATTCCTTTAACAATTAATTTTTCATCGTCTACTACTAAGATTTTACTATTCATATCTCTCCTCCTCTATTATTAAATAGTGACTAGACTGTAATAAGATCCTTTAACTTTTCAAAAGTCTTATCACCTATGCCAGACACTTCTTTTAATTCTTCGATAGTCCTAAAAGACTCTATAGTTTCTCTATACTGAATAATAGCCTGAGCCTTTACCTCTCCAATTCCTGGAAGACTCATTAATTCATTACTACTAGCTGTATTGATATTTATAAGGGTAGTTTTTGAAGAAGAAGTCTCTATTTTATTGTCATATGAAGTGATTGTTTTGTCAATTTCTTCACCTACTTTAGGCACAATAATTTTCTCATTAGGAATAATAGGTGCAGCTAAATTAATTGCTACTGAATCTGCTTCTTCTGTAAATCCCCCACACAACTTAATAACCTCATCAACAATAGCATGAGATGATACATAATATACTCCGGGTATCTTAACAGCACCGCAAATATAAACAGGCACAGTTGTAACCATAGTTGGAATAGGTTCTGCTACTATAGACTTATTTATATCATTAATAGATTGTTCTTGTCGTAATGGCGTCTCTTGAACTATTGATCTTGTCTCTTCTTGTATTTCTTTTTCAGCATTAGTTTTAGATTCTTGATTGGTAATAAGTTGAATACTTTCTTGTCTGTTGAATTGAAATAATAACATACCTAGGTTGATAATGACTATACCAATAATTAATAAAATGACTTTATAGCGTTTAACTAATTCTACCATATTATCACTCCTTATACAAAGTGTTAACATATTTTTGATAAATTAGACTGATTTACTTACTAAATTGTAAAAAATCTGTTATAATACTATTTATGTGAAAGGAGCTATTTTAGGAATGAAACAAAAAAAATATTTATATATGTGTTTATTACTTACATTCACTCTGCTATATCCTATTGTCCATGCAGAAGAAAATGAGCCCCAAATAATGGCAGGCTCTGCCATCTTAATTGATGCATCGACTAAAACTGTTTTATATGAAAAAGATGCCTATAGCAAACAATATCCAGCAAGTATTACAAAGTTAATGACTGCTCTTTTAGCGATAGAAAACTTAGAACCAACTAATACTATTACATTTTCTAAAGAAGCTATCTTTGGCATAGAGACAGGAAGTAGTCATATTGGTATGGATGTAGGTGAACAAATTACTGTAAATGATGCATTGCATGGTTTACTACTTATGTCTGCTAATGAGGTAGCTAATGGATTAGCTGAAGCTGTGAGTGGTTCCATAGACGATTTTGCTAAGTATATGAATCGTCGTGCCCAAGAATTAGGTGCACTAAATACAAATTTTGTTAATCCTCATGGATTACATGACCCAAATCATTATACTACAGCCTATGATATGTCACTTATAGCAAGTTATTTGGCTGATAATGATTACTTTTTAGAAATCATGAAAGATTTTATTTATACTATAGATAGTACAAATAAAACAGATCAAGTACGTCCTTTATCTCAAGATCATAAAATGTTTAATCCCTATAAAGATTCAACTATCTTTAGAGAAGATGTTATTGGGGGTAAAACTGGATATACAGATCAGGCAAGACATACACTTGTGACTATTGCAAAACAAGGAAATACTACCCTTGTAGCTGTGGTGATGAAGTCTGAAAAAAACACCTTATATTCAGATACTGCTACACTCCTAGACTATGGTTTTAATTCTTATCACTCATTGTCATTGCATAATTCTAATGAAACTATAAAAACCCTTCCTCTTTACAGTATAAAAAGTGGACAACCCTATCAAGCAGGAAATTGTTCTATTGGTGTAGAAAAAGATGTTTCTGTACTTGTTCATAACAATATAAGTTCACAGGATATTACGACAAGTATTAGTCTTCCTGCTTATATTGATATGACACATCAAGAAGGGGATATTATAGGAGAGATTATCTATACAAAGGATTCTAAAATTTTAGCAAAGAATAACCTATTAATTCAAAAAATTGACTTTAACCCATCTGCCTCTAAGGTAATTGTCCCCTCTACTAATAGCGTAACTTCTCTAGTTCTCATCTATATTATTATTTTGATTGCAACATTAGTTTTACTAATTACATGCATTATATTGATTATCAAGAAACGTAAACGTCGTGCTAAACAATTAAAATTTAAAAAGCTTTTCAAATAAAAAGATAGCTCTTTTATGAAAGAGCTATCTTTTTATTTGAAAAGCTATATTTCTAGACTTATCGCATCTTGCCAAAGTCTTGTTAACCCATAAAATTGTGCATGTTCTTCATCTAGAATATGTACAATTATATCCCCATAATCTAATAAAATCCAATTTGCTGATTGATAACCTTCCTTATGGATAGGTAATTTATTTAGCTTTGCTAAACTTTCTTCCACTTCATCTGCCATCGCTTTAGTTTGTCTGATATTTGAAGCAATGGCAATAATAAATAGTTCCGCTAAAGGTGTAATTTGGGCAACATCTAATAAATCCACCTTTATAATCTTTTTTTTATTAAGCGCTTCTATTATTTGCTTACCAAGTCTATATGTGTCTGTATTCAAAAGATATAATTCTCCTTTCTTAATATACGGCAATATTTAACTGTAAAATGATCAAGTGGTTATAGTAACCAAAAAAATACTATATAATAGTCTCCTTATATTCACTCCTTATTCATCTATATCAAACTGCTTATAATATGCCAATAATTTATGAGTAATTGGATGAACCTCTTGCTTTAAAATATTAGTCACATAATTATATGAAGAAGAAAGTGCCTTATACATAGCACGATCTAAGTTATATTGAGCCAAATGTTTAATTTGTTCTTTTCCTTTATAGGAACTTCTACCTTCTTCTGTCATATCAGCTAGATAAATTACTTTTTCTAAATCAGTCATATTTAGTCTACCTACTGTATGATATTTTATACTATTAATAATAGAAGCCTTATGAATTCCCCAATCATTTTCAAGGATGGCTGCACCTATCTTTCCATGTGCTAAATGTAGATGTTGTTTTTCAAAATCATCTAAATCTATTTGATATTGCCTACATAATCTTAAAAGCTCTTCTTTGGGTAACTCTTTTGCAATATCATGAAATAAGGCCGCAATAAAGGTTTCATCATAATCTAAGTGATTTAGCTTAGCATATTCTAATGCCATCTCTACTACTCCTCTTGTATGAGCATATCGCTTAGGTGAAAGCCTAGATGCTACATATTGATACATCTTTATCTTTTCTTCTTCTGTTAAATGAAGATTATAGTCATACAGGCTATGTTTCTTAATATAATTCTCTACTTCTTGAGGTACTAAGTATTTAATAGGTTTTTCTTCTTCAATTCTTCTTCTGATATTAGAAGAGGAAATAGCTAGTGCAGGTACTTCTAAGAAATGAATATTTGTTGCATACGTTCTATTTAATTCTTCAACTTGCTTAAGTAATTCCCCTTTATTATAACCAGGTCTTGTAACAGCTACAAACTCACAAATTTGTAAAAGCTCATTACAATCTTTCCATCCTAATATTTTATGAATAGCATCTGCCCCTGTAATAAAATATAACTGTACATCTTCTCCGTAAATCCGCTTTAACTCTTTGATGGTATCAATCGTATAAGTGACACCTTCACGTTCAATTTCTATTCTTGATACTTTAAAACTAGGATTAGCTGCTGTTGCTAAAACTGTCATTAAATAACGATGTTCACTTGTTGTCATATTAATATTAGATTTATGAGGAGGATGTCCAGTTGGTACAAATAGAACTTCATCCACACTGAATTCGTGTCTTACTTCTTCTGCTGTTACAAGATGACCTATATGTATAGGATCAAATGTCCCACCCATAATAGCTAGTTTTCGTATTGTTTTTAGCTTATACATAAAAATCTCCTTAACCTTAACTTCGATACCTTTTCTATTATACCCTATTTTCAATAAAATTAAATAATAAAAAAACAAAGGTATTATAAAGCATACTGCTTTTGATACCTTTGTTCCTAATAAGTGTTTATTTAAACTAATGTAATCCTAGGATTTTTTTTAGCTGGTTTATATAATACAATCTTTTTACCAATTACCTGTACAACTATAGACTTTGTACGTTCCGCCAAGATGTTACTCATTTCTTTTGGATCCTCAAGACAATTTTGCAAAACACTAATTTTAACTAATTCTCTTGCTTCTAAAGCTAACGCAACTGCCTCTGTTACCTCAGGAGTTAATCCATTTTTACCAATTTGAAAAATAGCTTCTGTCTTTTGGGCTAAAGATTTTAAATAAGACCTTTGTTTACTTGTAAGTGTCATTATGGCACCTCCTTTTATTTTATATAATCAAATTCTAAATCATAAATATTAACTGTATCACCTTCTGAAATACCTGCTGATTCCAAGGCCTCAATAATACCCTTTTCACGTAAATATTTTTGGAAGAAAGCAAAACCTTGTTCTGTATCAATGGCAGTATATCCCATCATACGTTCAATACCATGTCCTTCTACAACAAAGTACCCTTCATGAACTTGTTCCACAGTAAATGGTTCTGTTGACATTTTGCTAATTTCTTCAAACTCAGGCTCAAAGATAATATTTTCACTAGGTACTGTGGCAAGTAATTCTGCTACATCTTTTAGTAACTCTTGTAAATTTTCATTACCTACTGCAGAAATAGGAAGTACCTTAATTCCCTGAGGTTCAAATTCTGCTTTAAGACGTGCAACATTTTCTTCACAATTACCGATATCAATCTTATTAGCTGCAATAATTTGTGGCTTTTCTTCTAAAATTTTAGGATTAAATAATTTTATTTCTTTTTGAATTGCGTAAATGTCTTCTACAGGATCTCTTCCTTCACTACCTGCAGCATCTACTACATGTAGAAGCACCTTTGTTCTTTCTACATGGCGTAAGAAATCATGTCCTAATCCAATACCTTCTGCTGCACCTTCAATAAGTCCTGGAATGTCTGCCATAACAAATTGCTTACCATATTGATTTGTAACAACTCCTAGATTAGGTGCTAGTGTAGTGAAATGATAATTTGCAATTTTAGGCTGAGCATTACTTACCATAGAAAGTAATGTAGATTTTCCTACATTAGGATAACCTACAAGTCCTACATCTGCAATCATTTTAAGCTCTAAAATAAGCCAATATTCTTTAGCAGGTTTACCTTTTTCGCTATATCTAGGTGCTTGTCTTGTAGCAGTAGCAAAATGTTGGTTACCACGTCCCCCTTTGCCTCCTCTAAAAAGAATTTCTCTTTGTCCTGCTGCATGTAAATCTGCTATGACATGGCCGGTTTCTGCTTCTCTAACAACTGTTCCTTGGGGAACTTTAATAATCATATCCTCTGCATCTTTGCCATGACAACGCTTCTTACCACCATTCTCACCATCTGCAGCTTTAAAATGGCGTTGATGTCTAAATTTCATTAAAGTATTACATCCTGAATCCACTTCAAAAATAATATGACCTCCACGGCCTCCATCTCCACCATCAGGTCCACCATTAGGTACATATTTTTCTCTTCTAAATGAAACGTGACCGTCTCCACCTTTTCCCGATCTTACAAATATCTTAACTTTATCTACAAACATGTTGTCACTCCCTTCTTCTTTAGTTTGTACAACATTGAAGTAATTTAAATAAGTATACTCTCTATTTACTTATAAATTTATAATTTTAAACTTTTCGAATAAATGTTCATATATGATAAAAAGAAGGTTTCAACAAATGCTGAAACCTTCTAAAAGTTAATTATGCTTCTTGTGCAACTGGATATACAGAAACTTGTTTTTTGTCTCTGCCTTTGCGTTCGAATTTAACTCTACCATCTACTAAAGCAAATAATGTATCATCGCCACCGCGACCTACATTGTTACCTGGATGAATTTTAGTTCCTCTTTGACGGTATAAAATATTCCCAGCTTTAACGATCTGTCCATCGGCTCTTTTAGCGCCAAGACGTTTTGATTCTGAGTCACGACCGTTGCTTGTTGAACCTTGTCCTTTTTTATGAGCAAAGAATTGAAGGTCTAAACGTAACATGTGATCCACCTCCTATTTATTTAGAATATCAATGTATTTTTCTCCGTACATTTCCTTTACGGTCCTAAGACCTAATATCATACTTTTAATAAGTAGTTCGGCTTCTGATGCATACTCACCTGCCTTACGACGCGGTAATTCTACATCAATAATACCCTCTTTTGGGCTTATACAAAGTTCCTTAATTGGTTCATCTGTATAAGTTTCTATAGCATTTAATGTGTTAATGACTAGCATGCTAATTGCAGCACAAACAACATCCTCGCCATGTCCAGCAAAACCAGCATGTCCTTCTACTCTAAAGCGATAAACATGTTCGTCTTTCTGATAAAATATCACCTTTGTCATAATTATTAAGCTTCAATAGCTTTAATTGTAACTTTTGTGAAAGGTTGACGATGACCACGTTTTTTGTGGTAAGATTTTTTAGCCTTGTATTTGTAAACGATGATTTTTTTTGCTTTACCTTCAGCTACTACTTCAGCTTTAACTGTTGCATTAGCAACAACTGGAGTACCTACAGTTAAAGAATCCTCTTTACCTACTGCTAAAACTTTGTCAAAAACAACTTCTTCACCAGCTGCAAC
>JAEZJJ010000103.1 GCA_023436395.1 Bacillota bacterium | reverse complement strand
TTACACTGGCAATCAGTGAACATTTTCCTTAAGTCCAGAGGTACCTGTAACGACAGATTGAGACTTGGCTGACCCGGTCAGTTCCTCAGATTGAAGATGTGGTGATTCTGCTTCAGGAGGTTATTTACTTTGCCTTTACAACTATATATATGTGATGAGAAAGGTCATTCCCTAGTGTTTTTAAAAATATTTTTAAAATTAATTGTGAAGGGTGTAAAAAATTACTATTACATTTTAGGTTAGTCTTACAAAAAATATAAAATATTCAGATAAAATATATCGAACAACCCATTTAAGATATAATAAAGATAACGAATTAATAAATACAGATAGAAGGTTAAAATGATTATATTACTAGCAGCATCAGAATATAGGGTTGGAAAAGTGTATTCACAGGAAGAGTATGTGATAAAGAAATAATGGAGGAAAAGTTATGGGATTTTTTGATAAGTTAGATCAGCCTATCTTTATTAAAGAGGATAGTAATGCTGCTTTACAAATGGAAGCACTAGAGAATTTATTTGCCAAATCTACGGGGAAAGTAAAAGATGAGATAGAGAGGGATATGAGATACATTTCTTATGGCATCAAGGGAGAAGAACAGATTGCCTTTGAGCTTAAGAATAGTCATATGGCAATGTATGTATTACATGATTTATATCTTGAATATGAGGATTTAAGTGCGCAGATTGATTATCTTATTATTACTAGGAAGGGCACTTTTGTAATTGAATGCAAAAATCTGTTTGGAGATATTACAATCAATAATAATGGAGACTTTATTCGTACCATGAAGTTTGGGGAGAAGATTGTAAAGGAAGGTATCTATTCCCCCATTACTCAGAACAAGAGGCATTTAGAAATAATGAGGCAAATTCGCAAACAAGATAAGGGGAGTTTCATTAAATTATTTTTTGATAAGTTTTTTTATGAGATGAATCGCTCTATTGTAGTGTTAGCAAATCCTAAAACAATATTAAATACTAAGTATGCCCCTAAGGACATTAAGTCCCAAATCATTAGGGCAGACCAACTAATTGAGTACATAAAGAAAACAAATGAACAAATAAAATGTGAACCATCTAATGATAAGGAGCTAAAGGAACTTGCAGAATACTTTTTAAGTAAGCATCGTGTAAAGGAAATAACATATCATAAGAAATATGAAGATTTGCTGGGAGAAGTAGCAGAAGGGAGTGAAGTTGGAGTACAAGTTGAAAAGGATATAGATTTGCTTATTCAAAAGATGAAGGCATATAGATTAGCACGAAGTAGAGAAGAGAAGATAAAACCTTACTATGTTTTTAATGATAAACAGATGTTAGAAGTTATAGAAAAGAATCCAAGTAGTATAGAGGAACTTATGGATGTTTCAGGTTTTGGAGCGATGAAGTGTTCAAAATATGGAGAGGCAATATTAGCGATTTTAAATGAGGCAAATGAGGCATAGAGGATAAGGCAAAGACTTATATGAACATAGCTACTATAATCAAGATAAAAGATAGAGACCTGGCACATATTGAAATAGCAAAGGGATAACTTAGATAAATGAAGAAGTATACTATAGAATATACGATGAAATATGGGGGTAAATAGGTGTTTTGTTTATTGAAGAACTCAATAAAATGACTCCCTAATATCAGATGGGGGATTAATAGTATAGAAGGAAAAGAGCATGGCATTTATTGCAGATATGCTAGGGGATTAGCAGTATGTATTCGTATCTAATGCTTTAAAGGGGAGAAGGGAGCTTATGAAGATTATCTTTCATAGAGGAACAAAGCAAATTGGTGGATGTGCTACAGAAATCAGGAATAATGCTGAAACAGTATCTGTATTAATTGATTTTGGTGAACAGTTACCAGATGCAAATAAACAAACTAGTACAGTGGATCATATAAATGTACAAGGTTTTTCTAAAAACACTAAAGACTCAACAAGTACAGAAAAACATATAGAAAGAGCAGTTTTTTTTACCCATTATCATGGAGATCATATAGGGCACTTTTGTCATATTAAAGATGAAATCCCTATGTATATGGGAGAAGGAGCTAAGCAAATTTATTATATGTTACAAAAAGAATTGGATAAGGTAAGAGCTTTAAAAAAAGAACAGACATTAGCTCGTTGTGTACAGCAAATTAAAGGTTTTCAGGATGGAGAGGTAATCACCGTAGAAAATGGCGCAGATAAAATAATAGTGAAAACTATTAAAGTAAATCATTCAGCCTATGATGCCTATGCATTTATCATTACAGCAGATGATGAAACAATTATACATACAGGAGATTTTAGAGATCATGGTCTTAATACAAGGAGTGTAATTGAGGCATTTCCTAAGAAGTGTACAGCGCTGATTACTGAAGGAACCATGCTTAGCCGAAATGATTCCTATAAACCTGAAGAAGAGTTGGGGAATGAAGCAGAAGCTATTTTTGAACGAAGAAAATATACATTTGTGTTATGCTCGTCTACTAATATGGATCGTATAAAAACATTATACAATCATAAGGGAAATCGTTTATTTATCTGTGATACATATCAAAATCTGTTACTAAAGCAATTAACCCAAGAAGGCTATCATAATTTTGGTGAGGTGTATGAGTACAAGCTGAATAGAGATACCAAGAATGCATTTAAGCAACTATTTGAAGCTACAAAAGAACGAGGATTTATCATGCTTTGTCGCAACAATAGGCATTTTAACACCTTGTTAAAGCAGATGAAAGGCCAACACCTAGAACAGGAAATGCAAATTCTTTACTCCATGTGGAAAGGATACTGCGAGGGTGAACAGGCTTTAGAAGGCTTAGTAGAGCTAAAAAAGGAATACAAGAGGCAGTTAGTGGAAGAAAATAGATGGTTTTATCTACACACTTCAGGTCATGCAAATTGGGAGACCCTCAAAAAACTCTGTGAACATGTTAATCCCGAAAAAGCAATCATTCCTATTCATACAGAAAAACCACATCAATTATACAAAGTCTTGGAAGACAACGGACTGTTAAAAAACAAAGTACTCATTGCTGCAGATAAAGTACCTATTTCATTAGATACTCTTGACATTACTAAGTGGCATAATACACGTATGGAAGAGTTAAAAAGAGTAGCAGCTCAGGCAACGAGGAGTATTAGCCAAGAAATGATTAGTACCTTAGTTAATAAAGATGATCCGTTAAGTTTAGTAAGTTTAGTAGACTATGTGAAAAGTACAGAAACTAGGACTTTAGGAAATCAACTTGAGTTATGTTTTAGAGGTGTAGAAGGAAAAAATACAATTACTGTATATTATAAAACTCATGCCATGTTTAAAATAAAACAATATAAAAGAAAGGGAAGTGATTTAGAGAAGACCAACGTTATTTATTTTAATATAGCTCATGGAAGACATTTAAATAGGTGCAGAGATGGTCATTGGACCTTTGAAAAGTGTATTGATAGACTAAATGCTATTCAAGATCAAGGGTTATTAGAAAAGATCAATATATCTAAAGATATTTTAAAAAGGAAGAACACGGAAGTACAAATCCCCTTTACTAATTTACTACAGAGTACATGGGAAATGTTAGGTGAAATATTTGGACGGATGATAGACACGCATGTATGTTATTTGAGGCATAGAAAACAAGGTAATGGCCAGCCTATTGAGAAAGAAGTTCAACAAAAGATTATGAATTTAAAAAAGGATATACAAGAGGGTTACTTTATATATGATTTAGAGTTCGCACAGAAACTTCCTAATGCTAGTTATGAGAAGTTGGGCCGATTTGATTATTTAGCCTTAAAATTTGAAAATGGAAGACCCATTAATATTGCCTATATAGAATTAAAAACCTCTTTGGAATCTTGTAACAATTGTTCAGGTGTGGAAAAGCACTTGAAGGATATGCTGAGATATAGAGATTATGTTCAATATATAAGAGAAACTATAAAAGAAGATATATCTGAGATTCCTAATTTCAATGAATATAGAATACAAGAAGCAAAAGAGATTTATCAACATTATGCCAAATTAGGTTTAAGAGGAGTACCTCAAAGTCACAGTGAATCTAATGTTGACTGGAGTCAGCTTGAAAGAGAGGATTTAGTTCCTGAAATTATTTTCATTTTTGCAAATGAGGCAATAAACTATCTTAATAATGCTAAGCAGTTACAACACTTAAAGACATATAGCCAAGTTAAAGTATGGAAATATAAAGACAATCCAATTACTTTTTAATCTTATATAAGAACTTATGCAATAGCACATATAAATATTTAAGGTGTCAAGTATGATAAGGATGTATATGTAATTAAGAGAAGTATTAAGATAAAAATAAGATATATTCTAAAAAAATAAAGAAAAATAGGATATAAGGTAGAAAGGGGATAAATACATAATGATTAATCATGAGCAATTTATAAAAACTAAAAAGTATCAACAATTTTCTCAAGCTACACAAAGGGCAATACTTAATTTTGATCAAATACTACAGGGGTTAGGTTATATTTACGAGGGTATATGGCGAGAAGATTCTCCTATAGCAGGAAAGTTTGAAGTACCATTAGCATATCGAGCAGGGAGAAGAATAAATTTAGTGACTTTACGCCCAAAGGCTACAAGTTTAGTGGTTGAGGTTTACTGGGCACAAGATAATAAACTGTACTTTGAGGTTACTGAAAATAGTACTCAGGAAGAACTAGAGGATTTATTAACAGAAATACATAAGCTAGCAAAAAGACATTTTTGCTTTAAAGTATAGACAACATGAAAAAAGGCATTCACCAAGTATACGGATACAAGGTGAATGCCTTCGCTTTTGCCCAGACTCTAGTTAAACTCCATAGCTGCCTAAGTAAACTTTACTCTATGGCATGACAATAGCTCCTCAGCACCTGCATACGAATAGAATGGTGCCTACGAAGACAGCTATGAAAGTTTAACCCGTGAGTGAGGAGCTCCTTAAAGTCTCGGCCCGGACGGTCCTATCTAGGAAGCCGTGACCTTAAGACTCTGGATTGAAACTTTATTTGTTGTAAAAACGTATTTCAATAACCTATAAATTGAGCGCCTCCCTTTACACTGGCAATCAGTGAACATTTTCCTTAAGTCCAGAGGTACCTGTAACGACAGATTGAGACTTGGCTGACCCGGTCAGTTC
>JAEZJJ010000102.1 GCA_023436395.1 Bacillota bacterium | reverse complement strand
CTAGCAGCATCATCAAATTTAACTAATGCCTCAGCTACTTCATCAGCTGCAAGCGCATTAGCATCATCATAGTACCCAAATAATTTTGATAAAAATATTAATGAATCCTGTGTAGTCAATGCGTCCTGTAAACCAACTGTTGGATCGTTTACATCTTGACCGGAATAGAGGCCTAGGTCTTTTAATGTTACAGCCTTGTCAGCGTTTTCTACTGTAGGTGATGGATCAGCAGCAAATACAGTCGTCATAGAGGTAAGCACTAATGCTACTGTTAGAACTGCTACAGTAAATTTTCTGAGCCTTCTCATATTCATTCTTAGATCCTCCTTATCTGTTTTGTGAGTATTTTCACTTCTAGTTTAATTGTATGTTATATTTAAGTAATTTTCAATAAATTCTATATATTCTTTTAATAGGTGGCGAATATATTCATCTTGCATATACGCTTTTCCATTTCCTTGGATTAGAAAATACAAATTACAAACATAGTCACATTAATTTTGAAATCATGAAAAAAAGAGGCCTCGCACAGCCATTTTCTATAGCTAATGCGACAGGCCCCTTATTCATTTACTTTCATCCTTAATAATACGGTCTTACTATCCATATTTCAGAATCTGAAGCAACAAATTCATTACCTAACATATCACAAATATTAGGCCTTTTAGTTACATATGGATAAGTTTTAGTATCGTCTGAATCAGCTTTAACACGCAAGAAAATTACGTTTTCATTATCCCCTTTCACTTCAACATCTAATATAGTATAACCATCAACTTCGAATGCATCAATTGATAATGAATCACTTAGTATACTCTCAGTGAATGCAATATATATGTAACCCTCAGTTCCCTCTGCTTGCACATCATCATCATCAGTCAGGGAGGTAACAACATAAGGAACTAAATCACCAAGACCATTGTAGTTAAACATTACTACCTCTGGAGGAGTCTTATCTATAACATCTATCTTTGATTTTGATAATCCTATACCAAAAACCGATGTTGATAATGGATTCTCTTTTGTAACTATATATATTGGTTCTCGCCAATAAGTAAATGTAGCATCAGTATTGATATCTTCATTAAGAGTTAATACTATTTCTGTATTTCCATCATCATTAACAGTCTGTGATTCTACACTATCTATTCTAAGAGAACCAGGAGTAGTTACACTATCTACACTTAAACTTAATATAACATCAGCATCATTGAATGTAGCTAGCTCTGTGTTAAATCCAACTTTAATCTTATTTGTTGCAATTAAATCTGCACTAATTATTTCTGCCGATCCTAATTCTACATTAATATCTATTAATGTTTTAGAATCAGTGCTTCCAAACAATGGGTTTCCTGCCGAGTCAGAAATTGACTTAATTTCTACATCAGGTGAATCAATATCTTCGTCTAAGACAATAAGAACAACTCTTTCTGATATTTTTGAAATCTCATTAGCATCCACATCATGCCAATCCGCACCATTCTTTGGCTGAACCCTATAGTTCGAATGCTCAAGCATTTGTAATTGGTCCATTGGCTTGCTGAATTTTAGATAAATCTTTCCTTCAGCTTTAACTACACGACAATCATCTTCATCTATTTCTGGCGGTACATTATCACCAGTAGCAACTGTTGTTACATAATCATTTTTCATTTGATTGCCCGCAGCATCTTTAATTGCCTTTTTAACAACTACTTCGTATTCCGTATTGTCGTCTAATTTTTCTGCTACATTTAACCTAACAACTTTCTTGTTCCCATCTACAGGATATTCCACTGTGAAGGATACTGCCTGACCATCTTCTACTGATTTAAATGTAAAGTTTGATAAATTTACAGTACTTGCCTTCAACACTTCACTAAAAGTCAATTTAACGGATAAATTCTTCTCTACACTCACCGATTTAACTGTAGGACCAGTTACATCTCCACTAGATGAACCACCGCCGCCTGTATTGCCTGTTGATCCTCCTCCACTTGTATTACCAGTAGATCCACTACCACTTGTATTGCCTGTTTTTCCACTGTCCTGAGTCGGTTCTGCTACCATCAATCCGGCTTTTATAGCCTTTTTCTGTAAATCAGCGTTATTACCAACTATATCAGCGATCACTGTTTTTCCACTAGCCTTTTCAGCTGTTAGAGCACCATACATTATGCCAACTGCAGCATCTCTATTTAAATCACCGGTTAAAGTTGCATCAACCTTACTTCCTTTAGTTTCTGCAAGCTTAGCAACTGACACTTTGTAATCTGCAACAGTAATACCCATTTGTTTGAGCATGAACGTAGCAAATCTAGCAGCCGTAACAGTATCCTTAGCGCCTACAAAGAATTTACCATCTTTTGTTGAACCGCTCAAAATACCATTTGTTGCTGAATAGGCAACTACATTCTTAGCATATTCAGATATACTAGCAGCATCATCAAATTTAGCTAATCCCTTAGCTACTTCGTCAGCTGTAAGCTTATTAGCTGCCTCATTGTACCCAAATAATTTTGCTAAAAATATTAATGAATCCTGTGTAGTCAATGCGTTCTCTAATCCAACTTTAGGATCGTTTGCATCTTGACCTGAATAGAGACCTAGGTCTTTTAATGTTACAGCCTTGTCAGCGTTTGCTATTGTAGCTGGAGTAGTGGCAAATACAGTAGTCATAGAAGTAAGCACTAATGCTACTGTTAGAACAGCTACAGTTAATTTTTTGAGCCTTCTCATATTCATTCTTAGATTCTCCTTGTCTGTTTTGTAATTATTTTCAATTATGTATTAATTTTATTTTATATTAAGAAAATTGTCAATAAACACATAATTTTAATACCTCAAACCTCTTTTGATATATGATTTTACTCTCATAATAGTTTTATAATTTTCCATCTTTGTTTTACGCATATCATTTAAATATATATCATGAGTATACAGATCACAGGTCATATTGTTTTCCTCTGCAAACGTCTTCATTTTCCCAAGCGTATTATTCATTAAATTGTAATCACCCCGATGAAAACATTGAATACACTTGCCAAAGTCTATCCTGTCAAAGGCTATCCTGTCGTACTCAATATCTTTTCCCTTTTCTTTGGCTATTTGCATAGCACTTTCAAACATGTCCTCTGTGATAAAATCAGGCTGCATAATCATCATAGTCCATGTAAACGATGTATCTCCCTTACTTTTGTCAAGAGACCAAGTAACCTCCATAGGATTTACTTTATAATCAATCTCCAGCTGCTTGCGGACAATTTCGAACTTTATCATATAAGAAATGGTGTATAATGCTTCACAGGATTTTTGGAAGTCTTCTTCATTTGGGTGCCCACTTCCTTGAAAGGTTAAATAGCCCATTAACGGAACATCCACGAAAAATGGTTCTTTCTTTTTACTGGTGTATAACACTTTAAGTGCGCTATTATATTCATACTTATCCATTTGTCACTATCCTTTCATTGCTTTCTTAATGGGATGCTTGCTCTTTAATGAGTTCATATGCCTCTGCCGCACAACATCCTGTATCTATAAATAGCTTCTGTATTTCTCCTGAGCACTCACTTCCTCCTAAATAGTATTGAACAATATAGTTTACAATTGCTTCTATTTTCTTTCCACATTGCTGAAATAGCTTACCTGCACTTACCCAATTGCTTTGCTTATATTCTTCTCCAAGTTCTATCAGCATTGCGCCAAAACGATCATAATTGGCTTCATATGAAATATCCTCTCCTACTACTCCTATAATAGGATTTGGTAATTTAGGCACCATTCCCAACCCTTCTGTAATGGATACCAGAAGTTTTTTATACTCCTTCTCCTCAAATTGTTCTTTCCATTCAGGTATAATCCTGGCGATTTTAGCATAGGCATTTACTCCTACAAAATCAGGTTTCGTACATAGCTGCCTATCTGCCTTGTTCTGCAGACATAACCTGGCTAATTCATATGGTTCTGGTAATGAATCAGAGAGCTTAAAGCGGATAAATCCATTCTTATCCCCAACTGCACTCCTCTCTACTTGCCACGCCTGTATCAGATCACTTTCAGGCAGTTCTTGAAGCTCAATCCTATCACAGTCATATATGTACACACTGTTTCTGTCACTGTAATATCCTACCATTACCACATAGTGTATTGGGGCATGGTATTTATGATACATCTTAAGATAGGGAAGATAATACATATCAAGTGGCCCAAGAATAACGGGATTTCCATTATCTATTTCCTTCTTTATGGAAGAAAGTGCGTAGGATACTGTTCTCCCCTCTGATATCTTATATTCTAATCCCAATATATCCTTGATCCTATCATAAGTCTTTCTGGTTCTCCCATCTGCAGCACTGAACATATATGGTCTCTTTTTATCACCGGTTTTTATAAAAGCTGTCTCTCCAAAACTGCTGAGTGCAAACAGGAATGCCTCCGGTACTTTCTGATTGATTCTGGTAACATACACATCCTCTATGCCACTCCACATACAACAACCACTTGCAAGATGATGCTTTAAATCAATTATTTTCCTATTCATAAAAATATCCTTTCTATGTTTATATTCTTACAAAAAGAATAGACCCTCGTATAATGCGAGAGTCAAGGATAAAATATCATTTTTCTTTTATTGGAAAACAAAGTTCTGTAATAAAGGCATTCTCATCTGAGCAATTCCCAGGAGATTTATGATAGATGGTAAATGCCCGTCCACTTATCTCTAACTTATTAGCCTCAAGCCACTGAGCAACTACTGTGTTAACTGCATAGATTTTTGAGTAGTTTCCCCTAAATACTACGGATGCTACGTCCTGTTCTTCTTTTTTGAATACCCTAAGCGGCTCAGTTACCTTATATTCCTTATCAATCGGGAACTGTACTTCTATCTGCAAGTTTCCTGATTTCTCATCAACACCTCTGAAAATAGCAATTGCAGGTGCTTCTGGTAGAGGCACAATATGGTTCTTTTCACAGGCGGCATTCAACTTTCCCCACAAGATGCCTTCCTGAGGATAAGTATTAATCTGACCACATAAACTTACTACCCACATAGCATTCAGCCTTTTGCGCACAATGTTTAGAGCATATTCACCTACATTTTTATTTGCATTCATCACTGACTTAATTTGATCTATCTGCTTTTTTGTCTTTTCCAGTTCCTCATATTTATTTTTTAATTTTTCCTGTAAAAAGTCATTTATACCTGCTTCAGACTGCATCATTATTTTTCCAATGTCATCAAGTCCAAATCCCATGTTCTTCAATGCAATAATCCGATTAGCCTGTACTAGCTGCTCTTTATCATAATATCGATATCCAGTTGACTCATCAATGTATTTAGGAACTAGTAGCCCAATCTTATCATAGTTTCTAAGCATATTAATACTAATAGATGATAGTTCTACAAACTCACCTATTCTAAGCACACTTATCATCCTCCTCCTTCAAAGTACATCACTCATTTCATTATTCTGTTGTAGTAGTTAACATTTATTTTTAATTGTATAATATATTTCCATTTCACAGTAATGATCATTACAAATATCTAGGTCAATTTTTTCAAAATGAAAAGGTGCCGCTTCGCAATAAGAGGATTTTTCCAACCAAGTATATATATATTCATAGAGTCCCATAATGGTTGCAAAAGTAATTTCATAGGGAGAGTGTAATCCAATGTACTTAAATACGGCGTATTCATGTGTTGGTATGACATACTCTGTAATAGGAAATGTTGCATCTCCTAGCTTACTAACCTCTACCCCAGTTACATAATCATTACCATATTGTGGATGACTTGAGTAAAGTACTAATCCAATGTACACCTCTTTATTAACAGGGTATTTTACCTTATGTAAATATTCCTTCTTCCATTTTATAGCTAGTTTGTTTGTCAATTGCTCTTTTAAATTAATTTCATGTACAATTTCCGTTCGTATACCTTGAATATAAAAATGCGGTTTTAAACACATAGATGGCCTTATTAAAAGTCCTTGTCCAATATGTATATGTTCATTGATATTGATTGTTGGTTCTATATCTAACTCACATTTTAACTTTCTATATTGTGCGGGGGATATTTGGAACATTTGTTCAAATGCTCTAATATAGGAATTTTCCTGTTTGTATCCATATTCGTGTGCAATATCAATAATCTTAAAATTTGTATTCAATAAATCCTTTGCACTTAAACTCATTCTTCTTCGTCTTACATAAGTTATTAATGTCTTACCCGTCATAGATTTAAATAATCGATGTAAATGAAACTTAGAGATACCTAATTCTTTAGATATGTTATCAAGACTAATATCTTCTTTTATTTTTTCATCTATCAGGTTAATTACCTCTTTAATAGTTGTCCACTGTTGGTTATTCATTTTACACCTCCTTATACATTTTTATTCATATACAAGATGCGCATTAAAAAATCGACATAATCCTCTTCATTTTCAGCAAAATAGTACTCCGCTACAATGCTTTAGTTTATCCTGTATTTTTATAGTTTTTCCTCTTGTCTTTTTTTATAATATTCAATCTATTTTACTCTAAATATCTGACAAAAATTCATCATTTCTTGCTATTTTTATTATATAAATCTTTCTTCAACTACAAGAAAATGAATTATTATCCATTCCCTATAGCCTAAAAAAATAAAAATCGTGCTTTATTAGATTATAAAAATGCTACAAGCACATAAAGTTTATCACTTCTGTATGCTTGTAGCATTTCTTAAAAAGCCTTTTAGCAGTTTTCTGCAATTTTATAAAGCAATGCCTCTGTCTCTTTCCAGCCAAGGCAAGGGTCTGTAATAGATTTACCATATATCTGATTTTCACTAATTGGTTGTGTTCCCCCTTCAATATAACTTTCAATCATTACACCTTTTACAAGATTCTTTAAATCTACATTGTAATTTCTACTATGAAGCACTTCATTTACAATACGAATTTGTTCCATATACTGTTTACCTGAGTTAGCATGGTTGACATCAATAATAGCCGCTGGATTCTTAAGGTCATACTTGCCATAAAGTTCTAACATATACATTAAGTCTTCGTAGTGATAGTTAGGAATAGAGACACCTTTTTGATCTACTGCCCCACGCAAAATAATGTGGGCAAGATCATTTCCATCTGTTGTCACATCCCAACCACGATAAATAAAGTTATGAGACTTTTGGGCAGCAATGACAGAGTTAAACATAACAGCAAGGTCTCCACTAGTTGGATTTTTCATTCCCACTGGAATATCCATCCCACTTGCAGTTAAACGATGTTGTTGGTTCTCTACAGAACGTGCCCCAACTGCCTCATAAGATAATATATCATCTAAATATCTACGATTTTCTGGATATAACATTTCATCCGCTGCAGTAAGTCCTGTTTCTTCAATAGCACGTACATGCATTTTACGAATGGCAATAATACCTGATAATAAGTCTGGCTCTTTCGTAGGGTCCGGCTGATGAAGCATACCCTTATAGCCTTCACCTGTAGTACGAGGCTTATTGGTATAAATTCTAGGAATAATCATTAATTTATCTGAAACCCTTTCATTGACTTTAGCAAGTCTACTTACATAATCACATACTGCATCTTCATTATCTGCAGAGCAAGGTCCAATAATAACAATAAATTTATCAGATTCCCCAGTAAAAATCTTTCTAATTTCTGCATCTCTCTTTGCTTTTATTTCAGCTACCTTCTGAGAAATAGGATATTGTTCCTTAATCTCCTTAGGTATTGGTAATTTTTCTTTGAAATTCATTCCCATATCTAATTCTCCTTATTCTTTTAATTAATAATCTCTGTACCTATTATTCTACACTATTTCTGAAATAATCAAATAGCTAATTTAGTCACCCTTAAAAGGTTGCAAATGATTCAACAAAAAAAATCATTTTTTTCATACTTTGCGTTAAAATATTTACATTTTTCACCATATTATCACAAAATAGACATGTATTTTAAATATTATAAACTTAAAAAAATTCATAGATTCAAGGTCTTACTCAAAATACTATTTAAGATGTTTCTATTGCTGTAGTTGCTGAACTAAAAAATAACTTTCCTATACTTATAAAGGAACTTCTGACATCGCTTAAAAAATGCCAGAAGTTCCTTTTTTGTAATCTTGTAATCTAAGAAAGGATTCAGGTAATACCCCTTTGTCAATATGTTCTTCTAATAGAAGAAATTTGGATATTATTCCTCTTTCTTGTAACATTATTATATTGTGTAGTGCTAAAAATAATGTTACAAGTAATTTTCTGTATTTTTTATATATTTTTTCAAAAAACTAGTTATATTTTAAGTTATATTATGATAAAATAATTCTGTTTAAATATTCAGAATTTTTACTTTATATCTTGTAGATATTTTATTTATCTGCAATAATTGTAACTTTAAATGCAAATAGTTAGGAGGAGTAATTAGATGAATCGTGAAATGCAAAACAATAAGTATATCGCGAGAATGGTTGGTGTTTTTGAATGTGGTGTATTAGGTTGTTCTATCATTGATTATCTTAAGGGAGGAAGCATAAGTATTGTGCTATGGACAGCACTTATGGTTACTCTTGGAACTATTGCCTATGAAATAATCCTTAGAATATACCCGGCTGCCTATTGGCTTAGATATTACCTATGTTGTTGGGCTGGCACTACTTTCACTATAGTCTATATATTCACTTCGTTTATAGGTATATTAGGTTTTGTTTTTGTAGTATGTTCCCTTTTTATTATTTATCACGATCTAAAATATATAGGCTTTTGTTTATTTACCGTTTGCCTCGGAATTACACTCATTAGTTTTTTAAGAGTATTCATCTTTAAATCATGGGATATTTCAGAAGCTTTAGTTGTTTGCTATACCATTTCCTTCTATTGTATTTTTTGGTTTATGGTAAACAAGAAACAAATAGCTTTTTCTGATGCTGATGAAGCTGCCATTAGAGCCCATGAGCAAACTCAAAAAGGGCAAATTACATTCCTGCAAAATACTTCTAAACATTTAGAGCAGAGTATTTCTACTACTAATGACTTAGCTACAGACTTAATGGTACAAATGGAAACTGCTAAAGAGGCTATAGATCAGATTTCTTCAAGTACTTTAGATACTGCTTTAAGTATCCAACAGCAATTAGCCTATACTGATGAGATTCAAAAAAACATTTCACAAATTCAAGGTCTTACTCAAAATACTATTCAAGATGTTTCTACTACTGTTGCTATAGCTACCCAAGGTGAAAAAGTGATGGATAACCTGAGTCAGACTACGGAAAATATTATGGTTCAAAGCCAAGAATTGGCTCAAAATATGGAACAGTTAGGGGAAGCAACTGGCAATATTAGTATGCTTACAGATGGTATTCGAAGTATCTCAGCTCAAACGAATTTACTTGCGCTCAATGCCTCCATTGAAGCAGCTAGAGCAGGTGATGCAGGCAAAGGCTTTGCTGTAGTTGCTGATGAAATAAGAAAGCTCTCTGAAGGCACTAATCAATTTACCACTCAAATCGAAGAAGTACTTAACAAATTGATTACTCAAATTGAAGGAATGATTAAAATCACCCAATCTGCCGCTGTCAAAATGCAAGAAGAGGGCCAAGCTATGGAAGATGCTAAAACCAATTTCAATACTATCTCCACTCACTTGCAAAACACCTTCACTAGTGTCAACAATCTAGGAAAGCGTTGTGATGAATTAGCCAAGTCTAATAGTGGCATTGTAGAACACATTAGTAATTTATCTGCTATGAGCGAAGAAGTATCTTCTCAATCTGAAAAAACAGTAGATATTCAGCTACTAAGCTACAATGGTTGCCAACAAATTGCTGAGGCTATGAAAGAATTACTAGTGACTGCTCAGTCTATCACCAAATAATTAGCTCTACTCATAAAAGGCTACTGCTCATACTGGGTTAAACCACTATGAACTGTAGCCTTTATCTCTTTTATTTATTTCCGTTAATATCAAACCTGTCTGCATTCATGACTTTATTCCATGCCTCTATAAAGTCTTTCACAAATTTTTTCTCATTATCTTTGGAACCATATACCTCTGCGACTGCACGAAGCTGTGAATTTGATCCTAAAATAAGATCTACTCTTGTAGCCTTCCACTTGAGATTGCCCGTATTTCGCTCTCTTCCTTCAAATACATAAGCTTGCTTAGGGATTGGTTGCCATACCGTATCCATATCTAGGAGATTGACAAAGAAATCATTGGTCAAATAACCTTTTCTATGTGTAAATACCCCTTCTTCCCTATCCTTATAGTTAGCACCTAGTACGCGCATGCCACCTATTAAGACAACCATTTCTGGCACTGTCAAAGTTAAAAGCTGAGCTTTATCAACAAGCATCTCCTCTGGCATTCTAAGATACTTCTCCTTGACATATTCCCCTTTTAGATATTTTTCATTGATATAATTTCTAAAGCCATCTGCCTTAGGCTCAAGTGCTTCAAAAGATTTGATATCTGTCATCTCCTGTGAGGTATCCGTTCGTCCTGGTAAAAAGGGTACTTCAATGACATAACCTGCATTTTTTGCCCCTTGCTCAATACCTACACAGCCTCCTAGAACGATAAGGTCGGCTACGGATACTTTGGTGTCTTTATAACGTGCATTAAAGCTGGATTGTATCTTTTTAAGGACATCCAATACCTTGCTAAGCTGATCTGGCTCATTCACTTCCCACTCGTTTTGAGGTAGGAGTCTTAGTCTTCCACCATTTGCACCGCCTCGCCTGTCAGACCCTCTAAAGCATGAAGCTGCTGCCCAAGCCGTTTTTACAAGGTCACAACTAGATAAGCCTGAGGTCATTAACATTTTCTTTAACAGTGTGATATCCTTTTTATTTATAAGTCTATAAGTACGTTTTGGAATAGGGTCTTGCCAAATAAATATTTCCTTTGGCACCTCTGGCCCAAGGTATCTTGAGATAGGTCCCATATCTCTATGTGTTAGCTTAAACCATGCCTTAGCAAATGCCTCCTCAAACTGCTTTGGATTCTTCAAATAAGCTCTGCCAATGCGCGCATATATCGGATCATGGCGAAGGCCCAAATCAGCAGTAGTCATCATAGGGCGATGCTTCTTTGTCTTATCATGAGCATCCTCTACCATATCCATAGGCTCTACATCCTTTGCTAACCATTGATGTGCTCCAGCTGGACTTTTTACAAGCTCCCATTCATATTTGAATAATGTGGTTAGATAACCCATATCCCAATTCACAGGATGCGGTTTCCAAGCCCCCTCAATCCCACTACCTATAGTATCATCCCCATTACCTGTTCCAAAGCTATTTTTCCACCCTAAGTCTTGCTCCTCGATAGGCGCTGCCTCTGGTACTGGCCCAAGATAAGTGGCTGGTGCAGCTCCGTGGCACTTTCCAAAAGTATGCCCCCCTGCTATTAGGGCTACTGTTTCTTCATCATTCATAGCCATACGGCTAAAGGTCACTCTTATATCCTGAGCAGCCTTAAGAGGGTCTGGCTCCCCATTAGGGCCTTCTGGATTCACATATATAAGTCCCATTTGAGTAGCTGCAAGAGGATTCTCAAGATTTCCAAGCTCTTGCTCACGATCAGCTCCTAGCCATACCTTCTCACTTCCCCAATACACATCCTTCTGTGGTTCCCATACATCTTCACGCCCACCTCCAAAGCCAATCGTCTTAAGACCCATGACTTCCAAGGCACAATTGCCTGTTAAAATCATCAAATCTCCCCACGAAAGTTTATTGCCATACTTTTGCTTAATTGGCCAAAGTAGTCTTCTGGCTTTATCCAGATTCACATTATCAGGCCAACTATTCAGTGGAGCAAGCCTTTGAGTCCCTCTACTGCCACCCCCTCTACCATCTCCTACCCTATAAGTCCCTGCACTATGCCACGCCATACGAATAAAAAAAGGGCCATAGTTACCATAGTCTGCAGGCCACCACTCCTTGGAATCTGTCATCAGCTTATACAAGTCTTCTTTCACCTTGGTTAAATCCAACTTTTCAAATGCCTTTGCATAGTCAAAGTCCTTAGACATAGGATCACTGAGAGACGAATTTTGACGGAGCATCTCTAGATTGAGTTCATCGGGCCACCAATCTTTATTAGAATTTCCTTGCCTTCTCATCTTATCTGTATTTCCTGTAACAGGACACTTACTTTGTGACATATGAAGACCTCCTCATACATATTAATAGCTATCCTCTAAGAGGAAAACTTACTTATAAACGGCTTCTATTCATTGTATGAGTCCTCTTTATGAATTATCTTAGGAAATAAAAAATGTTGAAACATTCCCATTAGCTTTCTTCCCCCATGATATCTTCTGTTTTTATATTTATTGTAGTAACTTATATATGAAAAGGCTGCTATACATATTCGCCTGAGCTAGTATGTATAGCAGCCTCTATGTCATTTCATTATGCAAGAGTGATTGCTTCTGTTTGTTGAACAACGTATTTAGCATCAACTTTTTTGCTTACTAAACCGTCTTCACCTAAAGCATTGGCTGCAATGATTTCTGTCATTGCTGTATTGATTTCACTTCCTGTAAGACCTTCTTTTGGCTTAGTGAGCGTAAGTTTTACTTCCTTACCAGCACCTGATGCAAAAGTAAGTACAAGATTTCTCTTTGTGATTTCTGCCATAAGTATTCCCTCCTTTCCTTAAAAATAGGTAGCCCCTTACTCTTCAATAAGAGAAGTTTCTTCTACCTTAGTTACTGCTTCAAGCTCTTCATTAAGTAACCCTGCTACAGCTATAGCTACTGTATAGAGACCTTCTACTGAAGCAGTTTTGCTGCAATCGGATATGGTTTGACTACCCTTTGCAAGCTTAAGCGATACTTTAACGTTTTTAACATCTGCTGTAATTGCCATTTTTTTCACCTCCTTATTACCTATTCACTTCTATATATGTGATGAAAAAGGTGATTCCCTAGTGCTATTTTGAAAAATAGAAAAGACGATCACCTTTTAATTTTTTAATAAGCCATATACTGCATTAGGTAAAATAAGCAAAGGCTGCCTTCTTAATCAAAATAGATTATAATAAGCTTAAATATAAAGGAGGATGAACTATGCCATTTCAAATTGTACATAATGATATTTGTCATATGAAAACGGAAGCTATTGTAAATGCTGCTAATCCTAGACTCCTTATGGGCGGCGGTGTGTGTGGTGCTATTTTTAAAGCTGCAGGAGCTAGTCAATTGCAAGAAGCTTGTAATCAAATTGGCTACTGCCCTACTGGTAAGGCAGTTATAACGGAAGGGTATGATTCAAAAGCCAAATATATTATTCATGCTGTAGGTCCTATTTGGGAAGATGGCACTAAAGGAGAAGCTACTCTCTTAGCAAGCGCTTACACCCATGCTCTAGAACTCGCCAAAGAAAAGAAGCTTAGCTCCATTGCTTTTCCACTTCTATCAGCCGGTATTTATGGCTATCCAAAGGAAGATGCCCTTAAAATTGCCACCTCTACCATTAAAGCCTTCCTTGAAAATAATGAGATGTCTATTTATCTAGTGGTTTATGACAGGAAGGCTGTTACCCTCAGCGAAACACTCTACGATCACATTACTCATTATATTGACTACTACTTTGAAGACCGTAGAAAATGCTATGATAAAAGAAGGCTTCGAAATGAAGTATTTATGGTTGAAGAGTGTATGAGCTCACAAGCCTCTCTCCCTATTAACGCTCATTTAGAAACCTTGCTAGATGAAATAGAGGAAAGCTTTAGCGAAACACTGCTAAGGCTCATTGATGAAAAGGGCTACACAGATGTAGAAGTATATAAAAAAGCAAATATTGACCGTAAACTTTTCTCTAAAATTCGTACACAAAAAGCTTACTTGCCAAAGAAGACCACGGTACTTGCTCTAGCCATTGCCCTAGAACTTTCTCTAGAAGAAACAAAAGTCTTATTAGAAAAGGCAGGTTATGCGCTCACCATGAGTCATAAAGGAGATGTTATTATACGCTTTTTCATTGAACGCCAACAATATGACCTCTTTACCATTAACGAAACTCTTTTTTACTTTGAACAGCCTTTACTCGGTAGTGCCTAAAATGTCGCTTTCTAAGCGACCTTTTATTCTCTCTTAAACTGTATAATTCATTTAACCAGTAATAAGGAGGAATAAAACATGAAAGAAGGATTAACTGAAATTATTTTTATTTTAGATCGTAGTGGCTCTATGGGAGACTTAGAAAGTGACACCATAGGAGGCTTTAATGCTATGCTTGCCAAACAAAAGAAAGTACCAGGAGAAGCAAGAGTGACTACTGTGCTTTTTGACGATCAATATGAACTCTTGCACCACCGCATCCCACTAGAAGGGATTTGCCCTATAACGGATAAAGAATACTATGTGAGAGGATGTACTGCCTTACTAGATGCCATAGGTAAAACCATTCATCAACTAGTCCATACACTGAAACATACTACTGAAGATTACCGTCCAGAAAAAGTCATCTTTATTATCACCACAGATGGTCTAGAAAATGCTAGCAAAGAATACTCCTACTCCAAAGTTCAACAAATTATTAAACATCAAACAGAAAAATACCATTGGGAGTTTCTCTTCATGGGTGCCAATATAGATGCTATTGCCGAAGCTAGTAAATTAGGGATCAAAGAAGATCGGGCTGTTACATATGAAAATAATGCACAGGGTGTTGCCCTCAATTATGAAGTCATAGCTGATACCCTAGAGCAAGTGCGAGTATGTAAAGAGCCTCTTAGGGCAGATTGGAAAAAACGTATCGAAAAATAGTTAGAAGGCGATAACCCAGTAGTTACTCTACTTGGTCATCGCCTTCTTATTACTTAATATTGATATACCTTAGATCATATATCCTTGGAATGAATGGCACTAAGATAGCTAAAACTATACACATCGCCATACCTCCCCCTGCTTCTACTTTGATGATTTTAAAATGATATAAACCTAGTAATAAAGTAAAGCTTACAGGAAAAATACTAATCACGATATAAATCATGCTCCCTACTGACTCTTTAAACCATTTCTTGATTCTCCCTTTCCCCCTCCTCTCATCGTCATCATAGATGACTTCTTGATTACTTGTAAAATATATTGTCTTAAGAACAACACCTATCATAAGCAAAGGTATACCACTTAAAATTATAAGTTCCAGTGGGATATAACCTAAAGTTGGATTTCCTATAGATGCATCATATCCAGGGCTAGGAAAATAAATATTTATGAAACTTAGACCCATTATTACATCGTTATAAATAATTAACCACAAAAAATTTCCTGATACAGACTTAGGATGCTTTACCTTCTTAATAATACATCCCAAAGTTAAAATTAATAAAAATGCTATAATCTCTTTATACATATTTCTTCCCCCATTATGACTCTAACTTCCAAGTCTTATCTCTGCTTTGATACATTTGTCCGTCTACTCCTGCTCACTCATCTTTTTACCACACTTATTGTTCTTTTCCTTTGTCTCTCTAGTAAAAGTACCACCTCCATACAATGTTCCTTCTGGCATAAGGTTACTATTGAAATAACATCCCGTAATTTCTGTTTCATATTGGAAATCTCCATCATCAAAGCCTCCTTCTCCAACGATGGCACCAACTAAAACTTCTCCAATAGCTTTACCAGAGAAATAGGAATCCACTATTTTTCCACCTCTTAGACTACCCACCAGTCCTCCTACTGTATTACATGTAGCCGTAACATCTGCTCTGGCATAGCAATCTTTTATTTTCATAAATTCAGCAGAACCTGCAAGAGCCCCTACCATTGCGTCCCCACTTACCTTCCCCTTTACATAACAATTCACCATTTGAGGTGCAGTATTCTTTTTATTAGTGATATTATCTCCCACTATACCTCCTACCCCTATTGTGCCTTGAACCGTACAGTTTTCTAACCCTAGATTTTTCACAGTAAAACCATCGGTAGTTCTTCCAAATAATCCTACATCAAATTGGTCTGATGTAATAGTAAGATTCTTGATACAGTGATGATTCCCCTCCAAAGTACCTCCAAAAGGATAGTCTTCTTCTTTGATCCATGTATCTGATGGCCTCTTCCAGCCTATAGGTGCCCAGTCATATCCTTTTAGATCAATATCCTTATCTAAGATAATCGTTTTACCATAAAAATCATTCCCCGTATTAGTCAGCTGAATGAGTCCTGCAAGCTCTGCTGCTGTTCCAATATGATAAGTCTGTTTTTCTGCTTTATACCAAGAAGTATCTACTATCTTCTCTATATCTTTTGCATTAAAGAAGTTTCTCCAATCATAGTCACTAGGATTAATCTCTATAACCTTTTCCTCTTCATGATCATATGTACCTGACCAAACAGCAATCCAAATGCGTTGATCTTCTAATAAGTAAACGCCATCTTCTTTAACTTCACAAGTTACTGTATGATTCTTAGTATCCACATCACTCTTATCGGTAATCACATTGTACCACTGTTCTTCTTCATCTAAATGCATTACCACTAAATCTTCTTCTTTTGTATTTCCTAACTTACTCACATCATATTTAAAAGTAAGCTTTCCATCTTCTATAGGTATCGTCGCATTTAGCTCAACTAACCCTCCTACTAAACCCACCACTTCTGAAGAAAGCATATCCAAACCATAGGTATTTTCTAAGTAAGCCACATTCTCTATTCCTTGGGTATTTTTCATTTTAAAGCTTACCTGTGTCACTGCAGGTTTATCCTCATCTTTTATTTCTACTATTAGCGGAGCCTCTGGATTTGGCTTACTCATTGAAGTGGCTGGCGTAGTTGTATATGTAGGTGGCCTTATGCAAGCAGTGTTGGAAAGTAAAATTGCTAATAACAAGTAAATCACTTTCATTGAATCACCCTTTCATTTACTGCATTAATTGTACTAATCATACTTATACTAATTTTAAAATATTCATAATAATAAGACAAGTAGCTCTTTATTATCTATTCACTTCTACATATGTGATCCAAAAGGAATTCTCTAGTATTATTTGAAGAATTTCTTAAAAGGCTATACTCCTACTCATCCTTGTATATTTAAGATATAAGCCAAAACCAAAACAACTATTCAAATAAATAGAAAAATTCATATAAATAATATATAATAATAGATGAACAATAATTATTAAAAGGGTGGGTTATGAATAACCATAATAGAATTAGTTAAATGATTTATTAAATGCTATAAGAACAAATAACTACCAAGAAAATTTATCAAAATAGTAATAGGAGACTCTATATTATGGAAAATAGTAAATTAAGTTTTATATACTCGTGGGCAGTTATCATTTTTATGTTTATCATATTTTGGCCTATAGGCCTATGCTTACTCATAATACGTTTTGAAAAGGATAGAACATCTATATTATTAGTTGCTAACTTACTAAAAATTGTAGGATGGGTACTTATTGTTATTGCTGCTCTAGGGATAATTGCTCTATTTGGTGGGACTACCTTTGGTGACTTCTTAATCTGGATGGCACTGTTTGGTACCCCCGGAGTTCTTCTACTCTATATATCTAATCGGATAAAAAAGAAGTCTGAAAAATTCAAAAGGTACATAGCTATTATCGTTAATGGTCAAGAATATATGCTTGATCATATTGCTTCTGCAACTCACACCCCTTATGATATAGTGAAAAAAGACTTACAAGAAATGATTAATAAAAATTACTTTTCTGGAGCCTATATTAATGAGTCAACAAGAGAAATAATCATTAAGAAACATGCTGCACCAACTGCTATAATAAAATGCTCTTGCTGTGGAGCTAACAATCTAATCGTTGGAAATATTGGAGAATGTGAATACTGTGGTTCAAAATTAACAGTTTAAATAAACAAGAGAAAGGCGATAACCTTGTAGTTACTCTACTTGGTTATCGCCTCTTTGTGTTAATGTCTCATCTTTGTTTCTTTAATTTGTTCTATCTCTGCTCTACTTAATTCTACAACCTTAGCAATCTGGTCTGTGGGCATGTTAAGCATCAATAAATTGTGAATCACCTTTAGTTTTTCTTGCTCTATCCCTTTTTCTATTCCTTGCTCTATTCCCTTTTTCAAAGCTTTAGCATTTTCTTCATCAAAAATCCGTTCTATTGCGTAAGTCATATGACGCACATCTCCTTTCTTCATTACCAAGCAAGCTTCATCTACTAACTTCTTGTCTTTTGCTTTCTTCATGAGCACATCTCTAATCCAGTCGACTAAGTCTATTTGCTCATCTTCATTAAGTGCCTTTAGTCGTCTCATCACAATCTCTATAGCACCCTTTAATTCTTCCGTACTGCGTGCTCTATCTAATATAAATATATTATCAATCAGGGTATTTGTACTTGTCAATAATTCCTTCTTCTTTTCCTTGAGGTCCAGAAAAAAGTATTCAAAATCTATCGTATATCTATCACATACCCATGTTGCCTGAGTATACTCACTAAAGCTTCTTGCTACATTCCAATTAGCAATACCATTATATAGAACTATTGGTACTACAGGTGGTAACTTAAAATCCTTTTGACTTCTAGTATGAATATCTTCCATGCCAAATATACGCTTTTCTAATTCTGTCATATACATTAAAAGCCTAAAAGGCATAGTATAATCTACGGAAGATTGTAATTCTAGTAGAATATAGAAAATAACTTCTCTCCCACTTAACTTGGCCTTATAAATAATATCAGCTTCTCTTTCTTTAAAGTCTTTAGGAATAAACTCCTTATCAATGATTTCTAAATCTTCTTCTAGTATTTTCTCCCCTAAAGATGCGTCTATATATTTACGTATCATATGAATAAAATGCTTTTTCTTAGTTAGAATTCGCTTATAACCCTTGTCATGGATTTTCTTGGGCATAGTCTAGTCTCCTATCCTTTTAGTATTAGTTCCTTTAACTTTAGTACTAATAGTCTAATACTAGTATATCCATTCACTCTACAACTCAAACATATGTTCGATTTTTTTACACATCTTTCATATGATAAATTCTCTTTCTATCTACATAATCTAAATAATAAAAAAAACGATAACCAAGTAGATTAACTACAAGGTTATCGCCTCTTTGCATTAATGTCTAATCTTTGTTTCTTTAATTTGTCCTATTTCTTCTATACTTCATTCTATAACCTTAGCATCTTTGACAATGTTTTGATTTGCCACTTTCTGCAATGGTTCCACTATAGATCGTTTTGCTACGACTTAATGAGCTGCAATTTTTAGTTGAATGATACACCTTACCACTTGGCACCCAGTAAACCATGCCCGTTTCTTCTTTGACCTGGCTAGATGTACCTTCTACGCTTTCCTGCACAGTCTCTTCTACTTTTTGGCTAGATGCTTGCTGCTCCTCACTGTGTGTGTGTTCTAAGTTCACTTCAGCTTCTATCTCAGGTACTTCATTCGTGATACTATTTTGCTCTTCTGTAGCCTCTTCATTTACTGTTACTTCATTGGTTTGTGCTTCATCGGTTTGTGCTTCATCGGTTTGTTCTTGATTTACTTCTTCTTTATTTTCCTCTACGACAGGGCTATGATCGTTCTCAATCACAGTACTTTCTACATTTTGTGTTTGCCCAGTAGGCACTTCTGATTCTACTGCATTTATAGCAGGTCCCCAAGGAATGAGGCAGGCTACTAAGAAACCTACACCATAGTATTTTGCTACTGTTTTTCTCGTTCTCTTTTCAAAAGGATTTAAAACAGGCAACTTCTTAGGCTGAATCATCCCTACGATAAAGGCAACTAAAAAGCCTAATATGGCTATACTTCCTATTAATTCAAAAATAGGTTGAATCAGCGTTGAAATCATAATTAAAACGACTGAACCTACCAATGCTATGCCGTAATAAACACTTACATTTTTAGGCGTACGCTCTTCCTTTGGTCCCCATCCCATCACCATTTCAGGATTGCGTCTTCCTATAAATAAGGCAATTCCTGAAGCAATCAAGGTATTAGCCCCTAAGGCTTCTATTAGGGTAAACTCTCTAGAAAAAGCAAAGCCTAAAGTTAAAGACGCCCACAAACCAACGCCATAGTATCTAACAACCTTTTCCTTTGTTTTCTCTTCTCCCCATCTAATGACCCATTCAGGATGCATGAGGCCCACAGGTATTGCTACGAAACATACGAAACTTAATAATGCAAATAAACCTTCCATTTCTTACTCCTTCTGTCTAAGCTAAGCTGTCTAATCATTTTTCCACATTTATTATAGTGTACTTGTCAAGTTTATTTCCTGAGATTAACAAAAAGTAGTTGTCCTATTCACTCAACTGGTAGGGAAGAAATATTTTAATAATCTATTTAGCATCATTATTCAATCAAAAATAATCCTCCTCCCCATTTCAAGAGGATAAGAAGGATTACTTTTAGTTTAATTATTTTCTATAGATTGGTTTTACTCGGATTGGAAATAATAAACAACATAATCAGCGCTTATTAGTTTGTTTATAATATCCCTCTTAATTCTCTTACAGTCTCAATAGATAACCCTAATTTTTTAGCTATCGTTTCATCATCTGCAATATCTAAAAAAGCTTTTGCTGACTCTAACTTAGCTTGTTGTATCCCTTGTTGTATCCCTTGTTGTATCCCTTGTTGTATGCCTTGTCGTATTCCTTGTTGTATTCCTAACTCTCGCCCTTGTGCTCTTGCATCTTCTTCTCTTGTTCTTTGATCCATAAGTTCAGCTTCTCTTGCTTCATATGCAAGTCTTTTAGCTTCATCCATACTTGCTACTTGTAATACCTCATATGCTTTTTTAATATTATCATCTTTTTCAGCAATCATTTCCATTTCCCCCTTGGAATGTGCATTTAAAAATTCTAACCAATCCCTAGCTGGATCTTCCTCATCTTCTGAATTACCTTCTTCTAATTTCTTTAATTCTAAGAAATGAATCTCTAACATATCTGTAAGCTTATGTCCTGTTTTATCTTCTAAAATATGAAAACTTGTATGCACTTTATTAATAGGAATACACTTAAAATCCACTACATTAATTGTAATGCATTTCTTTAACTGTGCATAAGTTGAACCCGATTTAATTTGTCCTGTATACATTTTACTCCAATAAAACAAACTTCTCTCCGGCATGTACTTATGAGGAATAACTTGAATCTCTATATCAATTTGCTTCTTGTCCTTAGTCTTTACACGGACATCTAGGATTCCTTTCTTGTCTTCAAGAAATTCCTTAGCAAGTTCTACATTTACTAGTTCCAATTCTTCAAATTCACTAGATGGTACTCTAAGTACTTTACTCAAAAAGTCCATTAATACATCCTTATTTTTTTCGTCTCCAAAAATCAATTTAAATGCAAAGTCTACTTTTGGTGACATGATAAACTCGTCTGCTCTTTGCAAAGACGTATTGTTATGTTGTTGCATGTATGTTCTCCTATACTCAATGATGTCATTATATCTTCAATTATACAATAACTTCCTAATTAAAGTATACACCTATAACCCTTTCTTTAATCCACTTGATTACACTTTTTGAAAATATGAAAGCATGCTACATACCTGGCCTCTTAGACGATGCTTGGGACAATACTTCACATTGCTCCTTTTATCCAAATATGCTCTCATCTCTAAATAAGTTATACACTTAATTGATATGAATAATCACGGATCCTTTTAAAGGATTATCTGTACTTCTTCTAATCAAGTTACCAAGATATACACATAATTCATAATAACATTCTAGCCACGCCTTCCCTTCAGTAAAATAACATAATCCTTTGAAATAAACTCTTGTATCTAGATCTTCAAGTACATAACCAATACTACCATCTGTTTCAAAGAGATCAAAGTATGTTGTAGCGTGGATTTCTCCCATAATATGTTCATAATCTCGTGTATCTATAAGTTCCAATAGCTTTGTTTCTGTTTCATCACTAGGCATTAATTGTCTTTGTTCTAATAAAAAAGTTTTTAGGTTATTAACAAAAACATCTTTTTTAATGACTAGTTTAACATCTTCCTCATCTTCATTGATTTCATATAATTCCAAGTCAATATACTTACCTAATACATTAAGTATTTCATCTTTTGTATATGCCCCCATCCATCTTCTTTTCTTCTTAGGCACTGTTGCTTCATACATAATGCTGGTTTGTAAAAATTCTCCCATATGTTTAGCTCCTTATAATCTACAAGTTTTTATTATTAGTCTTATTATGCAATATTACCTCTACCACCTATGCAATCTGCTCTCTATCATTCTAAAGAGTATTAATCTCTTCTAGAGTTAATCCCGTTGCACTTTGTATAACCTCTGGTTGTATACCTTCATGTTTTAACCCTCTTGCAACCTTATATACACCCTCTTTTATTCCTTCTTTTATTCCTTCTTCTCTTGCCTTATTTAATGCACTTACTTTATCCTTTAATATCTTTGCACGCATTTCATACATAGCTCTTTGCTCCATCAGTTCAGCTTCTCTTGCTTCATATGCAAGTCTTTTAGCTTCATCTCTACTTGCTACTTGCAATATTTCATAGGCTTTTCTAATATGATTATCTTTATTTGCTAGCAGTTCCATTTCCTTCTTGGACTGCGCATTTAAAAAGGCTGCCCAATTTTTTGCTAGGTCATCCTTATCTCTAAATCTATTTTCTTCTATTTTCTTTAACTCTAAGAAATGTACCTCTAACATATCTGTCAGTTTATGCCCCGTTTCATCCTCAAAAATATGAAAGATCGTATGCATTTTATTAACTGGAATGCATTTAAAATCCACCACATTAATGGTGATACATTTCTTTAAGTAGCCACCCTTTGAGCCTGCTTCAACTTGCTTGGTCTGCTTGTTACTCCAATAAAACAAATTGCTTTCTGGCTTATAGTGATGAGGAATGACTTGAATCACTATATCTAGCTCCATTTGTTCCTTCGTCCTTACACGAACATTTAAGCTTCCTCTCTGTTCTGCCATAAGCTCCTTAGCCAGCTCTTCATTAACCAGCTCTAACGCCTCAAATTCACCTACTGATACCCTTAGTACTTTACCTAAGAAATTCATTAATATATCTTTATTATTCTCATCTCCAAAAATCAACTTAAATGCAAAGTCTATCTTTGGTAACATGATAAAATCATCTGTCTTCTGCATCCTTATACGATTATGTTGTAGCATCTACGTTCTCCTATCCTCATTGATGTCATTGTAGTTTTTAATTATACAATGACTCCTTAAGGAAAGTATAGACTGCTCATTCTTATTTTAATCATGCCCGTTATTGTTAAAAATCTTCATTTCTTAATTTTAGAGTAAGCTAGCTCTCAAAAGAGACTATATCTAAAGTTATCACTTATCCACTTTAGATAATAGCCTCTTTATTCCCCCCTCATTGGACTACTTCTTATTATTAATTTCACTTATAAGTTCAAATAATGTATTTCCAGGCCACATTTCAGATGGCTTACTTTTACCTTCCTTATATAGTTGTGTTAGTTTCTTACTTGAACGCAAAATAGCTTGTTCTTCATCCCCAAATTCTATTAATTTTTTATAGATGTCCCTATTTGCTTTCTTGTACTTTTGTCCAGTCCTTCTTTCATACAAGTCACTAAATTTAGTACAACAAGTTACTGAATCTTTTATCATTGGAATCTCTCCAAAATATGCAAAAAACCATATTTCAATACATGGATTAGACCAACCCACTTTAACCCCTTCTTTATCTGCACTTTGTATAATCTGATCAAAATGCTTTACTTGATCCCTATCAAATACAATACAAGGAATCCTATACTGTGGGTCTTGGTCTCCAAATTCCTTAGCTGTCTTTACTAAATCTATGACATCTGCTCGCTGCACCTTAATTACTAAGCGATCTCTAAGTTCAGCGGGAATATTCTCCTTAAGCCCTTCAAAGTAATTTTTTTCTGTTTCCTTGGTATCTGTAACAATGAGGTAATAGCCTAAATCAGGCACTCTAGTACCAAAGCGTCTATTTCTATCTTTCCTTGCCCCTCTTCTATCATTTTTTCCCATGCGCTAATCCTCCTTAAACATATTGAGTGGTTTAAGCTTTGGAATAGCCCCATATTTACCAAGTAAATAATTCTTTGCATAAGCTTCATCTTTGCGCACTTTCATACCATCTTCATCAATAAATTCAGCTAAAGAATAAAGCTGTGAAATCCCTTGTTCATCCTTATCAGCAAACCATATCTCATCTCTTCTTAGCAAGTCATTCGTTAACTGCCATATATCATGAGTTGTAAAAATAAGCTGTGCATTTTTCTTATTAATATCTGGGTTAATAAAAGTCAAGATAATATTTCGTACTAGTAATGGATGCAATCTAGCATTTAATTCATCTATAAATAACGTACTTCCATTCTCTAGAGCACTCTGAATAGGTGGATATAAGGAAAACATTTTAAGCGTCCCACTAGACTCATCTGCAAAAGTTAACCCTACGAGTTCATCAGAATCATTCATTTTGTGTAAGGATTCTATTTTTAAATTAACGTCTTCTTTCTCAGAACTACTCCCCTCAACTTCTACATTAAACTGTCTAATAGATTCATCAAAGGAATTAAAATATCGCACTACACTTTCTTGTACACTTGCATCTTCTACAAAATATCTTGGCACTGTACTTGAACGCATTAGATTCTCAATAGGATCACCAAAATCTACAATCTCATTTTTTAAGAACCAATCTCTTACTAATTTTAACTCTTTAATCTTAAGCTTTGCACCTAAGGATACAATAAGTGTTTCCTTTTCTAGAGAAATCTCAATATTATCTGAGCCCTTTTTTATCCCTGAATAGTCTGTTGGCTCTCCTTTTTTACGATAGAAAACTGCCCTATATTCTCGTCCTGTTTTCGCCTTATAAAAAAGCCACTCCTCTAATACCTCTTCTGAATTAATAGAAAAGCCATATTGATAGGACTTGCCTGTTGGATCCTCATTATCTATAAAAAATACTTCAAATGTAGTAGGAGAAGCCTTACTTGTCCTATCAAATATAAATGGTGCAACCTTTATATATTCTTGTTCTCCAGATTTATTCATATCGCTTTCCCCACCGAACAAGAAAGATCTAAGCACATAATAGGTCATATATTTAAAAGCATCATAAATATTTGACTTTCCTGCTGCATTACTCCCATATATCGCTGCCACCTTTAATAATTTCTCTTTTCCTATCTCTATAATATGTGATGAATGTTCTGTAATCTTAGTTGCAGACATATCTAATGATACTTCATCCTTGAAAGATTTATAGTTACTAAAATTAAACTGAATGAGCACTTTTCTCATCTCCTCTCAACTTATAATTTTATTATAACCCATCATCCCACTTTTTCTACATCTTATAGAGATTTTTTCTCAAAAAGTTATACAAAAAAAAGTTAAAAAGTACATAATTATTATAAGATAGTCGCATAGGCTGCTAACTTGAGCTCTAAATCTCCCATAACTTGATAACCCAGTATTCTACTTATTAGCTCCTTTGATCAATCCTATTCATATCATTACCATTTAAAATCTCAAGTAATTGAACCCCATACTTATTACATTTTACTTCCCCAAATCCAGAAACATTCATTTGATAAGATTCGCTCGAAGGTTCAGTCAATGTTACTATTTCTTTTTATGCTTTATTTTAAGAAGGTCTATGATTAACACGAAAACTTACTAGTACTTTCTTTTAAGGAGTCAGACATTTTTACAAGCTCTTTAGCACTTTGCGCTAACTCATCTACAGAACTATTTTGCTCCTTAGCTACCTTAGTAGCTGATTGTGTATACTGGGTACATTTATTAATATTACCATGAATGATACGGAACATCTCCCCAATCTTTTCATTGGATTTGACAAAATTATTTAATTTATCAGCAATGCTAAGATTATTTTTTCCAATCTCTCCGATTTGGTCATGGATTCCTCTAAAAGCTGTAATCATTTGCTTGGAGTTCTCTTGAGATTCATTGTAGAGAGTATTTGAAATATTAATTGTCTCCACCGTGTTCTTAATAATGTTATTGATGTGACTGACTAATCCTGAAATTTCTTTTGTAGCATCAGCTGTCTGTTCAGAAAGTGTCCGAATTTCGTCTGCAACTATAGCAAAACTTTTTCCTGCCTCGCCTGCCCGTGCAGCTTCAATCGATGCATTTAGGGCTAGCAAATTGGTTTGATGAGATATACTATTAATGGTTACTGTAATCTTATCAATACTATCTGAAATATTCTCTAAATCCTTTGTTTCTTCATATATACCTGTCATACTTTCAGCTGTTTTAGTTAGGGTTGTTTCCACTTTTTCTGCTAGTAAATAGGAACTTTTTACTTGATTAACGGATTGACTAATAGAGTCTTGCATCTGCGTGAAGCTTGTGTTCACCTCATTAATGGCGGAATTAAACAGACTCATTTCCGTTTGGTTCTTTTCCATATCCTGTGATTGTCTATTCATAATCTCATTAATATGCATCATGCCACCATCTACAGCTACTGCCCCATTTATGATTTCACCTGCCAGTGAATTTAATTTGTCTGAGTAAATAGATATATCTTTAGCTGCTGAATTACTAATATGTAATAATACTCTTAAATTATCTAACATCCTATTAAATCCCATTGCCAAATGTCCAACCTCATCTTTTGACTGTACAACGACATCTGTTGTTAAATCCCCTTTTTCAATCTTATAAGTCAATGTTTTAATAGGCTTTACTATCTTATTGGCTGTTAAAATGCTCATACCCATTCCTATTAGAAGCGATAAAATCAGTGAGCTTATACTAACCACTAATAATTGATACTGGCCTCCTCTTATAACATTGGTACTAATGCCTACTATGACTTTCCATCCACATAAATCAATAGTATTAACAAAAAAACTACGTTGCATAGTGTCATAGTCTTTAAGTACGATAGGTAAACTAGACTCTTGGGACAAGAGTACGTTATAAGGTGTATTGGGAAGCTCAGATAGCTGCATGGGTTTATCTTCAACATAGCCATAAGCTTCATAAGGATGTGTTACAATACCTTCCTTGTCATCTAATAAAAAGATATAACTATCTTTAGGCAAGGACTGTTTATTTATAATATCCACCATTGTATCCACGAAAATATCTGCTGCTAAAACACCTTTAAGCCCTTCATTTGTCTCTACCTTTTGAGAAATAGTGATAATATACTTTCCTGTGTCAGAATCTAAATAAGACGAGGAGATATATTGCCCCTCCGTTTTTAACGCTTCTTGATACCATTCTCTCTCTCTATAATCTATAGAACCATCTGGCACAAAACCCGAACCACAGGCCATAACATTATCTGTTGAGGTAAAGTAGATATCGTAGATATAGCCATTTTTATTATAAGTATCTACAAAAGGGGCTAAGTACTCACTCAGCTCTTTTTGATTATACTCACCTATGACTTTTATACTATTGGTCTGGTTCGCAACCATTTCTGTTTGACCTATAAGCCAACTTGTAATTTCCTCAGAGCATTTTTGAGCTTGCATGTTATATTTATCATAAGAAGCGGTATTCAACTCTTTAAAAAATAAGGAAAAACAAATGATTACTACAAAAAGCAAACAGAACAAAATTATCATACAGTTTATTCCTACCATTCGCCATTTTAGACTTTTCATAACACCCTCCATATAATGTTTTTAATTTTCCTATTTTTTTATTATATTATATAAAATTTCGACTTTTTTATATTATAACACATTGTAGTAAATTGTCACTTGTTTTCATATATGAGGGATTATGTATTAATTTGTAGCATAAAAAACTCGCAAATGAAAACAAAATAATCATCTACTTAAAAAGAAACACCTTCTAATACTAGCCTAAGCTATATTAAAAGGTGCCTCTATAAACCTTATTATGCAAGTGAGATTGCCTCAGTTTGTTGAACAACGTATTTAGCATCTACTTTTTTAGTTACTAAACCATCTTCCCCTAAAGCATTAGCAGCGATGATGTCTGTCATTGCTGTATTGATTTCACTGCCTGTAAGACCTTCTTTTGGTTTAGTGAGCGTAAGTTTGACTTCCTTACCAGCACTTGTCGCAAAAGTAAGTACAAGGTTTTTCTTTGTGATTTCTGCCATAAATGTTTCCTCCTTTCCTTAAAGATAGGTAGATGCTTACTCTTCAATAAGAGAAGTTTCTTCTACCTTTGTCACTGCTTCAAGCTCTTCATTAAGTAACCCAGCCACAGCTATAGCTACTCCATAGAGTCCTTCAAATGAAGCTGTTTTGCTACAATCAGATATGGTTTGACTCCCCTTTGCAAGCTTAAGTGATACTTTGACGTTTTTAACATCTGCTGTAATTGCCATCTTTTTCACCTCCTTTTGTTATGCTTTCACTTCTATATATGTGATGAAAAAGATGACTCCCTAGTATTATTTTTAAATTTTTGCAAAATAAAAGTGCTGACCATGTATCATTACATCATTAGCACCGTTTGTTTTTCACAAAATCATTTATCTCTATAGTGTGATCCACATTGTATAATAATAAGCTTGCTATCAGATATTTTATAAACTATACGATTACATTCATCTATTCACCTACTCCAGTAACCACTAAGATTCCCTCGTAATGGCTCCGGTTTCCCTATGCCTTCATACCCATTACGATCAATATCCTTTATAAGCTGGTTAATTCTTTTTAATGTCTTCTTATCTTGTGTTTGCCAGTATAAGTAATCTTCCCAAGCTTCTTCGTCCCATACCTTAATCATCATCTACCTCAATTAAGTCATGCTCTATACCACTTCCTGCTTCTATACGTTTGGCAGCTTCTATAAGGCGACTCTGGTTAGCTTCTGAATAAAAAGGATCATTTCCTAACCCTATTTCAAATGGTATTCTATTTTCTCTAATAACAGTTTTGACAAATAAGTTAATTGCAACAGATGTATTCATCCCTACAGCATTACAAAATGTATCAAATTGTTTCTTTACATTTTCATCCATACGTACACTTAAAGTTGTCTGTGCCATAAAATCACCTCCTACTTTATTATAGTTAATAATAATACATTGTATTCACATTTACAATACATTGTTTATATATTTAATATTTTTTTATTCATATCAATTCAATAAAGTGGATTATTATAGTTCCATTCATCTATTGTATTAAATAGTCATACAGATTATCTGGTACACTATGTTTCATATCAAAAAGGATATTCACAATAGGTTTATCTTCACCCTTATCATTTTTAATCGTCGTCTGGGCAATTGCCATAGGTTCTACATCTCCCATATAGTAGAAATCCGAACCTTCCCCATCACTCTTTTTAACAAATAAAGGGATACGAAGCCCTGTTTGTTTATGATCTCTAATAGCAATGGTTTCCTTAGACTCAGTCGTTACGCCGCTTCGTGTCATCCAGTTAAACTGCTTTTTATTAAGGAAACAATCCTCGTATTTGGTGCTTTCACTAATATCTTCCTGCTTATGATAGGTTACAAAAATAGGGCAGGTATTATACTTGATGCGGTAACCATACATCGTGGAAGACTCATCACTTTCCCAATTAAGAATGCGGCAAACATCCTTCCTAGAGTACTTTTGATATCTTATAAAACCTTTGTCATAGGTTTCTAGGCTATAGGCTTTGTTAAATCCATCTATCCCATAAGCAATAAGATCTAAAAGATAGGTTTTAAATCCATGGTTTTTAAGATCATTTTTTAAGCCCTCAGCCATTTTAAGTGTTTCATTTTCGACTACAACACTGTGGGGTTTTCCATACTTTTCTTGGTCTTGTTTTTTGAAAAAGTCCCCATTTAAATAACGTACACTAGAGTCTAAAGTTTCTTCTAAAATGTCATAGCCATAAGTCTCATTAATCAACTCTTTAAACTCCTGCCTTGTTAACTCACCTTCTCTAATAAGTCCATCTAGTAATAGGAGCTCCTCAATACGTTTGCCATTTCCTAACTCCTTGGAATAGAACTCTAAGTGTACCTTCTCCTCTTTGGATAAACTTACCCCTAAGGTTTCAACACTCGCAACAAATTGATAATAAGACCCTGAGTACGCTACAAAACCAAAGGGATCACGACTTCCATGGCTAACAAAATCCATCATCATTGGCATTCTACCTAATTTGAATTTCAGTAGTTGATACTCTTCAACCAAGGCTTTCTTAGTCGCCATATTAGAAGTATTAATGGCTTCATAAATACGTTCTTTCGTAATACGGTCAAAATTCACTGTCGAAACACCTGGTATACTGCAGCTCCCATTACTCATAAGCTTTCTAAGCTGGTCTTTGTTAAAAGAACGATCCCCATATAAGGCAATAGGTACTAAAAAGTTACTCATATAGTTTCCTATAAAGTCAATGACTACTACATACTCTTTCCCTTCACTTTTTCTAAGTCCTCGTCCTAACTGCTGGACAAAGACAATAGAAGATTGAGTGGGACGCAGCATAATAATCTGATTAATAGAAGGAATATCTACCCCTTCGTTGAAAATATCGACTGTAAAAATATAATCCAGGTAATCCCCTTCAGGCTCGTCCTTTTCAAGCCTTTCAATGGCTTCTTCTCTCTCATTTTCACTACTACTTCCATCTAAAGCAATGGTTTGATAACCCCTTCGATTAAACTGGGCTGAAAGTTCCTTTGCTTCATTTACACTACTGCAAAAAACGAGGCCCTTTACCCTACCCTCATCACAGCCATAGAAGTTTGCTTTATCCAAAATACGTTCTACCCGCTCATCAGAGACTAGATGATTAAAAGATGTTTTTTCATCTATGACTTGCCCATCAATTTCAAGTTCACTCACCCCGTAATAATGAAAAGGACATAACATTTGTTCTTCCAAAGCTTTATTTAATCTAATTTCATAGGCAATATTATAATCAAAGGTCTTATAAATATCATAGCCATCTGTACGTTCTGGCGTAGCTGACATACCGAGTAAAAACTTTGGCTTAAAGTACTTTAAGATCTTTTCATAACTACTAGAACCTGAGCGATGGACCTCATCAATAACGATATAATCAAAATGCTCCGGACTAAACTTCTCTAATACATAATCTTTTGATAAGGTTTGAATGGTTGAAAATAAAAATCTTGCCTCATAATCCTTACTACTCCCACTCAATATCCCCATGGTGACATCTCTACCAAATATTCTTTTATAACTTCTTAGAGAAGCCCTTGTGATATTTTCTCTATGCACCACAAATAAAAGCTTTTTAGGATTAACCCTTTTAGCATCAAAGGCAGAAAAATAAGTTTTCCCTGTCCCTGTAGCGGATATTAAAAGCGCCTTATCCTTCCCTTCGTTCCTTAGCTTCTCCAGGGACTCAAGAGCTTCTAACTGCATCTTATTTGGTAAAATAGGTTTGGTAGTCTGCACATCATAGACAACTTGTCTATTGGCTTTACATTGATCCTTATAAATGATTTCATACTCTGCAAGCCACGCCTCAGTCACCTCTATCGCCCCGTCAAAGGTACGCCAAAACTCCTTCATGGTATATTTCAAAAGGTCCCCGTCTTCTGCTGAGGATACCTTTAGATTCCATTCCTTGTTATAGCTCAAGGCATTTTGAGTCAGATTACTACTTCCAATAATTAAAGTAAATCTGGTTCCCTTTCTAAAAATATAACTTTTCGCATGAAAATTATCTTCTGTCACTATTTTAAGCTCTATATTAGAAAAAGACTTCAAACGTCTAAGTGCCTGAGGCTGTGTAAAGTTCTGATACTGAGAAGCAATAATCTTCCCCTTTACACCTTTCTCTTCTAATTCTTTTAAAACATTAATTATAGAGGCAATGCCACTATTCGTGATAAATGCCACAGAGAAATAAAAGGCGTCACACTCATTAAGCTCTTTAATAAGAGTCGTCAATACTCTCTTTTCTTCCTGTCTATCATTAATTAGTAAACTGGGTTGATATTCTTCTAGTGAAGTTCTTTGGAAATTAATAAAGCCTGTGTGTAACCCCTTCTTTAATTCCTCTATGAAATTCATTCACAAGCCCCCTGTAAACGCTTTGCAATAGGTATATCTGCTGGTGCCCAATCTAAAGTCATCAGTTCTTCTCTCGTAAGCCACTTATGATCCACATGCTCTTTCCTTACAAATTCCTGACTTGCTACACGACAAATAAAACTATGCATAGTAATGGTAAAATCGGGATACTCATGTTCTACGCTCATGTAGTAATCTTCATCCCCTATCTCTACCTCTAAAGCCATTTCCTCTACTAACTCTCTTTGAAGTGCCTGAGCTCTCGTTTCGCCAGGCTCTATCTTCCCACCTGGAAACTCATATTTATAAGACATATATTCATATTTTCCCTTATTACGCTGCATACATAAGATTTTATCTTCGTACATAATAATGCCTGCAACTACTTCAAATTTTTTCATTAGCTGTCTCTCCCGTCACCTTGTCTTTTTTATATTTATTGTAGCAGCTTCTATAGAAAAAGGCTATTTCTAAAATTAGCGTTTGCTAGCTTTAGAAATAGCCAATAATGGGTAACTAGGTAGAATTATATTCCCTTAATCAAATGCTATAGCACTATCAAATTTATCCACTTTTACTTATAATTAAGTTCAACCATTTTTCATCCCCACGTCCTTCTCTAACATCCCTCGTTATCCACATCTTATCTACTTTTAATCCCTCTACCGTGAATAAGTTCCTAGCTTTTTCTTCTGTTAAATCATGAAAATATCTGTTGTTTCTCTCACCTTCAAATTCCCCATATTTAAAGGAAGCATATAATACACCATCATTCTTTAACGATTTAGCTAATTTCTGAATAACTTGGGGTAGTGCCATACTAGATACATGAAGTAAAGAGGCACATGCCCATATACCGTCAAATGCATTTTCATAGTCCAGCTCCTCAAATCTTATATTCCTTACTTCTTGTCCTATGTGCTCTGCTGCTAACTTACACAATTCTTCACTAGCGTCTATTGCTGTTACTTGATATCCCATTTCTTTAAAGGCTAAGCTATCTCTTCCTGAGCCACATCCTGCATCTAGTATAGTGGCTCCTTTAGGTAGTAATCTTAAAAATGGCATATAGTTTTTACTCATATCTGCTTTAACTGTACTTGTAAAAAACTCTATAGCATTACTATTATAAAAATCATTTATCATTTCTTTTATCCCTACTTACTAATAATTGAGTACTTCTATCCTTTACATATCTTTAAAGAGCTCATTAATTTCCTTTTCTCTATCCTCATTATACTTAATGCATAATTGCTTTGCAGCCTCTAAATTTTCTTGTCTCCAATAATCCAAGTCCTTTTTTAACACTTTTACTACTTCTTGATCCACAATTACTTGTTCTATATCCGCATCATATTCAAATACATTTTTTCCACTTACTACATTCTTAATAACCCTGTCCCCTATTCGTGAATGGTTTATCTTTTCAATACTATCATTCTGTGTCCTCTCTTTTTCTATAATCTGATTCACCATAGAATTCTCAGCAAGATTTAACTTATAAGTCTTCACCCATTTTTTAGCTGTTAGATAGAACCTAAGAAATAAATCGTTCCTATTTATTCTTATCCCCTCATCATTTATTTGTATCTCATTAAAAATAATGTCAATTATTATGTGTGGATATAATGATTGCGTCCTTTTATTAAATATAATCTTGGTTAAGTCACTTTCAATATTTTTATCTTCCCTCACTCTACATCCCCTCCTTATTAATAATATTATATAACAATATGTTATAATCTACATTTTTTTCTTTAATCTGATCTCAACTTGCAAAACCTCAAATATACACATATAATATTTATATCTTACGTACGTAAAAGAGGTGAATTATGTCGTTAACATTTTGTTATTCTTTTCCCGCAGTAAAGGGGAATCAAGCAGGTAGAGACTATTTTGTCATTATGTGTCCACTTAAGGTTTTACCTAAATTATTTATCTTTAATGATGAAGACCTCTCCCCTGAAGCTCGCTCACAACGTACGCTTAACAAGCAACGTATACCTGAAATTTCGGATTATATCCTTCAAAATAGAAATGATTATGTCTTTTCGTCCTTAACAGCTTCTATGGATGGTCAATATGAATTTATTCCTTTTAATGGAGAACTATTTCATTCTATTGGAACACTTAAAATCGATATGGACAGTCGCCTGCTCATCAACGACGGACAACATCGTAAACACGCCCTTGACCAGGCACTAAAAGCAGATAGTTCTTTGGAAAACGAGACTATCTCTATTGTTCTTTTTATTGATGAGGGCTTAAAACGAAGCCAACAAATTTTTTCAGATTTAAATAAACATGCTATTAATGTATCAAAGTCTATTAGCATTACCTTTGATCATAGAGATCCTATTTCAACACTTACTAAAGAAATTATATTTAATAATCCTCATCTCTATGAATTTACAGACCTAGAGAAATCTACTTTACCTAAGTTTTCAAATAAATTATTTACTATCAGTAATTTCTATAAAGCAAATCAACGTATTATTGCCAATTCATCCTATGAAGATCCTCATTTAAAAACCTCTATAGATAGTTTTATTACTGATTATTGGAACTATCTAACCGATCATATTGAGGAATGGCAACTAGTATTTAATAAGTCCTTAACTCCATATACCATGCGTGAAGAATATATTATCTCTTATGGAACAGTGCTAGAAGCTTTTGGGAGTATTGGTAATTATCTTCTTCAAAATAACCTAAAAGATTTTTCTTGTGTATTTAAGGATTTAAATACTATTGATTGGAAACGAAACAACTTAACAGAATGGCATGGCCGTGTAATTGGACAAGGTGGTCGCATTTTAAGAAATACAAAGTGCATTAACCTGACTTGCATTAGGATTAAAACACTATTAGGTCTAGGCCTAACTAAACAAGAACAAGCAATTGAACAAACATACTTGGAGGAAAATAATGAATGATGGCCTAATTAAACAATTTGGTATTAAAGCGGTATTGCAAAATAAAAAGGAAGAAATTCAAAAAGTTTATCTAAACGATCAGCGTCCATGGATTCTAGGATATAGTGGTGGTAAAGACTCAACAGCCACCTTACAACTTGTCTATAACGCCATTAAGGAACTTCCTAAAGAGCAACGTATAAAGAAAATCTATGTTGTTTCATCAGATACAATGGTTGAAAATCCTTTAATCCTTAACTACCTTCTTAATAATCTTAATAGTATTAATAAAGCAGCTAAACATGATGAACTAGAAGATATCATTTCAAGTCACTTAGTTACGCCAAAGGAAGTTGATACCTTCTGGACTTTATTAATTGGTAAGGGTTATCCTAGTCCACGTCAAAAATTTAGATGGTGTACTGCTCGTCTTAAAATCAATCCTATTGATGCCTTTATTGATGAACAAACCACTAAACATGATGAAGTTGTTGTTGTTCTTGGTGTGCGTCGTGCAGAAAGTCAATCTAGACAACAAAGTATTGATGCTAAAACCATTGAAGGTAAGATACTCAAAATGCATACTAGCAATCCTAAAGCCTATGTTTATGCACCTATTGAAGACTTTTCTTTATCTGACATCTGGACTTATCTTAACCACCCACAAATTTCAAATCCTTGGAATGGTGATAACAAGGCACTTTTAAGCCTATATAGAGATGCTAGTGATGAATCTGAATGCCCTATCCAACGTGATGTGGATGCGCCTAGTTGTGGTCAATCTCGTTTTGGATGTTGGATTTGCACAGTGGTTACTCAAGATAAATCTCTTACAGGGTTTATTCAAAATGGTTACGAAGAACTCCAACCACTTCTCAAATATCGCAACTGGCTATATAGCATCCGTGAAAATGAAAAGTATCGTCAACGTTGGCGTATGAATGGGTCTATGTACTTCTTAAATACCTCTGATAATAAAAAAAAACAAGGATTAGGTCCTTTTAATCTTTGGGGACGCCAAGAAATGCTTAGAGAACTCTTACAAACAGAAATCGACTATAATAAAATGCTTGTGGATCGCCCTGCTTCTGTTTTTGATTTACCTAAACAGGAATATGTACATCTTATTCAACCTGCTGAACTTCGTCTTATTCGTGAGCACTGGGTAAAAGATGGAGATTGGGAAGATTCTCTCCCTCGAATCTATAAAGAAGTAACTGGCCAAGATCTACCTGTTCCAAACTTACAAGAACCTCTAATTCGCAGTGATGAACTCCATCTACTGGAATCTCTTTGTGAGGAACACGATCTACCTTCTAATGTCATCAAAAAGCTCTTACAAGTAGAAGATAAATTCTTAGACATTAAACTACGTAAAGGGCTTATGAAAGATATCGATTCTATTCTTCGTCAAGACTGGGTTCACGAAGAAATCTTACAAGAACTAATGGGAGACGAAAATCAAGATGAGACTGAATAAAATATATATTAATAACTTTGGAATCTACAATGGTAAATATGAATACGACTTTAGCGTAACTGATGATAAGAACGTCATCTTAGTAAGTGGACGAAATGGTTCTGGTAAGACAACCCTTCTCAATATCGTAAAGTTTTCTATTTATGGTCCTAAGATGTTCGGTTCTACTACCACAGAAAATAATCAATATCTCTCTTATATTAAAGCAAATCTTAATGCCTTTGCTTTACATGATGAAGCTACTGACTTTGAGATAGGCATTGACTTTAATATGTTCCACGAAGGAGAACTAAAAGAATTTAAAATTACTCGTGCATGGAAGCTTTCTGGGAAAACACTTAAAGAAACTACTTCTTTATATATGAATAAACAATTAGTTTCTAATGATGATTTTCCTATTCTCTTAGACTATATTCATCGAAATGTGCCTAAAACACTTCTTGAACTCTTCTTTTTTGACGGTGAAAAGATTAATGATATGTTTATGCTCAAGGAAGATTTAACAGATATGCTTAACCATGTTTATAATCTCAATCTCTTTTTAAATTTAAAGAAGGACCTTAAACAATATCGTTCTCAAATTAGTGTGACCAAAGAACTTAATGAACATGAATTAGCACAAAACAAGGCTGAAGATGCACTTGAACAGGTAAATTCAGAACTTGCATCTTATGCTGAGTACATTAAAAACAAAACCACAGAACTAGATATTCTAAACAATAACTTTCATGTAATTAAGGAAGAATTTGAAGCATTAGGTGGACTTAACTCTCATGAGCAACAACATTTAAAACAACAAATTTCTGATTTTGAACGCCAAAAATCTGAGTATGAAGTACGCTACAAAGAACTTTTAGAATATCTTCCATTCATTATGTTAAATCCACAAATAAAAGAAATCTTAGAAGTTGTTAAGCAAGAAAACTCTTCTAAAAATCTTTCAATTTTAAGTGAATGTTTAAATTCTAAATCACTAATAAATTACCTTAATCAAGAGTTATCTCATGATCAAGTTGATTTGTTTATTTCTAAAATCAATACATTTGTTGATACCAACTCAACTTCTGAAATGATTTACGACTTTACTAACAAAGAAGAATTTGAACTTGAGCAGGTATGGTCACTGATTAAAGATTGGTCATTTAAAGACTTCGAAAACTGTGCAGATCAAATCGAATATATTAATACCTCTATCAGAAATGCAACTAAAGCACTTGAAGAATCTGCTAACGAAGAGTTAAAAGAATACATGAAATCTATTTCTATTGTTAGTGATCAAATCGGTATGGCTAAACAAGACCTACAAACTATGCAAGAACATGTTATTACTCTTCAAAAAAGAAAGCATGAACTAGAAGAGGAATTACGTAAATTAGCTCAAGAACTTAAAACCATTCGCAAAGAAGAAAACCTAGGTAGTGTCATTGATAAAGTAGAACAGGTACTCAATGCTTATTGCACAAAAACTAAAATATATAAGCAAAAAGAATTTGAGAATAGAGTTGCTACAATGTTTGATTCCCTTATTAGAAAAGATGACTTTATTAAAGAAATTAGAGTAGATGAAGAAACTGGAGAGATTATGTTATTTAATCCTTTAGGGGGCAAGCTTCCTAAAGAAAATCTATCTGCTGGCGAAAAACAGATCTATATTTTATCTATTCTATTTGGCATTATCTCAATGTCTAAATATAAAGTGCCATTAGTATTTGATACATTACTAGGACGTCTTGACCATATGCATAAAACCCATATTGTAAATTCTTTCATTAAGGAATGTGGCGAACAAGTGATTATCTTAGCAACTGACACAGAAATTGATGAACAATATTTTGAGTTACTGAAACCAATGCTTAGTAGCTACTATAAGATTGATTATGATTCAGTCAACAGAAATGTTTCTCATATCAGAATGCCATTAAATTAAGGAGTATTAACTATGATCTTTAGATTAAAAACCTCAGCTAAGTGTCAACGCACCCTCACTGAGTTACACAGTAAAACGAATATCACACCCAATATCTTATGTCGTTATGCTATAAGCCTATCTGTTCTACAAGATACTCCTGTAGATCTAGATAAAGTGAAAGATAGTACTGGGCAAGAATTTAATCGTCAGATTTTAACAGGTCGGTATGATAGTATCTTTAAAGCTATTATCATCCAAAATGCTAAAAAGCCATTAACAGATGAAGAATACTTTCCAACTTATATCAAGGCACATATTGAACGAGGGGTAGAATTACTCAAAAATAATTATGATCTAACAGGTAATAAAGATAAATTTCTTATTAATTTAGCCAGGACGCAAGATGGGGGGCATATCTAATGATTTATCTTGATAACGCATCAACAACACCTGTTGCTCCAGAAGTTATTGATGCAATGGTAGAAGAATTACAACACTATGGCAATCCTTCTTCAAAATTTTATCCAGAAGCACTATCTGCCCAAACGCGCTTAAAAAAATATAGAGAAACCACAGCTAATCTATTTAGCTGTGATCCCTCTAATATTATCTTTAATGCAGGTGCAACAGAAGGCAATAACCATGTGATCATGGGCTGCTTCTATGCTTATCCAGAAAAAAGACATTTTATTACTACTAATGCAGAACATAAATCTGTATTAGAAACTATGAAATTTCTAGAATCCTTAGGTGCTGAGGTTACTTATTTACCCGTCTCAGAAAAGTGTACGATTAATCCTGATGACTTAGTAGCTTCCATAAAAAAAGATACTAACTTAGTTAGCATCTTTTTTGCCAATAATGAGGTGGGTAGTTTAAATAATATTGAAGTTCTATCCACAATTTGCAAAGAAAATAACGTTTTATTCCACACAGATGCTACACAAGCTGTGGGGAAAGTGGATATTAATTTAAGTACTGATTATAAAAATGTAGATTTTCTTACTTTTTCAAGTCATAAAATCCACGGACCTAAAGGTGTAGGGGCGTTATATGTAGGAAATAATGATTATGGTGTACGTCATAAATTAACACCATTACTTCATGGTGGTGACCAAGAGTTCAAATTACGCTCTGGTACACAGTCTATGCATAATATTGCCGGACTTGCTAAAGCCTGTGAGCTTGCTAAGGATCATATTTTCTCTACGCCTAGTGCTTTAAAAGCACTAGAACTTGAATTTATTGATGCATTAAATGGTGCTTTTCCTGAACAAGTGAAGTTCTTTGGTGATTTGAAGCATAAAGTTCCCGGAATACTTTCCTTTGCTGTTGAAGGGATTAATAATGAGATGTTCTTATCAAATTATTGTGATAAAGTTTCATTATCTACAGGATCAGCCTGTGCAATTAATGAACCCTCTCATGTGTTAAAAGCTATGGGATATGATACCTATACAACCCAAGTCTTGCGAATTTCATTTACAGTTTCTCTCACTAACCAAGCAAACCTACTTATACACCTGCTACAAGATTATCTTCATTTATTTTACCTATAGTTGTTTAATAGCATATTCTCTAACCTTTTGTAATTTAGGTGTGTAATTTTTATTACATACCTTTTATTTAATATTTAAATTTTTCAAAATATTATTAATTTTTATTTTTTTCTATTTAAAATAAGATTAATAAATTATATAATTAAACTATATAATTTATTTTACGAATGGAGATTTATTATGTCTATTACTAATGTCTCAGACTATATACTGGAGGTCTCTACTATCATCAGTACTTATGGCGAGAATACTACTATTGTATACAGAGGAGAAGTTAATATTTTTCCTACTCCTTGTCAACCTAATATATTTAGAAAAGATATCTTAAAAAAGAATCCCTTTTTTGAAAAAAATCTTTTTGATGAAATGACAGCAAATAAGCTCACTGATGGTACAAGTTATTTAGAAAAAGCTATTGATGCACAACACGGAGGATTTCCAAGTAGGCTATTAGATGTAACCTATAATAGTCTAATCGCATTATACTTTGCTACAACTCCTTCACCTAATAAGTCAGAGGATGATGAAGATGGTAAAGATGGTATGGTATATATTTACTCATTTGATAAACTATTTTGTCCCTCAGGTAAAAATATAAATACTAACTATAACTCCATTATTAATCGTAAAGATAGTTGGCTTATAGCCCATACTATTTTCCAAAAAAATCATAAACTAATAGATCATATCAAACTAAATAACAGAATAGTTGCTCAACAAGGTGCACTAATTCTTTTTCAAGGAGATGATGTATGCCCTATTTCAAATGCAAGGTATAGGAAAATCCTAATTCCTTCTACCAGCAAAAAACTACTTAGAAGAGAATTAAAAACCCTATTTGGCTTACATACTGGTTTTATTTATCCTGAACCTACTAATTTAGTAACAGACATCTCCAATAAAAGCTATAATATAGATAACTCTGAATTTAATTTAGAGAATGAATTAAATTTAATTCTAAATAATTTGTAACTGTTCAGTCGGCAAGCTAAGCGAATATAAAATCACCTTCATTAACAAGTGCTTTTCTTAAAGCTTTCATTGGACTGATATTATGTTTTTTAGCTGTGCCAACATAGGACATAATAGTCATAAAGTTTTGAGCGCCTTCTTGTGTTCTAAAACAACCAGCAACTTTGGTTTTGACTTTTATCATCCTAACATCTCTTTCAGCTTGATTGTTATCAAAAGGTACTGAGAAATTTTTTGTAAATAGACAGACTGATGCCTCGTAGTCAAAGAGTCTTTCAATAAGTGCACGGATTTTTCCTTTTCCTTGTCTGCCTCTTTTACCTAGTTCCTTTTCTGGAATAGGATTCAGTATTCTAGCTTTCTCAATAATGATTTGATATTTTTTATGAAAGCCATGTGTATAATAATAGCTTAATCCCTCTTTCCTCATAAATACAGCTTTATCTCTTTGTTCTTTCATCTCCAGCAGTAGATCAATCATCTCTTGCGCCCATAATTGAACAGGATGATTTTCTATAACACCTGTAAGTTCTCTTAAAAGGTGCGCACAACATACTGCATGCGTGACTAAGTTATATTTCCAATAGGAGGCCCAACAATCGTGAACGGCTATGCCTCGATATTGTGGAAGGATTCCACTCGATTCCATGCCTTCATAGCCCCGTCTATCCTCTACTGAAAGATACGTGTATTTAGCGTTTGAAGCATTATGTACCCAACGTGTTTTATTTTCTACACGTGTTCCTGTTTCATCAAAATGAACAAGGGCTGATGCAATAACCTTCTCTTTAATCATTTTAACAACAGGTGTTATCTTTTGGGCACATTCCGTCACCATTTTATGAATGGTTCCTGTACTGATAGGTATGCAAAATAAGTCACTTAAAATTTCATGTGTTCGGTTAATACTTACCATGCCAATCGTATTAAGTGCTACAGTTAAAGCTTGTAAATTCTGCCCATATTGCATAGTGGATTTGATATGTTCTGGAAAACTCCCTCTAAGCTCTTTATTATTACGACAAGGGCATTTGAATATCTGTACTTGGTGCAAGATGACTTTCGTATCTATGACAATATCCACTTCATATCTTTTATCTGAAACAGTACATTGCGTAGAACATTTACCCCAAAAAGCACAGTTTTTACAGACATCAGGTGTATGATTGATTACCTTATCAGGTTCCTGTGTAATTACAAAACCCGAGCCTTTATGCCCCTTTTGAGCACCCTGTTTTTTGTCGGATGATTTACGAAGACTTTTAGGCTGTGGCTTATTTAAACCATCACTTGAAGGTGGTTTAGAGCTATTTTTACTATTCTTATTCAGTTTTTCTTTAAGTTCATAAATCTCTTGTTGCTGCTTTTGAATAGTTTCAGTAAGCTTGTTGATTGTGGCAGTTTGTTCAGAAATAATATGAGTCTGATTAATAGATAATGTTGTTAAATGATCTATTTTATCCAATAATATTTGCATAAAACTAGGTGTAATTTCATTACTCAAGCTGCACACAACCTTTCGAAATAATATACTTAAAGTATACCTTTTCAAAGAGGTAAAATACCAGTTGATAACTAAATTTAAATGTGGAAATATAGCTTATAAAACAAACGAAAAAACATCTTATCCACATCGAAAGAGAAATTTGTTCAGCCTATGACTGAACAGTTACAATAATTTAAAGTTAGAATTAGATTATGCTAAAAATCTAATAATCAAAAATTCATTGGATTTAGATGTAAATACCGTGCAACTTATTAATCTTATTCTAGAAGCAGAAGAGTTACTACATAGTTATAAAATAGGTATAGAAGAATTAAATACAGAAGATTGCTCTGCTTTATGTGATAAATACAATAAATTAATTGAAGACTTTTTAAGCAATGTAAATATTTATCTAGCTCAAAGAGATGTATATATTTCTCTTGATGAATTTACTCTTTAAATATTATAGAAAGCGAGTGTAACATGCCACTAACAAATTTATATTCAAAATTCTCAGAGGTAATTAACGATATTCTATCAAATAAGTATATTGATATAAGTAATGAAACAGAAACCGAGTTACAGTTACAGGTACATCAATTAATAGATACCCAAAAAAACTTTATTGATACTCAATCTTTACATTTAGATTATAGCGAAGAGTATTGTATGTTCATTTATGACTCAAACATAGATAATAACGTAATTACCCTAGAAAACTTCTTAGTTGATGCATTAAATTCTACATCATTTTCTCAAGATACTAATTACAAAAATTTTAACTTTATATTTATAGTTAATCAATTATCTACTAAGTTAACTATTGATTCTAAGATTAACACTAATGGATTCAAAAAAAAGATTTTGTTACAATTGCAATCAACTCTTAATAGCACTCCCCTCAAAATGTCAGATATTGAGTACAAAACAATATTTATTAGTAATCAGGAACAACATGATTTTGAAATAAGAATAAAAAGTCGTATTCGTTCCTTAGAAATCACTAACTCTCCTCTTTCCGAATCTGCTTCTTTTAGTGGACATGTATTCTCAGCAAACTTATTTGATATTGTAGAAATTTACAATATCTTAGGTAATGAATTATTTGATAAAAATGTAAGATATGGGCTCGATGATGAACTACAAGTTCAATACGAAATTAAAAAAACACTTGAAAATAATCCTCAAGAATTTTGGTATTTAAATAATGGTATTACTATGGTCTTAAAAGACTCAGACTTTAAGCTAAACAAAAGTAATTCACTTCATCTTCGTTACGGGAATACAAAAGTATTATATGTAATAAATGGTGCACAAACTATTTCTGCTGCTGCAGATTTCTTTTACTCAAATCCAAATACAACTACAACTATTGCTGCTCAATCTAAGGCAGAGGTAATGCTTCGTATAATAAAAGTTAATCAGGAAAATTCTTCAACAGATGATGCTGAAATTGATAAAATTAGTATTTCTTTAAATAGACAAAAACCTATTAAAGTTGAGGATATTGCTTTTACAATACCTTTTGTCTATTGTATTAATAGACTCAATCAATCTCACAGAGATGATTTTGATTTTTTTAGACTGATAAAACGTGGTGAAGAATCCTTAAATGTTAATGAATATAATTTAGTACAATTTGCTAGAGTAACAAAAGCCTATTTAGCTCAACAACCAGGTAGGGCAATGTCTCAAGGTGCAAGAACACTATTAAAGCCTACTTATGAAGATGATGTTCCTTCATTTAGTGATACTAATATCTTTAAACCAGACATTATATCAGAGCAAAATACTGATCCTTTTATCTTGTTAAAAAAATATTATTCTCCTGTTAACCTAGCAATAAAATTAGAAAAATATTATTCTAACTACGCTAAAAAGAATACTACTCATCCAACTTTAGAGCAAGCTGCTTTAAATTATGGCAAGTGGCATTTTGTTGCATATATGATTTATATATTGAATGGTAAGGATGCTACGGACTTTACTAATTTACATGTAGACGACTCTAAATTAGACACTCATATTGGTGAATGTATTAAAGATTATCTTACTCTATTCAACCAAATTATATCTTCAAATCCTAGTTTTTCCAACTTAACATCTAATAGTTTCAAGAGAAATGAATTATATGACTATATTATAAATTTTGAATCTAGCTCCGATGTTGATATTGATAGCTTTTCTACTAAATACAATACTCTATTTAAATAATGCTATAAATAAGGTAAGTGCTTCAGAAGATGACATCTACAAAAAATCCTATTTTGATAAAATGAGATAGTATCTATTTGAAGCACTTTTTAGTTGTATGAGTGACCTCCATTCTTGTGTCAGTTCCTTTTACCACGGTAAGTAGGTATTTAGTTTTTCAGTATGATTTCTAAAATCTTTATTTGGTATAACTATCCCTAGATGCCCAAAATACTCATAAATATTGAGTCTATTGATTCTTTCAATTTCTATAAGATATAATTCAGTTGCACTTTTAGGGGTGCCAACAAATAGGTATGCTCTTCTTGTAGTAACAAAAGGCCTAATGTAACTTTTACATAGAATGTTGAAAATAACTAATCTCCTATCTTGTAGGAAGGCCTTTAGATATTTTTTATTATTCTAGATTCCTCCTCAAGATTAAAGAAAAAATTAATAAAATGTTCTTTCCATGTATCTACTCATTATCATTCATTTGGATAACCTCCTTTGTAATAGGTTATCGCTAACTCATATCTTTTACACTACATCTTACTATAAAGCTCTTAATATAAATAATGCTAGACTTATACTACGGCTGAGTCTAGCATTATTTATATTTTGGTGGAAAGATTAAATCCTATGCATATAATCCTCCAGTAATTCGGGACCTCAAATAATTTAGTGCAGAGAGCATCACATAAATTATATGTAATTTATTGGATTTAACCCATTCTCTATGTAGTTTTTATAAATTAACACCTTATAAAAATCCTATCTTAATCACTTGTTCAAACTGGTTTTTCTTAATCCATCCCAAAATTTCATCAGATAAATCAGCAATTGTTGCTTGTCCTGTCATTGTTTTTCTCAAGAAATTCTCTACCTCTTTTGTCAATCCCAACCCTTCAACTACCTGACTTCCCTGACTTACTAATCCATCAATCTTCTGAAAAGATTTCTCCCTCTCAAATGTAGCTCCTTTCAGTTCATTAATTTCTCTCAATATATAATCTATCTTCTGCTTCTCACTTGAAATATTTCTAGTGACCTCTAATGAAGAATAGAGTTCCTTAACCACATTGCTTACATATTGTTGCCATACTAGATCAATCTTTTTACACGCTTCTTTCAAGTCCTTTTTCATCTCAAACACAACATTCTTAGGTGGTACATCTTCATTCTTAATCTTTGCTTTAATATCACTCATAAGCACACTATAAGCCTTAAGATTAAATTGATTACCACTATCTAATCTTTTTGTTCTTAAGCTTTTTTCTTTGTTGATCACACTATTTTCTAAAGCGTAAAGCTCATCTAACTCATTCATCAAGGATACAATCTTATTATTAGCTCCAGCTAAGTCAACACATTTCATCGCCTCACTAATAATCTCTTCCGCTCGTTCCATTTTGTCAAAAAGCATTATACCTCGCCCCCTAACTGAATAACCTGCTCTGAAACTTTTTCAATAGTAACTTCTAGTACTCTTCTATTTTCATTATACTCATTCAAACCAACACTATTATCTTGGATCATCATCTGATATTTACTGATATTTCGATCAAGTAGCTTATCCATTTCAACCAATATTTTTTCATATTCCTCTAAAGCAGCAGTAGATGTTCTTGTAATTGTCTCTAATGCTGTGACACCTATCCCCTCAAACTGTTCAATAGCATTGATCGTACTTGTAATTATTTGTGCCTTTTGATCCATTTTCTTATCTTCCATTAATACAAGCTTAAAAGTATCTTCTGTATATACACTCTGTGCCTTACCTGCTAGTACCTGCCTTAAATAACGTTGCATCTTATAGAAAGACTGCTCAATATCTTTAGTTTCAACAAACTGTTTAATATGTGCAATTCTTTGAAGTGCATCATTTTTTTCAGTACTAATTAAACGTTCTATTAGTCCAACAAGTTTTTGCATTAGATCGTAAGAATAAAACTTTACAGACCTATTAGATGTAAAATTTGGCATCTCTTTAAAAGTCCATTTTTCTATTCTAAGCTTCTTAATTTCCTTTAGAATCGTTTCTGCATCTAGGAACTCACTTGCCTTCTCTACACCAGCATCTCCTAAAACAATCTTATTCATATAAATCATTAATTCATAGCTATTACGAATATCCTTACCACTTACACTTTTAATTGCCCTATTCCATTCACTGCTATGGGCATCACTGGGATTAAGCCCTGGATTATCTGCTCTTACAAATGTACTGTTACCATTTACAATCTTCCCATAAAGGCTTTCAAGCGTTTCATTCTTAGTTAAATTACCATTAATCATTAATAAAATATATTGATTATAAATAGCCCATTTAAGTATTTCCCACTTTGGACCTGCTTGCTTATTCATAATAAGATCTATCATCTGTGCTTTATTCATCTCAATCCAATCATAAACCTGTAAAAGATAGTAAGTAGAATCTGTAAAGTACCAACTATTTCCTCCTAGAATTCTATAAGCCAAAATAGCTTGTAAGAACTTATAATCTTCTCTTGTTCTTTTAATAACAATCCCTTCTGAGATCTCTGTTGTCTGCCCTTCAATATTAATTCTCGCCAATGATGAACCATTATTACCAAAGAAATTATCTACTAAGTATCTTGATACACCTGATGCTTGCCAGTCAATAAAGGAGTATAATAAGTTGCTAATATCCGCTCTAATTTGCTTATGACTTGCTAGTTTATGATTATGATTAAACCAATTTTCTAATACACTAAGTTCCTTGGCATACTTTTCCTGCACCTGTCTTGTTTTCTTCTCTTCTACAGATTCCCCTACTGAAGTCTTAGGTATTGATTCTGGTGTTAATAGACCCGGTTCGACAATGCCAATAATCTTTTGAGGACTTGCTTCTACATTTAATGGCTGAGTTATAACTGGTTGCACACTTGATGAATCTTTCCTAACTCCTCTAATAAATGGTACATTAAATGCCGTAAATACTTCTTTAGGTAAATCTCCTAAATAATTTATACCCTCTTGCTCTGTTCTATAAGCTGTTCGATTACCCCAAACGCGTAAGATACAGTTCAGCTTCTCTGCACACCCCGGCTCTTGATCTGCCACCATATTGTTATGCAAACTTTCTGCCCATGCAGGTATTTTAAAATAGCTTTCAAAAGACTTCCATGAACCAGGAAATTCTTCTGGCTCTCTTAAATATTTGACATAAACATACTTAATGACCTGCCTTAGAAACATACGAGGAGTTTTTTCTTCCAGAGAATCATAAAGCTGAATAATGGCTCTTTGATTAAATGGAAATAAAGATACTTCCCCTAAGATTGGATCCTTATAAAGACTCCATTGATGTTCTTTGTGTAATTGACTAACAGGTAATCCTTCAATTGTGCCATTTTCCTTGACCCATTGCTCAAGCTTTATATTTTCTGTATTGATTGCATTCATATAACGTGATGTCATAGTTAATAAATCATCGCTACTAATAAACACCGAGTTATCAGATATCAAGATTCTACCTGTTACCCTTTGCTTAATATTATCAGGCACAGAACTCTTATAATAAGTTTTTGTAATTCCTACAAAAGAACATAACTTACAGATTTCAGGTTTTGAGCGATGTTCTACGATTAAAGCCTCTAATAAGCCTTTATCGACTCCTGTAAAAGAGGTGATATCCTCAATAAAGAGTGTTAAACTCTTTCCTTGTTTCTTTAACACTTTCCTTAACTCATAAAATAAATTGATGAAATCTTCCCCATTGAGCTGTGTGCAAAGTTGAATTACACTATCTAGCATTTTATTTAAATAAGCTGCGATTCTTTCTCTGAAGTCTTCATTCTTATATATATCTTTAGCGAATTGCTTTGCTCTTCTATTTATATCCCCTTCCTCAAAGTCTTCTCTAAACTCAATATCAATTTCAAAGTCTTTTGCTGTAAATCTAGCATCTACTTCATCTTGCTGTACAGAATCATCATTAGAAGATACCTTCTTTTGAATTCTTCTTAGCGGACCTCCTTCTTTAGCTAATAAATGTTCAAAAGCATATATCGTTTTTATAAATTCAATAAGTCTGTCGTTTTCTGATTTACTAATTAATTCATCTTCAAAATCCTTTTTAGATTCTAGCTTTGTCAAGAAACTATTCTTAATAGAATAGATGAGCTCATCATCATCTAATTGTTCCTTTGCTAATAATAATTTCTTAGTAATTTCCTTGTATTCAGGTCCTTGGAATACCTCTGCCTCCAAAATCTGTTTAATAGCACCCTTTAAAGTATTTTGATGTCTTCTGACTTGAATAATAATCTCACTTGAATCAGCTGTTCTCGAATAGCCTTCCATCATCCATCTAATAAAATGAGATTTACCTGATCCACTATCACCTTCTACAATCATTAAGTTATGTTTATCTGCCTGTTGCTCACAATATTCTTGTAAGAAGGTATTCTCATCAATATGTTTCTCCATCCCTTCTCCAACGCCACTCTCCGAATAACGCAGATTTTTGAAAGGAATATGTGTTGCCATGAAAGCTGCAGCTGGGGTATCAGTAGCATCTGTAATAATAACTTCATCTATTCTCTTCAGTAATTGTTGGTGATTCACTTATTTCACTCCCTTTATGACAATATGCGTAACTTTGCCTTCAATCTCATGCAAATGATTCGTTGTCAAATACCAGATATCTGTAGAATCCTGGTGATATTCTAGATCAATCATTTTGCGATCATACATCACACGTAGTGCCAATGATAAGAATGTCGTTAAGCTATGATCCTTGATACAATCCTTTAGTTCTGGACAACTACCAATTAACCATACTATAAACTCCTTAAATGGAATAGAAATATTTCTTTCTAACTCTTGATCTAATGCAAGTACATCTTCAATTCTTATATAAGGATTTGGTGTAAAACGGGAGCCATTACCCACCTTTTGTAAATTGCCAAATCCTAAAAAAGAACTCCATAAACGCCAATATAAAATAGATTTATCATTGGTGTCCTCTAGCACCTGTGGAAATACCCCAACCACATCCTTTAAAGTATATTGCAAAATACTCTCATCTTGGCTCATATACCATTTTGTAAACTCATAAAACCAAGTGTTATCACCCTCAAACAAAAACTTATTTACCCATCGCCTAAAGGTTTGAATATCCTTTATATAGTCCTTCGGTATGACAAGTTCATATTTTTGATCATCATCTACGCTGATCCAATCACACTGTCTACAATAATTTAAAACAGTATCGCACGCTGTTCCTTTTTCGTTATTAGGTTGAATAAATGCTTGAATTTCGCTTCTGGTATACTTATTAAATGCAATTAACTTAAGTACTGCAAAAATACGCTCAGGCGTTGCTTCTAATAGGAAATCTGTATTTACTCTCATTATCTATTCTCCTTTTTCACCTGATAAATAGGCCCTTCTACAAGATTAACTAATTCTTTATTGTATTGAGTTATTTTTAAACCCTTTTTTACTAAATAAATATAGCTACTTTCTGTATATACATTTTTTCTAGCATTAAAATATTCAAAAATTTGATTAGTTTTGTTGCTTTCCTCATTAAAAAGGATACATATTCTTCCTCTATAAATCATATCGTTTCCTGAAAGAATTTCTTCATAAGTATATACATAAATCTGCTTCTCATGGGTCAGCTGACTTAAATCTACTAAACTTTTATCTGATACGATCAATATATCAACTTGGTTATAACCAATAAGTGCCTCTGAAAATTTAGTGATTGGCTCATCTAATTCATATATCTTCTCTTTTACATCAATAATTTCTACTCCAATCTTTCTTTCTTTAAGATAAGTGAGTAACCTTTGTCTTCCTTCTGTTACTTCTACTTCTCCTCTATTAAAGCTGGTACTAGCAAGCATCTTCCTACAAGTAGGACATGTTCTACAACTCTTCTGTGCATAGGGATAGGTCTCTTGAAAGAAAGTACCCCAACATTTTGTATTTTCTGCCTTCATTAGCCGTTTCATCTGTTCAATCTGTTCATCTATTCTGGTTCTTTCTTTATCCCTTGCTTGGTCTAAATAATGAATCATCTGTTCTTTGGAATCATCCAGTAAAAGATTCTTGATTTTTATCCTAAATTGATAGTATTTTTTTTCGCATTCAGCCTCTACATCTAAAATATCAATATAACCATTGCGCGTTAAAAAAAGAATAACATAAGCATTCCAGTTAGCATTAATAGTTCCTACATACTCACTCTCACCAGGATTCGTCCTTGTGTTTACTAGAAGTTCATCCCCACCTTGCCTGTCTTGACTTTGTCTAAGCATGGCTTGCCACCTATCGACTAGGTTTTCTGTCGTTAGTACTTTACTATTAGTTAAATTACTGATTAGCTTATAGTCTTCAAGATGATATACCAATGAAACAGCTAATGACGGATAACCATCACGGCCACCTCTCCCTACTTCTTGGTAATAGCGATCAATACTTGGTGGCAAATAGAGATGCACAACAGCACGTACATCCTTTTTGTCCACACCTACACCAAAGGCACAGGTAGCTACTATAATATCTATTTTATTCATACTCCATGCATCAATTATTTCATCTCTCTTATTAGTTGATGTTTCACCTGTAAATAAAGCAACTCGTAAATAGCCTGCTTCTCTAATAAGCTCATAATAATTTTGTGCTTGCTCCCTAGTCCCTACATAAGCAATAAAAGGTCTTGGTAATACAGGCAATAGCTCTCTAAAATATTGTTTCCTCCTTGCCTCACCTTGTGTTGCACAGTAGTAATACATTAATTCCTTTCTCAGATCATCCGCTCTAACTTCAATTAAATGCCCAGGTTCACTAAATAACTCTTTTAGCATCATTGTTGTCTGTTCAGAGAGTGTTGCCGATAGTAGTACTGTTCTAAGTTGTCCCCCACTCAATTCCAATAATCTCCTTCTCAGCAATGCCAATACTTGAAAATCTACTCTAAAAAAATCTCCCCATTCATCTATAATATGAGCTTCATCAATCACTAAGCGATTAATAAGTTGCCTTTGAGCAAGATCAAATAGTACTTCTTTAAACCATTTTCCCATAGCAACTTCTGGTGAGGTATATAATAAAGGAATCTTTCCTTTCTTTAATTTCTCTTCTATTATCTTTCTTTCTACTTCCTCTATACCTGAATGAATAGCATAAGGCTTTCCTTTTCTACCTTCAAATAATTTTTCGGCCCCTTTTACTTGATCAATTGCCAAAGCTACTGTAGGCACGATCACGATAGTTGCACCTGTACTTTCATAATATGTTGGTAACTGAAAGATTAAAGACTTGCCTCCACCGGTTCTTAAAGCAGCCATTAAGGTTGTTCCTGGCTCTTGTTGCATTGCAAGCTGTACAATATATTTCTGAGCCTGTGAGGTATAATGGGTATAGCCTGTGGCATGATATAAATAGGTATCTCCTAAAACCTCTTGTGTTGTCTCTTTTTTGTACTCATAAAGCTGCTTAATCTCTTCGCCAGCTCCTAACCAATTTGGGTAACTCCTTTCAAAATACAGTTCTACACCATCTTTTATGTGAGCAGGACGAATTCCATACATAGCTACAAAACTTTCAATTTCATGATAAAAGCTTTCCTTGATTCTAATACATTGGTGTGCTATAAGACCTACCTGTCTTAATGCTGCAAGCACATCCTGTAAACCCTCTCTAGACTGCTGATATATACCAAAGCTATTGATCACACGCTCTATACAACTATATTTTGTATGATGCTCCACTGAGTCAGCCTTTAAATAAAAATTATATGTCTCCTTTACTTCTTGCCAATTTTTACTCTCGTTCAATAAATCTTGTACTAACTTTATGTATTTTGTCATCCTTCCACAACCTTTACATAAACAATTGAATCAATCTCCAATCTATAGTTTTTAATTCCTGTTAGCAAACATTTCTTAGCTAAGTCCTGATTATTCATTACCTGCTCTTTTTGATAATAAATATCAGCTTTGCTTGCTCCCTCTAATGCCATTTGGAAGTTTGCAGCAAATTGTTTCATACATCTTTGAATGCGTTTATCAATCTTTGTGGAAATACGCCTTTTACTGCATATAACCGCATTATTCACTCTATTTTCCCAAACATCTGGTGGATACATCTCTATAAACTTTTCTATATTTGAGTAACTGCCCCTTCTTTTACCCATATGAATTGGACGATTATGTTTGATAATCTGTTCAATTTCTTCTACTGTAGTTTCTTTACTACAAGAAAGTGTCACGAGGTCAGATTCAATTTTTGCTATATCATAACCCTTAATATAATTCATCATATGTAAAGGTAAGTTGTTTTCTAATAGTATTCTCTTATCAAAGCTAGTTCTCCAATTAATCAAAAATCCTGAGAAACTAAAATCTCCATCAAACTGAATAGCCGTACACGTACCTTGATAACTATTCATTGCATGCTCTAATAATGAATCAAAAATTGGTTCACCAGGTGCAAAAAAAGCGATACTCTCATCCTGTATTGCTTGTTTTCTTGAAAAAGTTCCACGAATCTCATTTGGTACGTTTGATCTTTTTAAGATTTTCTCAGTAGCAGGTGGAATATACCATGCCTTTTTAAAGGAACCTTGACTAAAGAAATCTCTGTTGTATTTAGTCAGAACACTATCCCTTCTATAGCCTTCATCCTCATTTTGCATACCAACTAATTTTCCCCACGCTTTCATAACAATACCTAAAACCCGTCCATCGTCCTGATCTACCTCCTCTATCAGATGTTCCAAAAGGCTCTTTATGCGTTTACTTAATTGCCTATTAGCATCGCTAAGTCTTTCTTCTCTTAAACTACAATTAAGCTTCTTAACCTTTTCCTTAAATACTTCAAGCTCTTCTTCAAAATCTATTTCATCGTTGCAGACAATAAAATGGGTTATTGTCTCTTTTAGTTCTTTCAATGCAATTTCCAAACCACTTAGAGATTCACTAAATATATGAAAACACTCATCCCATATTCTTAGAAGCTGCTCCTCTAATGTCTCTTCAGAATAAATCACTACTGAAATAACATCTTTTTCTACTAAACGTCCAATACGATCTAACCTACCAATTCTTTGTTCAATATCATTTGGTGAAATAGGAAGATCAATATGAATAATACAATCTGCTTCTTGTAGATTTCTCCCTTCTCCAGCGAGGAAATCACATACCAAAAGTTTTACATCATCATTAACTTGGAAATTCTCAATATTATTTATCAAATCTTTCTGGCTCATTCCAGAATAAAAATGTGCAACCTTGTCTTTTCCTTTCAAATAACTAAGCATCTCATAAACTTTTTCTGCCGTTGCTGTATATTTACTAAATACTATAACCTTTTTGTCATATGCTTCTTGATCGATAAAATCCGCTAGATAGGAAAATCTTCCTTTTAGGTTCCCCTCCTCAATTACTTGTTGAATGCCTATAATTTCTTGTTCGACTGCTTCAGTATAACTTGCTAAACATTGATTGAGCTGAGTCGTATCCATATATGCTGATAATCTATATTTTTCTATTACTTGTGCTAAAGCATAGGGGGAAGAGAACAAACTATTAACAAGCTCTTCCATCACTTCTTCTGCCTGTGGTTCATTTTTTATTGTCCTAATGCATGTCATTACTTCAATATAGGTCTCATACTCATAGTACGCCATATTCCTATCTAACATGGTATATGGTTGTTTGACTAGCTTTCTCTGAGCAAATTGTTCCTTCATTTCACTTCTTCTATGTCTAATAATGTCCCTATCAATTTGAAAGTATTCTGTAATATAGGCTAAAACCATATTAATGCGTTCAAGTGCCTTTTGAGAATCCTCAGGATTAATCTGTTCTACAAACTTTTCAATTAATGAGTCCTCAACTTCCTCATTAATGTTTTCTAAATATCCCACTACATCCTCTAAATAACCAGGATCTCCACAATCTTCCTGATAATAGTCTTCTAATGCATTTCTTGCATCGCAAACATTCTCTTTAATTATAGCATTCTTCCTAACAAGTTCATCAAATGTCATTTCTGACATTTTTCCATACTGATGTGGCTTTAATAATCTTAATAATTTTAAGTACTCTGTTCTCCTGGAAACAATGGGTGTTGCACTCAAGATAAGTACATGTGGAATACGCTCTGATAACTTATAAATAACGTCATAAACAGCATTATTGTTTAATATATTATGTACCTCATCTACAATAATCAAATCCCACTGATACATGATCACCTTTTTAAAATCTGGTTGATGTACTTTTTCAAGTGGGATAATCACATGGTTTTCCATTTTCAAATTACCTTTATATTCACTAACCTTAATCCATAGTTTTATTTCAAATTCATTAACCCACTGATTAATAAGTGCACCTGGTACAATAATCAATGTCTTGAAATCTTTCTTCTTTTTCCTCAATTGCTCAGAAATGATCAATGCTTCAATAGTTTTTCCAAGTCCAACTTCATCAGCTAACATTAATCGGCAGTATTCTTCTCTTGATGCACGCATTATCGTGTCAATTTGGTGAGGAAATAAGTAAGCCCTTGCTCCTATTAAGGTATCAAACCCCTCTGGTGCATTAGATAATGTATTTACAAAACGCGATACAACACTCCTTTTTAAATACCATATAGGATTTTGTAACTCATAATTAAGCATCTGCACTCTAGGATCAATCTTTCCTTTCTCCAATGGAGCATCTATGTCATCTTCACGTACTTTTGCAATGTACTGTTTATCATCCTCCATTTGAATGTAATAATAATAATAAAAGTCTTCTTTCCCTTTTATACTATCAATAACTATTCCTTTTTTTAGTACAAGTTGTTCGTTCCAGTACAATACTTTTGTACCCTCTTGTATTTTTACATGATCAATAAGCCCTTGATCCACCTTTAATTCTTTTGGTATTGTATTCAGATATTGTGATAAATTTGTTAAGTCATTAAATCTGACTGTTACTTCATTTAATACTTCATCTATTGCAATTATTTTGCCTGTAATAAACATCCTGGGAAATTCTATACTTTCATCATCATACGGACACCTTACATACATTCCTTTTTCATACTTTGGTTTTTCCATAGGCTGCACTCCCCTCAGTCATCAAAAAAACATTTCTTCCTTTGTATCTAAATGTGTTAATTTAAACTTCCATTTTCCGTCAGTTTGGTGTACATGAATATTCATTTCATCACCAGTATAAAAAATGGGATGATAAAAAATAGCTCTACTAATTTCTTTATATTTTATAACACCATAATCCTTCCATTTTTCAAAAACAACAAATTTCATCGCTGTATCTAGAGAAAAACTAAGGCTAAAACTAATATCTATTTCTTTTGTACCAGCAGCCATTTGTTGTTGATCTAATAATTTAATTTCCTTATCTTTATATATAAGTACTAATTCATATGCTTCTTTTCCTTCGTCTAGGCAAACAAATGTTTCATTTGTATGTTCTATATTTATACCATGAAATTCTATAGAAAAAAGTTCTTCTAGGTACTCATACATCCACTGACAATTTAGTATTTTTTTGTCTACCTCTATCTCTTCAATTGGAAATCCTATGGTATTATTCTTTAAACGATTTACAAGACGCTTAAGTTTTCGATCTGTACCACTGTATTGCAATGCTTCTTTAGTTTTACTTATGCTTATAAGCTCATCAACAGACGAATATCCCAAATTCACCCACCCCAAAGTTTCACTTACAACCTCTTCAAGTAAATGTTCTTCACTAGGAATATTACACCACCTTTTAATATTAATGAGGCTTAATCTTAACTCATTTGGTTCCCAATATATTTTTAATGTATTTGGCATAATCCCCCTCCCTTATAAATAATGAACTCCTGCTACGTATATTCTACTAGGCTTTATACGATTCATAATTAAATAAACTTGCTGTTTTTGATTATTAAGAAGTACCTTATAGTCATTTAATTTTCCTGGTTCTTTTTCATTAGTGGCTCGTACATAATTCAGCCACCTATAATCATTAATAATAATATTTTTTTGTAGTGAGCCATTGGCATAAAAACTAATTGTGGGAAGAATCCCATAAGTGTTGTTTTTTATAAAGCCTAGATCTTTTATCATATTTAATTTGATAATAGAATATTTATTAACAGCTTTATTGCCAATAAAGCTCTCAACATTGACATATTCCCTTTCAAATAATTGCTTCAATTGTTTTCTAGAGTAACGATCAATGATTCTTTTAGTACCTACAGGATAAATAATTTCCTGTTCTCTTAATGCTTCTACTTCTGTAACTGCTCCAATATCAAAGTAAATACCATCTTTCCCCTCAATATCAATGTTCTCAAGTTCTAAGGGAATTAATCTTTCTTTATGAAGATCATAACAAATAACTTCATAGGATTGCGTCTTCACATTACATGCAATCGCCAATGTTAATAATCTTCTTCCCATTCCTTTTCCTCCCTTACTTTCACGTAGTAGCAACATACATATTTTTGATTACATACATCACAGAGTTTCCAATTGTGATTACTAGTTAAGAAATTCATTTCTTCTGAGTTAATATACTGATCTAATGCTTTGATTAATCTTAATGTTTTTTCATAGCCAATTTTATTGGCAGCATATACTGGTGCTAATAAATTAACATCTTCACCCTCAATAATCCACTGTCCATGCTTATATTCTAAACGTGCATCTAGATACTCCTTATCTTGTAGATGACTTTCACTAAAACAGTTTGTCATTCGCTCAATCTTCATAAAATCCATCCTTGTCATAAATGGGAAAATATCTTCAAACTGTTTAAGACCTTTAGAAACATCTTTTCCATTTTTTCTAAGCTGTGCTAAAGACATTGCCGCAAAAACTTGTGCAATATAAAAAACATCAAAGTCTTCATTAAAGGTGGTTTGCATGTCCAAACAGCAACTAAGGAAATATCGTCTATAGCACACATTGGCTGCTCGTTTTTCTTCATAAGAAATCTGCTCTATATCTTGTACATTGGTGATATTGTAGATTGTCTCAAATTGGCTCTCACCAAAGATATCACTCTCACTCTTATCTTCTTCTTTAAGCTTTAATAAGGTTAATATAGAATAAGGATCAGCCTTTTTATTTTCCTCTTCTTCTACATAACTAAAAATAATATCTTTAGAAGTCGACAAAAAATACGTTCCATAAAACAAAGAATATCTCAAGAAATTAGCATATTCTTTTTTACAAGTTGTAATAATTTTTGTTATGCGATTCATTTTATTAATCATCTTGAGCGTCAATGGCCAAGGTAATTCGCTATTTCTTCCTCTTAACATATTAGTGTCTGAAATACCTCCATAATGAAAACAGGTATTTCCTACTTCCTTATAGTTTTTACTTTTATTTTCTGCTTTGGCAAGTAAAATACCACCATCAATCTGTTCAAAATCACGCACAATCCACTCAGCTTCATTATCGTTGGTAGTATCCGCTAAATAGAAATGTAACGTTTGTCTAATATCATCTATATCTGCAACAACATCTTCCATTTTTACCTGTTCTAATTGTTTCTTTATATGTGTAATAAAATCAAATTCCTCTTTTGTGATATCAGAGTCCTTTGTAGCATCTATTAAGCAATTCATTAATTGCTCATAATGACTCTTCACACTAATTTGATCCTGCTGCTTATTCTCAGGAAAAATCTTATCCGCAATATTCTGTAAGGATTCAATCACTTTAATAAATTCTCTCACCTGATCTGTTGAATACTTAAAGAAGGACATCCTTTTTAATCGGGTATACACCTCTGACTTATCTTTTCTTTTCTCAATAATCTCAATAACTCGTTCTAATCTATGCTTATAATCATCAAAGGTTTCTGCCCCTTTAAAATACACCTTTAGATCACAATATATCTCCAAAGGGGAAGTTCTTGACTTTGTCCTCCAAATATTAAGCGCTAAACATTCCTTAAGATTCTTTTCATCAACAGTAATTCTTCTTTTTTTCCTGTCCCACATATTGTAAAGTGCCAAAATAAATTGACCAACAGGATAAGTTAAAAAATGTCTACCACCAAAGTGCTCTGGAAAATAAACCTTAAGAATCTCATTAAAATCGCTCCCATTTACAGCATAGAATTGCTCATCCATCCTTGCAATAATCTCTAATTTCTTAACATCTTCAATCTTTTTCCCTCTTTGAATTGCTGACTTTTCAGCCTGTTTTTTTGCTTCAGTAAATACAGATGCAACATAATCTGCAAAAGCTGTCAAATTAGTAAATTTATTAATTACTTCACCAGTCTTACAGCATTTACTAAGCTGTCCTTCAAAAATATATCCTACATTCTCCCCAACTTTTCTTGGAACAATACCATTGAGATTTCCATAATATTGCATATCAACATGTGTCCATCTATAGACTTCATCCCAAGTTTGATAAATGCTCCCATACTCTTCTACATAATTAAATACAAAGATTACTTCAATACCTAGTTCCTCTAATCTGTCAATAAACTTCAAAATAAGAGGAGTAAATTGATGTATACCATGAAATACAACTGTGCTAAAATCAATTTTACTTTTTTGCTCCATAGTCTTTAGACACAGCTCAGCAACATATTTCCTTCTTTCCACAGGCTTATCATCTTGTTTATCATTATATATATCTATACCATCAATCGACTCTTGCATCCTCTTTATTAAAACTTCTTCATTTAATGCCTCAAATTTATTACTATTTGGGCTTTCTTCTTTTGATAGATACCTACAAAACTCTTTCTTTAATATTTCTATGCTTGAATGGATAAAGCCCTCTTTACCACGCATACTTTGCATATCAAGTGCCTTAAAGCATGGTACTTCTAAAAGTTGATTATACAATGTCACAAAAAACTTTTGTTCATTAGATAGTGTATTCTCGTTGATATCTTCACTATGAACGCCTGCTTCGATCATGAAGCGAATCCCTTTTAACACATCACCTTTGTTGTGTACGAAAGCTTTCTTTATATCACTATCTGGCATTTTCTTTATTGCATTTGATAAATGAATAAATTGAAGCATTTGGTTTTCAGCATTGTTATGCCACTGATCATAAAATGTTCCCAGTACTTCATCTACAGTACAAAGAAGTGTAAATGACTCTCTCTTATAATATTCTTTTAACCCTTCAGCTAATGTTTGTGATACACATAAATGTGGAAACTTACAAAGATTTTCCCAATTAGGGAGTTGTCCTAATTCAAATGGATTACTATACGTTATGATTTTCATTGAAGCCCTCCCCTAATAAATCTTGCCATGATTTATTAATCTGATCCTTTTCGTCATACTCCTGTAAATCATTAAACCAGGTAAAGGTTTGCTCTGCACGTGTCATACCTACATATAAGATTCTAGCCTCTTCTTTTACCTTTGAATTTACTTCTGTATCTCTTTGCTCTTTAAAAATAGAGTTAACAATCTTATTTTCACCCAACATAATCTGCACACCGATCTCATTCTCTTCTATGATCAATTCATTTCCTTTAATTTCTTCCAGATCAAAATGACAATACGGCATAATAACATGTGTATACTCAAGTCCTTTGGATTTATGTACAGTTTGACAAATCACTTTGCACTTGTTTTTATTACTTGTATCTTCTGCTTCTCTTCTTTGCCCACTTTGCTTTGCAAAAATCATAATATGAAGAAAATCTTTGATCTTGTTAATAGTAATATAATCTTGATTACTCTTCTCAATAATGTACTCAATCAGTGCATCTAGATTTCTTTTATAGAATTTTCTATTTCCATTGATCTCTTCTTGTTTCGCACTCACTTCTTTGGCATAGCTATTCCATGGCTTCACATCATTAATAATCCTCTTTAATACGCGCATAACGGGCTCATTCTTTAATTGTACTAAATATTCTTGCCAACCTGGCATAATTTCTGATCCTTCACCAAATAAGTTGACAATAAACTCTGGATCTTTCCTATGTTTATAAATAACCCTATTTCCAATAGTTCTTGCATAATGCGTTAAAGAAAGATTATACAAATACTTAGGATTATTAGGAAATTGTAATGCAAGAATTAGTTTATATAAATCTAGTGTGGAATCCATAGTATACAGATTATCTGCTACATCTGTTTCAATCTTAATGCCTCTTTCCTCACAAATTCTTTTTACCTGTTTTATTTGTTTATTTTTTCTTGTTAAGACAGCTAAAGACTCTCCTTTTTTTAGCTTTTCAATCTTAGCTTCAATTTCTTTTCCTAATAAATCTTCAAATTGCTCTTGCCCATTATATGGGACACATTTTTCTTCAGCCTTATTGGCATCTTTTTTCATTCCAATCAAATGATCATCTTCTTTATAGATTAATACTCTCTGTGCTTCCCATAACTCAAAATGTTGATTAAAGAAACCTAATAGCTCATTCAAAGATCGGTAGTTCTTCCTTAGTGGAATAGTCTCCCAATCTTCTTCATTTTGATGTTCTAATAGACGTTTAAAGGCATCTTGCTCAGCGCCTCTAAACCTATAAATACTCTGCTTAATATCTCCTACTACAAAAAGATGAAACTTAAAAAGAAGACAAAAACGTTTAATTAGGTCGATCTGAACATTATCTGTATCTTGAAATTCATCTACAAATAAGTAACGCACTTTTTTCTCTAAATCATCCACTTGTTCCATCTTATCAAGTAATTTATCTAAATACAGAATCAAATTTCCTAGTTGGACAGTATTTTCTTCAAAATCGTTTTCAATTGTCTCTGCTTGTATTTTCTTAACAACCTCAATCACTAAATCAAATATTGCTCGGTCTTCATCTTTTCTATTGATCTTGCCAAAGTTATATCCTCTAGATAAATCAATATTCTTACTCTCAATCTTATTGAGCAGATGCTCAATAACTTTTACTAACTCATACTTTTCATAGTGGGAAGCAGCTTCAATAGCCTTATCTCCATGTTGGTCAAGATATTTTTCTATCTCTTTCTCAATCAGCTCTCTTCTCTTATAAACTCCGGATTCGATAGAAAGTTCATTCCCTATACCTATGAAATAACCATATTTTTGAATGATTTTTCTAACTAAAGAATGAATTGTAGATATATTCATTTTTGCTATGTATTCAATAATAGATAAGAAGTAAATATTTTCAGTTAAGACATATAACGTCCGAAAATACTTCTTCAATCTATCTTTCATATTGTCAGCTGCTTCATTGGTAAATGTAATCATAATAATAGCTTCACCAATTTGTTGAGGTAAAAGCTTATTAACATATATTAGATAACTAATCCTTGAAATCATTGAATAGGTCTTACCCGTTCCTGCACCAGCTTTGATCATAATGTGCTTTTGAGGATCACCATGCTCAATACGATATTGATTAAAGTTAAAGCCTGTATGATTATCAAAGTATATCAAAATATCACGAGCATATTCCCCTTCTATTGCGCCGTCAACCACTTGAAAATACTGTTCTTTATCGCATTCAAAATAATAGCACTCAAAATTGAATACTCTACTCTTTACACATTTCTTTTTATCATCCCAAAAACACAGTTCTTCTTCATCATTAAGATAATGATACTTATCAAATGTCTCTTCATTCAATAAATCATATATTTTAATTTCTATTTCTTTAATGGCTGATAGTACCACAATCTTGATACCCTTTTTCCATAAGTGTAAACTATTCTCTAGACAACTGCGTAGCTGAGTCTCATCCATTTTTTTAGGTAAATACATCAACACTGAATACATCTCTCTTTGAGCTGAACTTGCAATTTTTTTCTCATATGTTGTCATTCTAGATTCGATTTGCTCAAAGATTTCAAATATACTCTTTCTGACGGTTATTACATTTTCTGATGTAGTCTCATCATACTTATTGCCTCCCTGATCACCCATTTTACTTAATAAGATCTTTAAAAAGCGCTCCCCATTGTCAAAATCCTCCTTAAGTAATGTGGTATTTCTACTAGAAATGATTTCTAAGCCTTTTTCTTGATATATTTCTTCATTCATATAGGGATAGCACACAATAGGTGAAATAAAAAGATTTAGTGTTGTTTTCTCTAAAATTAATTTATTAAAATCAAATGCATAATCTCTGCATTGCTTAAAAGGAGAGTATGCTTCGTATTCCGTCCCCTCTTGCTTATATTTAATCTTTGTATTATTAGGGATATTCGTAATTTGATTGCCATCCCACCCTTTAACTTCTATAATACTTATTCCTTCTCCTGGAATAAATACAATAAAATCCGTTTCTTTTTGATTAACATAATAGTTATAATAAACCACACATTTATCTGATAAATTTTCCTTTAAATATTCATATACAAACTCTTCTGCTTTATTCTTAAACCATATATCTTGCTCAGGATAAATGATTGCCATATATAGCACCCTCCATTAATGTAGTTACTCTAATCTTCCGACATCAAATATCACGATTTTTATTAATTCAAGTCGTAGGTATGTCTCTCTATTTGATAACTTAAATGTTAAATAATAAAGATATAATAATTAAAAAAATTTTATGATATTTTTTAATAAAAATAAAAACTGCAATAATAGTATATGTCCTCTTCTAGTTTGATGTTATTTTGTAAGGCAACGTTATCACACGACTAAAACTCCTGCTATTTTTGAGCTAATTATAATAATTCATTATATTAATTATATAACATATTTTTATTATTGTTAATTTACTGTTAAATTTCGAGTTGTTTTGTAAGAGTATCCAAAAAATTAGCATACGATTAATACACCCTCCACAATTTATTTTAAAAATATTTCTTAAAACACTAGGGAATGGTCTTTTTCATCACATATATATAATTGTAAAGGCAAAATAAATAACCTCCTGAAGCAGAATCACCACATCTTCAATCTGAGGAACTGACCGGGTCAGCCAAGTCTCAATCTGTCGTTACAGGTACCTCTGGACTTAAGGAAAATGTTCACTGATTGCCAGTGTAA
>JAEZJJ010000088.1 GCA_023436395.1 Bacillota bacterium | reverse complement strand
CTAAGTCCTGAAGAAAGTTTCTCCATTGACTTTCCTGTTCCTGCTACGTTAATAGTTGAGTTTCTGTGTGCGTTTACTGCATTAATATTGTGGTTAATAATCATAATTAATCCCTCCTTGAATTATACAGGCATCCATGCCTTCGTTTTAAATACAAGTTATTTGGCCATTTAACTTTTCTTTCACTATATATATCGTACACTTCTCAAATTACTTTAGCTTTTTTATCTGTTTCACTTATTTTTTATATTTTATTACTTTATCCCCATTTCCATATATATAGGATCTTATAAATTTAGTGTTTACTTCTATTTCATAAAACTCTTAATAGCTTTAAGCCCTTCTTTTGAAGTTTGTATTGCACTACGGTTACTTTCTAAAACCTGTGCATAAATCTCTTCTCTATAGATCTCTATTTCTTTAGGGGCAGAAATTCCTAATCTTACTTTATCTCCTATAACCTCTAAAATCTTAACCTCTATATTACCATTAATGATAATAGCCTCATCCTTTTTTCGAGTCAACGCTAGCATATTAGCACCCCCCTTGTTCTAGAAGTTCTGTAATTTTGTGTCTGGTTGTGTACTCTGTTTTTTCTAATATAATTTGCATTCCTTTTCTCGTTTCATTTTGAATAATAATAGGAGCTAATAAATTTACAGTTGCCAATTCGAACTTGTCTACTATTGTAGCAATGACAAAAATAGAAAAGTCTGCTGCAACTCCCCCACCTAATAGATTAATATATGTATCTTTAATCTCTATTGTATAATCTCTCTTTAATAAGTAGGGATTAATAATAATAAAACTTACCATTCCATCCTCTACACTTTGCAAATAGACAAAAGGACTCTCTGGGTCTTCAATAAGAATATATTTCTTAAGTTCTCTAAAACCTGGAATCCCCTCATTAAAGTTAATAATCCTTTTTTCATCAAATTCAATTTCTCCAAAATGTCTTGTTTTAATTTTCATATATATTCCCCTTTATATTTTATAAATTCTCTTATTATTTAATTTAAGTGTTTAGAAACTTAAATAGATCACATGCTCTCTTGTTTTATTATACTACGACTCATTCAATAATTCTTCACTATTTAGTTCTTGCTTTCTCTTACTTTATATTCATATATAAAAAGAGCTTATTTCAACCTTATTTAGGTTTTATATAAGCTCTTATATATCTTAATTTGAGTTTCCCTAGTTTATAAATAATCTGCTAAAGTATTCATAATCACTTTAGATGTTGCTTGCAGTGCTGATTGATAAGTGGCATATTGTACATTAAATTGTACATAAGCTTCTTCTATATCAATATCTTCAGTCTCTGAAAGTAAGCTCTTAAATGTAGTTTTTTGATCTACTAATCTACTCTCTACATATTCTATACGTTTCATCTTACTTCCTAAGTCTGCTGTTTTTTCTGATACCTGAGCTAAAGTTTTATCTACTTCCCCTAGCTTCTTATTAAACATAGCATAGAGTTCCTCTTGCGTATACTTAGGATTATCTCCTTGTGAGGCATTAACCATTGTAATCATCTCTTCCATAGACGCCATAAACTCACTAAGTATACTATCCATTCCTAAAGTATTAACATCTACAGTATTATTTACCCCTATTTCATAAGAGATACTTTGGTTATCTATTTTGCCATATACTTTAGGATTTAATGCACCTTTAGGCAATGTACTTCCTACTGCTAAGGTTGAACCTTGTTTTAAAATAGTTCCTCCCCCTAAGTTAGAAGCCCCTACTAATGTAACATCTCCATTCAGCCTACATCCACTTCCTAAGGTGAGACTACCTTGTATTGTGTAGTCAGTTGCTCTTGTAATATCTTGTGTTATTACGTATTTTTCACTTGATACAGTTACTCCTAATACTTCTTCAGCTACTGCCTTAGAAAGGCTTTCACCTTTTGTAATAGTGTGTCCACCATCTCCTACAGTATAAGTTTTACCATCCTCTAATGCCCCTACAGCCACTAAACCTAATTCTTCAGCTGTCGCTTTTGAAAGTTCTGTTCCTGCTGGAATAGTATAGTCAGCATCTAAAATATAATCTGTATCAGATAAGGTAAATCCTAGCAAATCCATGGCATCTTCTTTAGATATAACTGTACCTGCTTTAAGTACACTTCCACCTGGTACCACTGTGCCTGTCCCTAATACAGTTCCTTCTGCTACAGTACTACCTTCTTTTATAACTGTACCTGCAGTTACTTTAGTACCTCCTGGAATAGTCATATCTTTTTGTACAGTTAATACTTCTTCTAATTTCATTTCTTTGGTTAATATGAGTGGCTCATCAGTTTTATAACCTGAAAAGATATAGCGTCCACCATATGTATTATTAGATTCTTTAAGAAGCTGATCCATCAGCTGTGCAATATCCGTTTTAACGGCATTTTTATCATCTTCCTTCAAAGGACCATTGGCAGCTTGAACACACTTGGTACGGATATCTTTAAGAATCTCTGTCATATTATCTAATGCTGCCTCTGTAATTTCCATCCAAGAATTGGCTTCCTTTACATTACTTTGATACTGCTGAGTTTCTAAAACTGTTGTCTTTAATTTCAATGCACGCCCTGCAATAATAGGATCTTCTGATACAGTTTGTATCTTCTTACCTGTGGTCATTTGTCCATATAATTTATTCATATCATTCATATTTCTATATAGCCCATTTAGGCTATTATTAATAATCATCCCTTGTGTTACACGCATCTTTTAGTCACCTCCTAGAAATTGCCTAACTTAAATATTGTAGTCTCATAAATTCCATCTATAGTATTCATAATTTTTGCTGCAGCTTGATAAGCTTGTTGATATTTTATAAGCAGGGTGAACTCTTCTGTTTGATCTACTTGGGATACAGCAAGCCGTTGATTAGTAATCGTATTGGTTACAGATTCTTGTGTACTTTGATACATTTGTGCTTCTTTGGCATTAATCCCTAGTTCACTAAAGATAGCTATCATGTAATCCTTTGGATCGCCTTCTTTAAACATCTCTTTATTATCTTTTTGTCCTAATAATTCTAATAAAAACCTAGTATCTGAGGGGGTATTCTTATCATAAGTAGTACGCAGATTCCCAATACCATCAAATACTTCCTTGGAAATACTAAAATTAGCAGCTGTAAGAGCGCTATAATTATTCCCTATCAAATCTACTCCAGGAGTAGACTCTCCTTTACTATCATTGGTTTTATAAGTAAAAAGCTTATATTTGGTTGTATACTTTGTTTCAATTTCACTTAATTCAGTAGCTGTAGCTGCAAGCTTATTTTTATCCTCATCATAACATGCAATAATCTTTCCATCCTTATCCTTTTCAATATACGCTACTGCTTTACTATCTGCTGTTAACCCGTCTCCAATAGCTATATACCCATTCTCATCCATACTATATTGTTCATTCATAACCTGAGCAAATTGTCTTACATAGTTATCCATACGTCTAATATAATAGGGTATTCCATTATAGGTTACTTCTGCATTTGTACCACAGCCATCGCGCATATCAATAATGCCTTTTAACTCTCCTGACAAAGTGCTGCTACTCATATTGAAAGGCATACCATTATTCCAAACAACATCGTATAAATCTGCTGCATCTTCTGGATTTAATTTATCAATAGTTAACGCTATAGAACTTGTGGTACCATCAGCATTTACCTTAAGTACCTGAGTATTTACACCATGCTTTTTATAGGTGATACTGCCATCAGGATCAACATTAACATCACTACTTATACTTTTAGCTTTTCCCACCAATTTACTAATTTCTAATTTGATAGCATTTTGTTTATTTGTAAGATCAGCATCTGCAGGGTCCAATTCTTTTAAGGCTTTATATTGTGCCTGTAGTTCTTTAACCACTGCATTAATATCTTTTTCTTTCTGTCCTCTTACTTCTACTGAAAGTGTATTGGCTGTAAAATGGTCAACTAAAATTTGTCCTGCAAAGTTCACTCTAAATCTTTTAGTTTCCTCTCCATTTACCTTTTCTTCATACTCTACTATTTCTACATTCCCGATTTGGGACAATCTATCAATACATAGGTCTCTTTCATCTCTAAAATTATTGGCATCATCACCATATAATTCTGATTCAAAAATTTGTTTATTTAGACTTTGAATTCTAGTTGCTAAGGTATTGACTTCTTGCACAGTTGCTTTAAGCTGATAGTTAAGGTCTTGCTGATATTTTTGCAATGAACCTGTAATGTTATTGTAGTATTTGGTGTAATTAATCAATTCTTGTCTAAGAGCCATCTGATCATCTCCAGAACTAGGGGCTTTGCTTAGATTGCTTATAGCATTAAACAAGCTATTAAATACTGTAGTAAAACCCGCATCACTAGGTTCACCATATACTGCTTCTATGAGGGAATTTTGAGTTACCTTAATGTTATATTCTCCTAATCTAGGATTTTGACCCCATAGTTTAGAGTCTATGTAAGAATCTCTCATTCTGGAAATACCCGTAGTAGAAACACCTGTCCCTGTCATTCCTACACCTAATCCGCTAAGAGGAGTAGAGGCTTTTTGCCCTAATACTTGCCTGGAATAGCCTTTTGTATTTGCATTTGAAATATTATTTGAAGTAACCTGCAATCCTCTTTGAGCTGCAAACAAGCCACTCATAGCGATGTTAAACTCAAAAAATGCCATCTCTTTACCTCCTCAATCTTTAACTTCTTGCCACACTATTGTTTCTTCATTATAGCTTATTAATTATGACATCTAACATACCATCTAACATGGTAATCATTCGTGCAGAAGCATTATAAGCATATTGATACCTTAACATATTACTAAATTCTTCATCTTGAGATACCCCGCCAAAGGATAGCCTCGTATTCTCTATATTAAGTACTTGTGTATTTTTTTCCTTTGCTTTTGCTATGTATAAGGAACCTTCTGTTCCTACATCTGTTACAAATTCAGAGAAGAAGTCTGTAATATTAGTTGTTTTAGGATATGGGCTAGTTGCTTCTCCATCTTGAAACCATTCTATATTGCTTTCCCATTTCTTAAGAAATTCTTCTACTTTCAAACTGCTTCCAGTATTAGTTTCCTCCCCTGATACTGTTCCTAGCCTATTATAACCATCCTCTTTTAAAAGTTCTGGATTTACTTGAATATTTCCAGGTACTAAAAGTGTATTATAAGCTGCTATCTCTTCAGGAGTAGAAGTTGCATCTGGCACTTTTACGCCATCTGGCACTCTAATAGGTACAAACACTGGAACTCCTGGTTCTCCTTTAAACTTTCCTATACCTGTTCCATCAAAAGATTCATTTACCATTGTGACTAAAGCGTTACTAAAGTCATTGAGTAGCTTTTGAATTTTAGGAAGTAAATAGCTATTTCCTTCCTTATCTACACTAAAATTATCATTAAGTGCAACATCATCCCATGTAGTCTCTGACGTAACAAAATCTTGTCCGCGAGCAACAAGTAGTGCTTTTAATGTTCCTGTATCATTACCCGCATCTGTAGTTATGCTCTTTTCTAAATCATAGACATCATCTTTTGTATCTGACCAAATAGGTTTATTAAAAGGACTTCCTTTTACTGTTTGAGCCAGTTCTAAAGTTGTTGTAAATCTCTTGTTTACAACAACACGTCCTTCAAACATAACAAGTACTCTCCCATCTGACTCTTCGTAATAATCAATCTTTCCATAGGTAGCAAGTTCATCTAAAAGTCGATTTCTTTCATCTCTGTAATCATTAGCATTTTCTACCCTGAAATAATTTCCATTGCTATCATGACCACTTTGCTCAACCTTTGCGATTTGTTCATTAACATCTCTAATCTGCTCAATAAGTTTATTGATCTTATTTACAGACTTAGTGACTTCATCATTCATCTTTATTTGATAGTTTTTAAGAGAGTTAGAAACATCATTTACTTTACCAGCTAACACCTTTGCTGTTCTAATAAAACTCAAACGTTCTTCTACACCATCTGAATTGGTACTTAACTTTTGTGTCTGTGACCAAAAGCTATTTAATGCATCCGTAATGGTATCTCCATAGGGCTCATTAAATATTGCCTCTATCTCATTCGTAGTAGCCGTTAGTGACTGATAAAAATTTAAAACTGAGCTTTCCGTCCTTAATCTTCTATCTGCTAGCTCATCTCTAATTTGTCTAATTTCTGTAGAAGATACCCCTAAACCTACTTGCATTAAGTAGCCACCATTTTTACCAACTGTTAAATATCCCGTATCATGTTGTAATAGTTGTTGTCTAGTATAGCCTTGTGTATTAAGATTTGATATATTGTGACCTGTAACCTGTAAGCCCTTTTGTGAAGCATTGAGGCCAGATACCATTTTAGTTATACTTGAAATTGATGACATAGCTCCTCTCCTTTACTGTTTGTGATCAAATGTACTTCCCTGTCTTTGAAGGGTTTCTTCGTCTCCTGGTTTGCCATAATTTACTGGAGGAGAATAACTTTTCATTCCACTTATTGCATTCACCATAAAATCTACAAATTCTAAAGATTGGTTGATAATCTCTTTATTCAGTTCACTTTGCCTTTTCAGTTCATCTAGCTGACTTTTTATCTCATCTCTAAGAGCTAATAATTGATCTGTTACTTCTTGTTGTCCTTGTAGTTTCTCAGCAATAGCAGTAAGGGTGATCTCTTTATAATTCATACCTGTTACAATTGAGATATCCTTCATAAGTCCTTCTCTTTTTTTATCTAAAATGCCTAAACGTCCTATGAATTGTTCTTCTGTATGGGTTACCTGTTCTAAAAGATCTATCTCTTTATTGACTACTGCCTGCTCCTTATATTTAGCTAGCTGATTAAGACCCTCATAGCATTCTTTCTGTTCTTCTAAAACTTCCATTAGTTCATATATTATTCCTGCCATAGCTTACTATCTATCCTTTAATATCAAATTGTGACATAATCTTTTGTGCAACTTCTTCAGTTTTTACATTATATGTCCCTGATTTTATTTGTTCTTTAAGTGTCTCTACTTTATCAGCTCTTACATCAGCTACTTCTAAAGCCTTTTTATAAACACTGCCAAAATCTTTTGCAACACTTGATAACTCTACTTTATCTTTTTCTGATGTAGCATCTACTTTTTTAGCAGGAGTTGTTTTTTGACTTTTATAAACTTCATATGCTCTGTTAATAGAATCAATTCTCATGGTCATCACCTTCTCCTTTTCTCTTTTATTCTGTATACTATATCGGTCTATCTTTTATCTTTATTAATAGTTTTTTTAATCTATTAATAATAATGTTATATAAAAACTACCTAATCTCAATCTATTTCCTTTCAAGATACTAAGATTAGGTAGTCTTTAATAAATTTCATCATTTATGCTTGATAGAATCTGACTTTAAAAATCTCATTCTAGCACCAGAGTCTTCTACGTCTTTAGGAGCTTGTTTAGATGCTAAATATTTCCTGGCCTCATTGAGATTATTTGTTAATTCTCCCTTACAACCATTACAAAAACGTCCAGTAGTAATCTTCTTACCACACATTTCACAGGTTAAAATAATAGGTGAATCTGGGGATACTTCTAGTCTTCCCTGTCTTAAAAACTTTTCAATGAGTGCAATTGATACCTCTGTCTCTTCACTCACTACATGCATGCTTTCTCCTGGATTTTCTCTCAAGTAGGCTTTTACCTTTTGAAATAATTCTTCTTCTACTTGTCTACATTTTGGACAAATCTCTGGTCCAGCAATATATTGAAATATCTTTTTACAATTCTTACACGTCTTAATTTCCATATGAATCCCTCCTATTTTAACCCCCAATGCATACCACCAAAAGATAAAATTGGGTATCCTTCATGGCATACTCTTGTTTTAGGATTTTTATACATTCTTTAACCGTACTTCCTGTTGTATATATATCGTCAATTATTGCCACTTTCTTTAACTCTGGTAAGTTTTGTTTTGTTTTTATAGCAATACTGCCTTTAACATTCTTGCTACGTTCTTCCTTGGTGCATTCTGCTTGTGGCTTAGTATCTCTAGTTCTTATTAAACAATCATATACAGGTATCTGAGTTAGACTAGACACACTTTGTGCTAGGTCCTTTGCTTGATTAAAGCCTCTCTTTCTAGCTCTAGAAGGTGCTAATGGAACGGGTATCAATCCATCAAGCCCTAAACTTAGTGGAACTGCTAATTCATTTACAAACAAATCCGCATAGCCCTTTGCATATTTTCTAATGCCTCTATACTTCCATCTCAACACGGATTCTCTATACTCTTCACCATAGGAAAATAAGCCTACAATCTGTTCAATAAGCGGATTTTCTTCTTCCTTACAGCATAGGCAACCACTCTCTCCTATTTTATAAGGTCTTCCACATCGTTTACACAAATGTTCTATGAGCAAATGACTATAACATTTATCACATAGTACTTGTACAATCTCACTAGTAATAAAATCTCTACATACAATACATTTATTAGGATAAATAAGATTTTTTACTGTCATAAGGATACTTTTCATTATATCTCATCCTTTTTAATCAATATTTAATCCCTTTTCCTCATCTATATTTCTGCTTGTAATCCTGTTATTTTGCTTTCTATCTCTTATTAATTGTTTACTATTAGCAGTTCTTGTCTTATAACATTACTGCAAGATGCTTGGCTAGGCTTGAATAACGCTCTATTTCTTTATTGTTATCTACCATACGTTCTAGCGTTTCATTAAGTCCCACTCCTACTACCATCTTCTTCGCCCTTGTTACAGCTGTGTAAAGCAAATTTCTATTCAGAAGCATAGGTGGTCCACTATGAATAGGTAAAATCACAACTGGATATTCACTTCCTTGTGATTTATGAATGGTAATAGCATAAGCTAGTTCTAGTTCATCTAATTGATTGAACTCATATTCTACCACTTTTAAATCATCAAATGTTACTACCAGTATTTCTGTCTCTTCCCTAATACTCGTAATAATACCACAGTCTCCATTAAATACACCTGTTCCTTCATCTATAGGTAGGCCACTCTTTCCAAGTATCTTCCATGGTGTATTATAATTATTTTTAATTTGCATGACCTTGTCACCTTCTCTAAATAAGGTCCCTCGATATTCCTTCTCAGGCTTTAAATCATGATGAGGATTAATAGCTGCTTGTATTGCTTTATTTAGTTCATTAACACCAACAGTTCCTTTGCGCATAGGGGCTAAAATCTGAATATCTTTAAGGCTATCAAATCCTTGATATTTAGGAAGCCTTGTTGTTATGAGTTCAATAATCGTATCTTTAACTTCCTCCTGTACACTTCTTTTCATAAAGAAGAAATCTGTTCCCTTCTCATTACATACAGGATATTCCCCCTTATTAATACGGTGGGCATTCATAACAATATCACTTTTAGAGGCTTGCCTAAAGATCTGAATAAGTCTTACTGTTGGTATCCTCCCACTTTTAATAATATCTTTTAATACATTTCCTGCTCCTACAGAAGGGAGTTGGTCAGCATCTCCAATAAGTACTAGTCTTTGTCCTTCTACTACTGCCTTCATAAGGGCTTGCATTAAAGAAATGTCCACCATAGACATTTCATCTACTACTATTACATCTGCTTCTAGTGGATTTTCTTCATTACGACTAAACATCTGCTTGTTGGCATCTTCCTTCATATAATTAATTTCTAAAAGCCTATGAATAGTCTGAGCTTCCATGCCTGTTGCCTCGCTCATTCGCTTCGCAGCTCTTCCTGTAGGTGCTGCCAAAAGCACTTCATCCCCTGCTTTTTCTAACATGTGTAAAATTGCATTAATGGTAGTCGTCTTCCCTGTTCCTGGCCCTCCAGTAATAACTGTAACCCCTTGAGTAAGTACTTGTCTAACGGCTTCCTTTTGCTCCTCTACTAGCTGTATATTAAGTTCCTTTTGAGTATTAGCTAGTTCCTTCTCTACATCTAAGCTACTACTTGCTTGATATAGGGCAGCTAAATCAATCAGTTTTCTAGCTACAGCTTGTTCACTATAATAAAGGTAAGATAGAAATATGCAAGGTACATCGTCATAATTCTTGATAATAATCTGCTTAGATAAGTTAAGCTCTAGTAAGGCATTTTCAAGTAAAGGATGCTCATATCCATCTACTTGCACATAATCATTATATTCATTAGGAAGTAATAGTTTCATAGCCTCTTCAAGTAATTTACTTCTTGGAATGTAAGTATGACCATTACTAGAAAAACTATTAAGTACGTATAATATGCCTGTTTTGATGCGGTGTGGATCATCTCTTGCCACACCTACCTTATATGCGATTTCATCAGCTTTCCTAAACCCAATACCGAAAATATCATCTACTAAACGATAAGGGGTATTCTTTACCACTTCTGAAGTTTTGTCTTTATATTGCTTATAAATTTTAATTGCATAAGTAGGGGTAATGCCATATTCCTGTAAGAATAACATTGCTCGTCTTAGTTCATATTGAGCATGAAAAACTTCTCCGATCTCCTGAGCCTTCTTTTCACTAATTCCATTTATCTGAGCAAGTACAAGAGGTTCTTCTTCAATAATCCTAAAGGTATCTAGTCCAAAATGTTTCACTATCTTCTTGGCAGTCTTAGCTCCAATACCCTTAATAACACCTGAAGCTAAATATTTCTCCATCCCCTGCACGGTCTTAGGCATACTTCTTTCAATCATATCCACCTTAATTTGCTTACCATATATAGGATGAGTACTCCAACTCCCAATAATCTTAACTTCTTCACCAGCATATATGCCTGCCATTTCTCCTACACAAGAAAGTTCTTCTCCTTCATACTCTATGGTACAAACAGTATAGCCATTCTCTGCATTTTGAAAAATGATATCTTCTATTGTCGCTTCTAAAACCACTTGATCGCTCATTCATTCACCACTTTACTTTCTTATCCATTTATCTTGTCCACAACTTTATTTAAAAAGTATAACATATCCACATTTAGGTCACAATGGCTAGTGCTTTATGAAAATTATTGCCTATGTTTTCTTTACTCATACCTTTTCACTAAATTGAAATTTGAATAATAACGTGTAGTGCGAGGTACCGCTATGTAGGCTGGCTAGGGAACTTACTTCCAGCTGCTGTCTCATTCCGTCAAGAGGCTCTAAATTCGTAATCCTTATGAACGGTCGAAACTCGCTACGCTCAGACAGTCTCCCTAAAACCCATAAGGATTACTTCATTAAGAGCCTCTAGACTCCACTCCAAGGCATCTTC
>JAEZJJ010000024.1 GCA_023436395.1 Bacillota bacterium | reverse complement strand
GTAAGTAATCAAAAGTTGTGTGTGGTTGAATCCATCGGTATCTATTGGGATCCTTTTTTATTAACGCCATTGTATCTTTTGTTTTTCTACGAGTAAGTGTAATGGTAGTTTCCATATCAAATTCTTCTTTTGCAAACTTAGCTAAATATACTATAAAGCGTACCACAATCTAATTTATTATACATCTTGACTATCAATCACTAACCACAATTATCTGAGTTATTTATGGTACGGTTCCCGTCACGAACATAGCATAGACTTTTTAATAGTTATTTCTTCATTACGTTCATTCCAATTTTCGTAACCACACTTCTAGGCATAAATCTGACTGATTCAGCAACAAGTTTATTAGTTAATCCTGTAATAACCACTGATTTATTTTTCATTAAAGCCTTATAACCTATTTCAGCTACTTTACTTGATTCTAGCAACTGTCCGCGAAAAAGCTTTATATCTTCAATATCCGCACGTTTAGCAAAATTTGTTCTTGTCGCTCCAGGGCAAAGCGTAGTAATCGTTACTCCTGTTCCTTTTATTTCTTCTGCAATTGCTTCAGAAAGGTATAATACAAAAGCTTTTGCAGCACAATATGCTGCATTTAAAGGACATGGTTGAAAAGCACCTGTAGATGACACATTAAGTATTTTTCCACTCCCTCTTTTAACCATCTCCTCCACGTATAGTCTGGTTAATCTTGTAAGTGCAAAAATGTTCACATTCATCATTGCCAAAGTATCCTCTATATCCACCTCATGAAATTTCCCATATACCTGTATTCCAGCATTATTAATTAAAACATCAACCTGTATAGCGTGTTGCTGTGTATAATCAAATATTTCTTGAGGAGCTGCAGAATCTGCCAAATCCTTTGCAATAGTGATAATACTTACTTTATCATTCTGCTCTTGAAGCAATGACTTGGCTTTATTAAGGTTCTCTTCATTCTGTGAAACCATAATTAAGTTATAGTTATTACATACAAATATTCTTGGTTTTTCCGAAAGCAGTGCTTTCCATAGGGCATTCAAGAGTTGGACAGGGTTAACACCTATGCAATTTAGACAATGTGAATTAAACAATTAAAGAATACTTTTTATATCTACCAAGAAGCAAATTATTACCAGCATTCATATGCACAGAATCAAACTCTTCATTAATCGTCTAAGAAATCTCAGTGTTATCTCAATCTAGAACCTTACAATCATTGATTATCCATTTTTCATCAGTTTTTCCTAATGAATACACGACTTTCGATTTATCTATACCCTCATTATATATAACATGGACTTCTGCTATATTTGTTTCTTCATGTATTTCTGTATTAAATTCCAATGCACCTTCGTAAGATATATTGTACTCAACCATCACATTATAGTCGTATATAATTGGGGGTTCAAAGTTACTAGGACATAATTCCCTTAATCTAACTTCAATATCTGGAATCTCAATTTCTTCTAACTGTTTCAGACTATGCAAATTAATATATTCAAGGACGACTTCCTCCGGAGTGTCAGGATAATTGTAAAAATCTGCAGAAATATTTTTGATCTCAAATTTTCCATCTATAAATTCATAGTATTTACTCAAGTTTGTATAGAGGGTATCATAACAACTCCTTTTTTGAACAAATCCATGATAAATACCATTTGCATCCATATCCGTCATTTCATCACAGCCAACTCCCGTAGCTGATGCTGAATAAACTAATTGCTTTAAGGCCTTGTCTTTTATCTCATAGATTTCAAAACCCATTAAATCGGCATAATTTGTCTTTCTACAATATAAAACAGGTAAATCTATGCCAACTAAGTTAATGAGTTCTATGCTAAAAGTGGTATATCCTTCCCTTTGTATGTGTGAAAGAATTTCATAGTCACCATTAATATTTTCAATATAGTAAATATCCTCTATACTATCTTCTTCACCTGTATAATCATAGCCAAATGCAATGATAATTTCCTCATTATTATCATTATCAAAATCTTTATCATACTGAAAAAGAATTTCCATTTCTTCATTTATTTTTAAAGTTGAGCGTAGTACATCCATATCCCATTCGGAATCACCCACATTCATTAACTGGTCCTTAGGCTCCTTATTATCCTGTGGTTTTTGCGTTGGGATACTACTACTATTTTTCATTGTTTGATGATCATCTTCCATTTCATTCTTGCAACCTGTCAAATTAAACATTGATATCAATAATAATACTACTATTGCATATTTTTTCCTTAACATAATTACCCCCTAGCCCAATTTTTGATTTAATTAGTTGTGATATATGAATTATGGTTTTTATTACATCCTTTACTGTACTTTTTGCTATTATTAACATTTTCCATCTCACATTGCAAAACCATTTCTCTAGATTATAGCATCTTAGAACAAAGTATTTTGTAGAACTATGTACATTCATGCAATAGTAATCTTAAATACTTTTATCATCTCAATTTTTTATTTCAAATAAAAATATCCCTATCTGGTAACTACTCAAATAAGGATATTTTATTCTATTAATTTTAAACCCTTAACATTCCCCTCTGCCTTCATCTCTATGCACATATCACTTAGATATAGTAGTAGATAACAAATCCCTTTAAATATTAAAATAAGTTAGCACCTCAATTTTAAATATAATTGCTGCTGACTTTAAGTAGGATTATTTCCTAGCTTTTGATAACTTATAATAATATTCCGTAGCAAACTGTATCTTTGTTGCATTAAAGCCTTTCTCTTCTGGAAATAAGAAATACGTATTATCTAAAGTTGAAAGCGTCACGCACTGCCCTTTACCTGTATAGTTGTATTCTGTATGAATTGAAAATAAGGTACTAGAAGCAAAAAATATTGTTTTTTCTTGCTGCTCATCATAGTCCTTAAAAGTCAAATAAAAGCCTTCTTTTTTATGTACTAGTCTTCCATAGCCACAATCTATAAAATTAATGGCATTGGGTAATGATTCTATTCTTACTTTGCAATCAAGTGCATACCTGTTTTGATCAATTTCTTCTTCTACTTGCTTTCGCTGCCATTCATATTCATCATATGAAAGCATTTTTGCTAACTGATCATTAATTTCATCTACCGAAGCCTTTTCTAATTCTTCTGCAGTAAAAACTTGTGTAACAGTTGCTTCTAATCTAGCCTCTTTCCTTTTGGTTAAATTCCATATAGGTGATTGCAAATAGTTACCATGCATATTAATAACTACCACGGGTACCATTAAAAGTTTTGCTAGCTTTCCAACAGACGCTGGTAGCTCTGAAGAAGTGCCCACATTGGCATATCTAGCCTCTGGATAAAATACTAAGATACCCTTTCGCTTCATCACCTTTCTAATATTACTCACTAAAGCTAAATCATTTACAAACTTTCTTGTGCCTAAGCATCCAACCTGCCTATAAAGCCATTCTCCATAATTTTCAAAACCCTCAAGCTCTGAAATATAGTTGGCTCTATAGGGAAAGAGAGCTAAAGGTGTTACACAAAAATCCATAAAAGCCTGAGGCTTCCAAGTACTAAATAGGGTGGCTTTAAACCTTTCATTCTTTCCTTTTTAATTTTAAGCTTTCCACTTCTCGTTATTAACCAACTGGCTGCCCATATAAAGGGCATGAAAAATAGATTTTGCTTTGGTGGTACTCTTTTCCTATCAAAAGGTGCTGTCTCTATTTTCCTCACCCTTCTTCCTCCTTATCAACTTTTCTGTATTGTATGTAATCCTTCATTTAGTCTCCTATATCAAATGGTTATCTCATTTCTATCTCGTAAAATATCCCTCCATAGCCTTATGCTTATTAGAAGATAATGCTTATTTTAGTCCCTTTTGCTGGCTCTGATTCCATGGTCAACTTTGCATTATGCTTTTTGGCTATTACTTGGCATAAAGTAAGTCCTAGACCATTTCCGCCCTCATTGCGACTTCTTGCTTTGTCTACTCTATAAAATACTTCTGTCACATGACCGACTTGCTCTTTCGTCATTCCCTTTCCATTATCCTCTACCTCAATAACTGGATGTCCTTCCTTTTCATAAGCTCTGACTGTAATCTTACTTTCACCTTTATTACATGCTTTGATGGCATTATCTATCAAGTTACTGAGCATGCTTTCCATTAATTCTTCATTGCCACAAATTTCATCTACTGTATGATACATATTAAATTGAATGTCTTTTTCTCTCAAGTTTACATTTTCAAGTTGATGTACTCGCTTTAATAATTCACTACACTTGATCATTTTCTTATTCAGTTGTATCTCTTCTCTTAAAATAGCTAGATTAAGTAGCATCTCAGAAATGGTCTTGAGTCTCTTGCTTTCATGTAATGATATCTTCTCTAATGGTCCAAATAAATGTTCAATAAGAATCCGTAGACAAATACTTAAAACAGCTGAAAAAATAGTGCCCCCTATTAATAAAGAAATAATATTATGTATCCAATTATCAATAATGGGTGTGATATCTCTATAATACACTAAGGCATAATCCTTGTATTGATCTGGTAGATAACCACATACCCTAATATATTTTTGATCTTTCATGTTGACCACTTGTGTCACAATGGTATTTCTATCTTTTACAACTTGATCAATCTCTAGTGCTTGTTCCTCCTCTAAAGAGGAATATACTTAGGTTCCTTTTTACTAATTCGCTAATAGCCTCTTCATCCTCAACGACTAAAATATTAGCCATTTTCTCACCTCATTCATTTCACTTGTCAACGCTATTATCTCATAAAAATAAAATAATCTGCACAAATTTTTATAATTTTACAACTTTTAAACATTTTTATGATAAGACTATTATATTTATATCTATAATAAAACTTATAAATAAAACACATGGAGGAGATTAAATATGATATTTTCAAAACAAATTATTAAAAACTCAATGAAAGGCGTTAAAATAAGTGGAATTTTCGGACTCAGCGCATTGGTAATAACTGGTGGGCTTATTCATAATACGCTTTATGCCACTACCATTACACCAACTACTTATAATATTTCCCAGTTAACAAGTACACTGTATCGTGCAGTACCTAATGGCTACACCAAACCATCCTATAAATTTACTGTCGACCCCGAATCTACTAGCCCAACAACTAACGAGCTCTCTTCTACTGATGCTGCTGAAATAATCTCTCAAGAAATCTATAGATACTTTAAAGTGACTATTTCTGGTAAAACAATAGAGCTTTTCCATAATTCTCAAGACGCAGATGATAAACCATATTGGGGTGGTAGTGTTGTCATAGATTCTAATTGTTATATTTATGTGAATATTGATGGCGTAACTGGTGAAGTTAATTCTGTTCGCAGAAATCATACTACATCGGATCACCTTATTGCTAATCCTTCTAAGGATGCTAAACAACTGGAAAAACAAATAGATGCTACTGCAGCTGACCTTATCAAGACCATTGACAACAATGCTAAAGCAAACAGCAAAAAAATTCAGGACCTTATCACTTCATCTGGCTTCATTCCTGAAACAATTAAATCTATTACCTATAACAGATGTGGTTTAACTATTGATTACAAAGCAGTGAGTATTACTCTAAAACCTGCATTTAATGTCGTAACTACATCTGGTAAAGTTTATTTAATCACACTTTCTGAAGACTTTACGCGTATTGAAGGTCTCATGCTCCTTAAGCCTGTAGCTGCATCTGATGCAAGTAAATTCACTCCATTTCTTTTAGCAGATTAGTCCTATGCTAGGGGTCTGAAATAGAATCATGGTATAATTACAAAAGGATTCATGGTCGTTTAAACTATCATACACCAAAAGTGCGACATAAAGTCGCACTTTTGGTGTATACATTTTACTCTATTACTTTCTCTAGATATAGTCCAGACCCACCATAATACGCCACTTAATTTAAACTTCGAACCCTTTCATCACTTCATAATAATCCATTACAAAATGATCTGCTATCGCCTTCATTTCTGCCTGCATTTCTTCCATTTGATTATCAAACATCCCCCAGGCTGTCATACCTGCTGCCTTACCTGCTCTAAGGCCGTTTGGAATGTCTTCAAAAATTAAGCACTTATGAGGCTTCACTTTTAAATCATCTGCTACTTTTAAATAAATATCTGGGAAAGGCTTGCCTCTTCCCACTTCACAAGAAGTACGAATTTGACTAAAGTATTCCCTTATATTTAAAGCCTTTAACACGGCTTCTACAAGTTCGATGCTATTACTTGTGGCAATTCCCAGTTTAATATTCTTTTCTTTAAGCCAAAGGAGAAATTCTTTTGCCCCTTTTTTTAATGGAACTTTCTTGGTATAGAATTCCCATGCCATCTCATTCCAACGAGACTTAATAGCTTCCACACTCATTTCTAATTTAAAACGTTCTTTAAAATAAATAGCTGTTTCTGTAAAACTTTTACCCTCTAGGACTTTATCCATATCGTTAGGAACTGGTAACCCTAGTTCAGATAAAAATTCTTCATCTATCTTTGCCCATACCCACATGGAATCGATGAGTGTGCCATCTAGGTCAAAAATAACTGCCTCATATTGTTTATTCATTGTTCTTCCCCTCATATTAATGATTATATTACCTTTTTCTAATCGTATTATACCATCTATGAAGGCCTTCTGCCTATGAGTTAGCAGCTGTCTTTTTGCCCAAAATCCTTTTACTTGCCTTAATCACCAGACCTACTAGGATTAAAGCAATCCAAATCTTAATCATAGCAAGTTTCATAGTCGTTGCTCTACTTGCTATCTTGATCATGTCTGGGTACTGAGTAGGATATCCTAATAACACGATAAGTAGGAGCACATTTTCTATCACATCAAATATTCCCCTAGCTATAGGAACCCCAATAGCTACTCCTTTAATCCATCTAGCCTTTGCCCATCCATATGCTACTAAAGAAAGTAAAATTTGCACACCACCAAGGCCTATGACAATTAAAAAGTCTCCTATAAAATATCTCTCATAAATCGTAAAGCCCTGAGGCTCCATGTCACTAAGTACAGTATAAACCTTTTGGGCATCATAGCTTTTCATGTCAAAGGTGCCATAGCCATTATTATAGTTTTGTAATGCTGTGCTACTCCAAGGACTGAATTCTACCCAGTAAAATGCAAATACAAATAATAGAATTAATCCCCAAACTACATATTTCTTCTTCATAGTTATCCCCCTTTTATACACTTACTGTGATTATATCTTCCTATTACTCACTCGCTTTAGCAAAATGCTTTTGCTTCCTCTACTAATCCCATAGTATTTTTACCTGCCTTACAAAAATACGTACAAGCACCACACCCAATACAGGTCTCTGGTTGATACTGTTTAATTTCTCCATGATTCTCTTTTTCCATTGCCCTTATAATACGATCTACTCTGATTCCCATAGGGCACTTCCTACTACAAGCACCACATCCCTTACACATATTTGCTTCTTCATAATTTGTGGCTATGCCATAACCTATAAAGTTAGTGGAAAGAGTGATTTCATCCTCTTCCTCCACTTTCTTGCCCATCATTATTCCCTCACCTACATAAGGCACTAACCTGGGCTGTCTCCCTATGGTTTGATCTAGAATATCCATTACTCTATCCCCTATATTAACTCTTGCTAGAACTGCCTCTCCACTTGATAAATCTGCTATTGTTATTAATTTTGTATTGCCTACTATCCCCTCAAAAATAGCTTCATAGATGGCATAAATCGTTTGAATGTTAAGGACTAATATTCCCTTTTCTGCTGGAATTTCATCTTGCTCAAAACTTTTTCCAAGAAGATACTTAATAAGTATTTTTTCTTCCCCCATAGGGTACTTATTAGGTACTAAACATACTTCACAGCTTTTACTTTCTACCTTTTCTCTTGTGGCTAATAGAATTTTACTAAATCCTATACATTTATTAAGTAAAGTTACTGCCTGTTCTATTTGTTTTAGCTTATTTTTCACAAGCCAATCATCATGAAGTAAACCAGGATCACAAGCAACGCCATTAATGATTAAAACTTTTTCTCTTCCCCTTGCTTCTAATACTGTTCTCATCTTCCTTGCTGTTGGAAATCCACTACCACTTAAGCCATTAATGCCTTTTTCTCCTATCTCTAGGAGTAACTCTTCAATCGTTAAACGCTCTGGTGCCTTTTTAATCACTTGTTTATTACTTAAATCATAGAAGTTGTTTTCACTTCTTAATACCACTAGCTTACTCAACCTTGCTTTAGGAAATCGTCCTTTAGGATGTTTATGCTGTTTCTTATAAGCCTTTTGAATTTGTCTTAGGTTTACATTTTTTCTTACTTGCTTCTTCGTAACTAATGGATATCCTTTCATTGTTATTCCTCCCTATACGTCTCTATAAAATTTTCTACATGTTTTCTAAGTAAAGGTTCTATTATTTGAGGTGAATCATGAATGGTATGAAATAAGAAGAAAGGGGCATAAAGTTCTAGTGCCATGACTTCTGCATTTTTATCCTTCATGACTTTTTTGTTGATGAGTTGCTGAAAAATTTGTTTTTGCGTTTTTACAGGCATATCAATAAATATTGCTTTATAAATGGCTGCCAGCTCTGGGTTATTAAATTGCTCAATCATTAAAAGCCTTCTAAACATCACAATCCATTCATCTTGAGTCTGATAACTGAACATTTGCATGCAGCTATCTACTAGATTATCTTCATTCATCTCCCCTAGGTTTAGTTTTGCATATTGTTCTTTAAATCTCAGCTTAGAAGCTTCTACTATCGCCTCTAAAATTTCTTGTTTACTTCTAAAATGTTTATATAAGGCACTATCTCTCACCCCTACTGCTGCTGCTATCGTTCTCACGGATACTGCTGTAAAACCTTGCACTGAGAAAAGCTTCATAGCTTCTAGTAATATCTTTTCCTTTGTAGTCATCGTATGATTTCCTTTCTAATTTCTTATTTATTCTTATCCAAATATCAAATACATTCTATTCAGTTACAACACAAAAGGTGAGCGACTGCTCACTATCAGTATAGTTAGCGTTCGCTCACCTGTCAAGATGATCTATATTTAATATTTATTAATTTCAAAACTTTTATTCTAAGTTTTCATACAGCCTTCCAATATCTTGAATAAGAGGCTGATTTTCTCTTAGATTTTTCAAATTCTTTTTTGCTATTACCGAAACTATTAGACTTAGAATCATTCCTATTAAAATCACAAGCCAAACTGCACTTTGAAAAACATCAAATAATACCCCATATAGAGCTTGCCCCAAAGGATAAGCACAAGTTGTGATGGCCATCACTAAAGCCATAATCTTCCCCATAAGTTCATTAGGCGTATTTTTTTGCAAGTATGTTAGGGCAAACACACTGAAAAGGGTAGTAAATATGATACATGCTATTTCTCCTATAAGGAGCATGACATATGCCAAAATGGGGGCTTCTACGAGGAAACTACCTATGGCAATAGGTATAATCCCTATACAAGATAGGATTAAAAATAAATAGGATTCATTAATGGTTACTTTTTTACTTACTATTCCAGATAACATTGCTCCTATAATAGAACCTATAGCTAAAGCTGCTTGAGCAAAGCCATAATACGTACTGCCTAAATTTAAAGTGACATTAATCATATAAGGTAATCCTACCACTAACAAAGCTGTCATAAACAAATTCAATGCTGCTATAATAAATAACATTTTAAATAAACTAGGCTGATCTTCCTTTAAAAAATAAAAGGCTTCTTTGGTATCATTTTTAATGATATATAAAACCTTATTATTATCCATTTTTCTTGTAAAAGGTATGTTAATAAAACATTCCATAATGGCAGAAGCTAAAAAACATACTCCACTAATCACTAAAATCCAAGTTATATCCATGAAGGCATATAAGATTCCTCCTAAAATAGGTCCAAACAAATTAGCAAGTGCAGCTACTTGTGTTACAAACCCATTAGCTGTCATTAGCTGTTCTTCTTTCACCAAAACAGGAATACTCGCTTGAACTGAAGGCTGGTAAAAGCTTTGGATACACCCCAATATAATCATTACTCCTCCTATAAGTAAAATAGGAGAACTTATTCCCAGTAACATAGTAAAGCCTATAACCAATATAAATGTGATAAAATCTAAACTCACCATGATATTCCTTCTATTCATTCTATCTGATAAAATACCTCCTATTGGGGATACAATAACACTTGGTATCATTGAAAGTGCTAATATCGTCCCAAATACCGCCCCTGAATGTGTTTTCTCTAAGACATATAAGGATAACACAAATCTTAAAATAGAGTTACCAAATAAAGAAATAATCTGCCCTATAACCATTAAGATAAAATCTTTCTCAAATCTTTTCTTATTACCCATCTTTACTCCTCCTCATTATCAATGCAATCTATTTTTCCATTTATCCTTTTATACCGAACGTCGGTATGTATTTATCTAAAATAAAAACCCTTTCGGGTTTTTACTATTTTTCACTTACAAAATCATAATATTCTAAGATTGCTTCTAAAAATCCTTCATTTGCAAGGGGAATACCTAAGTGATCTATTACATCTTTTAAGCAATTAACCTTCGCAATAAAAGCTTCTCTATCCACCTTAAATAAACCTGGATTAATCCAACCATTGATCAAAAAAGCGATTACTTGAGCTGCCTCCTTGGGCTGTTTGACCTTCATAGAACCATCCTTATTGCCATTTTCAATAAACCACTCAAAAACTGGTGCCACATCCGTAATAGTTGTATTGAGTTGTCTAACTACAATTTGAGGATTCTTTAATAAAGAGGTACTCATCTTATCTAGCATACGTTTGTTACTACTTCCTATTTCACTAAGCATAGCTGTTCTCATCTTCTCTAAAGCATTATTGCCCGGAATCTGTTCTAAAGACTTACTCCAAATACCTTCATAATAATTAACTTCACAAATTTTATTAAGTATCTCTTCTTTACTTTTAAAGTGATGATAAATAGCCCCTTTAGACATACCTAATTCATCTATAATATCTTGAATAGACGTTTCATCATATCCCTTTTCAAAAAAAAGCCTATATGAAACCTCTAAAATCTTTTTCACTGTTTCTTCTGGATACTTATTCCTTGCCATTTTATCACCTCGTAGTTATACATACCGTCGTTATGTATGTATACTATAATAATTTTATCTTCAAGTCAATATTTTCTGATTATTATATATTAATAGCCAACTTTTCATTACTGGACTATCCATAGCTTTCTTAGTTTGTAATCCTAAAGGAGTAAATTTAGTAGAGAAAATTACACATACCTTGAGTTTAAGTTTAGTAGTGATTAGGGTATAATAAAGAAAACCATGTATGAATCAAGAATAGAGGAGAATTATGTACATTGACGAACATATTTTACAAGAAATAGTCCATATTGCTACTTATTTCCCTAGCATAACAAAAATCGTATTATTTGGCTCTCGTGCAAGAGGTGACCACAAACATACCAGCGATATCGATCTGGCAATCTATACCACAGATTCTTTAGCTGCATTTACTTATCGCCTGCAAACAGAGGTATCTACACTGTTGGATTTTGATATTACTGATATTAATACCGTAGATGATCCTTTTTTTAAAGAACAAATTAATCAGGAAGGAATAACTATTTATGAGAAGCCTAGATTTTAAATTTATGAATTTATCTAAAGCTATTACCCGATTAGAGGAAGCGGTTAATGCTTATGATGGAAAAAATGATATAGTTAGAGATAGTATTATTCAACGTTTTGAATTTACCTATGAACTTACTCATAAGACTCTACAAGAGTTTATGAAATATGAAGGTGTTACACTAGAAAATAGTTTTCCTCGTACTATTTTCAAAAAAGCATATGCTAATGGTTTAATTACTGATGAGAAACTTTGGTTACAACTTCTAGAAGATCGAAATGCCACTTCTCATATATATAATGAAAAATTGGCTGATGAAATTGCCAATCGCATTTGTAACCATTACTGTGTACTTATCAAAACTTTAGTAGATAAAATCCATACGCAGCTTACTTGAATTGTAACCCTCGTAAACAAGTCTATAAAATCCTTTAATAAAAAGTAAGCTGTTGTTTTTATTTCATTTTTCCTGATAAATCTCCCACATTACTTTTTGGTAATGCAGTCACCAAACTCGCATTCTATTATATAAGTAATAAAACCTTATTATCTAACGAAAAGATTATCTTTGTTCATGGCATAGACAAACAAAAGAGTGCCACGAAACTATTTTATAATTTCGTGACACTCCCTTTTAAATTTTCTAACTAGCTCCCTAGTTAAATACATTCTACTACTTTTGCATAATATGAATGGCAAATCCGCCAAATTCACCGTCTAAGTATACATTCTTTAATTTACCATCTTCAGAATATGCAGCAGTATCCATATTAAAAGAAAAACCTTTTTCTTTTAATTCTTCTGTAGCAGCGGTCAAATCAGGTGTTCGCATAGCAATATGACCATTTGTACCTAGAAATGGCGCTTTCATGCATTCAAAGTATGGTCCGCCGAATTCAGACTTTTGTCCATGACGAGGTTCTAAATTAAACATCATACTTAGTAACTGAGCTAATTTTTCTGCTTCTTCAGCATTTGAAGTATTGATACCAATATGTTCTAGTTCAAATTTATTGTTCATCATTAATACCTCTTTCTTAAAATTTTACTTACTCTTAAATTTATACCCATCTGCCTATATTAATCATCAGCAAATGGGTATAAGTTTTTATGTAATAAAAGTGGAATAAATTATAAGATATTTTTCAAGCTTACATTGGGAACATTATTACAGCACCAATAGTTAAAGCAAGCAGACGAATGAAATACATTGGAATTGTAAATTTCCAGAACTGACTTAACTTGTACTTACCAATTCCCATAATCATAGCTGGCATACCATCAATAGGTAAGAAGTGACCGTTCCAACCAGAGATTACGATTGCTGCTGCTGCTGCAGTTGGATCTAAACCCAAACTGATACAAGTAGCAATTGCCATAGGTGCAAATACATATACTGTACCTATAGTAGAACCTGTAAGTGTTGCAAGTACACTTGTGAGTACACAGAAAGCAAAGATTAAAATGAAAGGATTGATGTTAGTACCAAGCATATTGGCTACTGTTTCACCAACTAAAGCTGTTAATCCTGTGCTTCCAAGAGCATCAGCAACACCGATAACCCCAGCAGACATTAGAATAATTGGAGCCCCAATGCTGTTACGAATTTCATCGAAATCTAACACACCAACAGCTAAAATCACACATGCTGCTAAACCTGGAATAACATATCCTGCATCCCCAATTTTACTTTGAAGAACCATACCAATAACTGCTGCTGCAAAAGCTGCATATGTTGTATATTCTTTCCACTTTGGCATTTCTACAGCTTTTTCAGCTTGAGCTTTAGTAGCTTCATCTGTCGCTTCAATAGAATGGCTAGGTAAGAATTTATAACCAACTAAGCACCATGCTATGTAAGCTAATGAAAGTATAAACATAACAATAGAGAACTTCACTAAAGAAACATTATTATTAGCCACTCCAGCAGCTCCTAAAACAGCAGTAACAATACCATATTGTAAGGCTACATTAATAGGAATTAAAGGATGGTTAGCCGCAAAACCTGCAGACATAATAATTTTAGAACCTGGTAATTTATCACTAGATGGTATAGTTGACAATATACCTAGTGTAAGTACATAGTATGCAGTTGATCCTGTACCAAATATGCTACAACCAAGCATAACTACAACAAACAATAATACATATGCCTTATATCCTCCTTTGTTAGCCATATTAAAAATAGTTTTTCTAAAGCCTGCAATAAAACTGGTCTTTTGTAAACCGGCTATGATTGCCATGAAAGATGCAAGCATAACAATGGTAGAGTTAGAGAAGCCTCCGAAGGCAGTCTTGATATCAGTTATTCCAAAAAGAACGAATAATAGACATGCAAGAATTGGAGGTGCACCAAATGGAAGTTTTTCTGTCATGATTAAAATAATCATGATTAAAGTGATAACAAGCGCAATAATCATTGGTGTAGTCATTTCTTTCAAACCCCTTTCTTTAAATACAATATTTTTTTGTCTTATGTGACATTATATTGATTGAAGCACTCTGTTTAGCAAAATGCTTGAATCCTAACCAAAAACTGTGTACAGTTATTTATCCTACAATCTTAGCTTTCTTTTTTAGAAAGAACCATAAGCGTAGCATAATTGATAGCATTCACTAGGCTTAGCTCACTTGAACGGCCACTACCTGCAAGGTCAATGCCTGTTCCGTGGTCTACACTAGCACGAATGATAGGAAGTCCAAGTGTTACATTAACCCCTTCAACAGCCTCCCAGTGTTTTTCTTCTTTGTTGTAAACAAAACCTTCAACCTTGAGTGGAATATGCCCTTGGTCGTGATACATCGCTACAACGATGTCATACCATCCACCTAGTGCCTTTGAAAACACTGTATCTGGAGGAGTAGGTCTCTTTTCAGGAATAATAATCCCCTCTTCCATTGCAGCCTCAATGGCTGGTTGAATTTCTTTAACTTCTTCAGAGCCAAACATACCATTCTCACCACAGTGTGGATTGAGCCCTGCAACACCAATTTTAGGCTCCGCAATTCCTAATGCTTTACAGGCCTCATTGGCAATACGGATACATTCTAAAACACGGTCTTTTTTAACACGGTCACAAGCTTCACGTAAAGACACATGAGTGGATACATGAACGACGCGTAAGTCACCATGAGCTAGCATCATACTATACTTAGGTGTATTTGTGTAATCCGCATAAATTTCTGTATGTCCTGAGTAGTGATGCCCCGCCATGTTGATGGCTTCTTTACTTAGCGCATTAGTGACTGTGGCATCAATCTCTCCAGCCATAGCTAGCTGAATAACTTTTACAACATATTGGAAAGCTGCTTCTCCACCTAAAGCGCAAGCCCCCACACCAAAAGGCTGTGGCACATCAAGTTCAGATGTATCTGGAATTTTGTCTGCAGGAACTAGATTTAAATCCATTAAATCAATGGTTCCATGTGTGTATTTACCTTGTTGTGGTGAAGAAACCACATTTAGATTAAGCTGAATGCCATGAACCTTCTCAGCCACCTTTAGGGCATAACTCATAGAAGTTTTGTCCCCTACTACTAATGGTTTAGAGCTTTTATAGATTTCTGGATCTGCTAGTGCAGAAACAGTGATTTCTGGCCCATTTCCAAATGGATCACCCATTGAAATACCTAGAATAGGTCTAAATTTTTCAGTCATATACTAGCACATCCCTTTATCTGTATTTTCCTTTAATACTTGTTTAAGTTCTTCAATTCCTTCATCACATAAATAGTTAAATGGACGGCGGCAATCTCCTACAGGATATCCAAGTAAAGCAACTGCTTTCTTAACAATTGTGTTAGGGTTACCATATTTAAATACTGCACGGAAAGAAGCAATAGAATCTTGAGCAACTTTAGCTTCTTCTAACTTGCCAGCTTTGAATAACTCATAAATAGATGATAAAACATGAGGATATACGTTGGCACATCCCGCGATACCACCTGCACCGCCTGCTTGTAAGCAAGGTAAAATGAGTGAATCATTTCCAGATAAAACGCGGAAGTCTTTATCTAAATCCTTTGTATGATTAATGTAAGCAAGTAGGTTGTCCCAATCTCCACTAGAGTCTTTTACACCCATGATTACATCTACATCTTTAGCTAATTTTGCAACTGTTTCAGGAAGTAATTTATTACCTGTACGTGCTGGAATGTTGTATAGTACGATAGGTACATCTACATGTTTAGCAATTTCTACATAGTGGTCATAAAGTTCTTTTTGTGAAGCAAGGGCAAAGCTAGGTGTGATAATTGATAATATATCTGCCCCAAGTTCCTGAGCTTTCTTACTCATGCGAATCGTATCAGCTGTAGAAATACAACCAGTACCTGCATACACTGGCACGCGACCTTTTACCTGAGCAATCGTAGCTTCAAGAATCTCTATTTTTTCGCTTTCACTTAATATGTATCCTTCACCATTTGTTCCAAATGGAAATAAACCATGAACACCGCCATCTAATAGACGTTCAATTTGACTTGTTAGCTCATTTAAATTAATAGACTCATCAGCATTCATAGGGGTTAATATAGCTGGGATAATCCCTTTTACTTCAACATTTTTCATAGTAACACTCTCCCTTATTAAAAGATTTCTAAGTATAGACTTCTTGCATCTTCTGGTGTTACAGTACGCCTATTATTTACTAATAAGCGTTGTACCTGCATAGCAGATTCCACTAATCCATCTAAATCTTCCACTGGTACATTAAATTCTTTGAGGCTAGTTGGGATTTCTAAATCTCTAACGATTTTTTGCATCCATGCGAGCATATACGCACTCTTTTCCTCCACAGTAGTACATGTTGTTTCTACATGCACACATCTGTCATAAGCAGCTGCTAATTTCTGCTGACATACAGGCTCATTAAATCGCATAACGGGTACTAAAAGCATGGCATTAGATACACCATGAGCAATATGGTACTTACCACCTAGAGGATAGCTTAGCGCATGAACTGCTGTAGTTCCTGATGCAGTGATGGCTAATCCACCATAGTAAGCTGCAATTTGCATAAGGTTTTTAGCTTCCATTGCTTCTGGATTATTACAAGCTTCCATAATATTATTTAGGATTAAATTAAGTCCCTCTAAGGCATATAAATCACTAAAAGGATTTGCCTTATTACTTGTATAGCACTCTATGCAATGAGCCAGAGCATCAACACCAGTAGCTGCAGCAATTTTATGAGGTACATTCTTAATCATTCTGGCATCTAAAATAACATAGTCTGGAATCATATTTTCATTTACAATGCCTACTTTTAACTCTTTTTCAGGAACAGCTACAATGGCATTAGGTGTTACTTCAGCCCCTGTTCCAGCAGTGGTAGGAATGAAAATAGTAGGTAAACACTTGCGCGCAAGACTAGGGTCATCTAGTAATTCTTTGACACCATAAGCATCTGTAACGAGGACACTAGCAAGCTTAGCTGCGTCCATTACACTACCTCCACCACAGGCCACGATCATATCTGCCCCACTCACTTTAAATTGATCCACAAGTTTTTGTACATCTGTATAAGCAGGCTCTGGTGGCAATTCATTCAGTACATAATAGTCAACTCCTGCAGCCTTTACTGCTTCTTCTGATAGAGTAAGTAGCCCACAATCCTCTATCCCTTTGTCAGTAAAGAGGGCTACGCGTTTAACCCCCTCTTTCTCAAGGATAGTCGTGATATTATCTATAGCATTTTCCCCACCATATACTGCATGAGGCATTTTAATACTGTAACTTTTTAACATTTTATTTTCTCCTTGGTCTTATCTACTTTGGGCAGCTGTTGGATTATAAAGTCCTACACGTTCTCTCTTTTCTCCTAATACATCTTCTTCAGTAAAGCGAACATATTTTACACCTTTTCTTGTGTGAGAAGCATAAGCTAGGTGCAGTGCACCATCAGCAGATTGCATTAAATAAGGATATTCATATTGACGATTATTTGTTTTATTTTCTTCTCCTACGAAGCCCTCACCACGTTCCATCCAACGGATAATAGGGAAAGTGAGACCTCCATCTTCAGATAATGCTACTGCAACTGGGCAACGTAAACCAGGCCATGCAGTCTTACCAGGTTGTGGATCTGGTGTACAAGTTGGGTTGTAAGCAATAGCAATACGTCCACTCTTAAGTTTTAAAGCACTGATACTTGCGTTATTGTTAGGTAGTGGTGTAGGTACAGGCTCACTCCAAGTTTCTCCCCAGTCAAAAGACTCGCTACGGTGGATACGATATGCTTCACGATTACGCATAAAGGCAACTAAATGACCATTTTCGAGTTCAATGACATTGGCATGAACATGACCATTGCTCTTTGGCATCATCACTGTTCTCCAAGTTTTTCCTTCATCATCTGAGATACGAAATGCAGTTGGGTTACCAGATAAGCCATCTACTGAATCTGTACATAACCAGTTAGAGAAAATCCAACGTCCGTTAGATAAGATTTGAATAGGTTGGCGGCAGAAAGTCCCCTCTTCTGGGAAAACTGTCTCATATGGTCCCCAAGTCTTACCTCCATCAGTACTCTTTTGACAACGCACAACAGCTGTATACTGCATATTATCTTTACCTTCTTGACGATCTAGTTGCGCAGTGTACATAGCCCACACAGCATTGTCAGGACCATAGAATAAAGAAGGATTTTGTTCGCTACGAGTTGGGTCTCCTGAAATATCAACTGGTGGAAGCCAAGCTAATCCATCTTTTGGTAAGATAGAGCAAATAATACGGATATCTGCACTACCTTCATAAGTACCTGCAAACCAACAGCATAATAAGTCACCATTAGGTAGTTCTAACATTGCTGGAGCATGAGCAGTTGCATATCCCCCTGTAGGAAGTAATGCTTCTAACATTCCCATATCATCATTTTGGTAAATGGTACCATCCCAAGTTAGTTGTTGTAGTTTTGCATATTGCATATTGTTGCCCCCCTATTTTTAAATTTTATTTTTATTAAGTACTTATTTATTATTCTTAATTTTTTACAAATTCATTGTTTACTAAATCTACTAGTAATGACTCTTGTCCAAAACCACCAGATTTTGAAATAACCTGATTTTTTTGGCCTCCAACTGAAAATCTAGATAAAACTATGCCAGGTGCCAGTTCAGAAAGGGGCTCCATTTCGCTTACACCTAACTGTTCCATACAACCTAGTAGCGTATCGCCTCCTGTAATCATTAGGGTGCTTTCCAGACCATGTTCCAAAAGGAACCTCAAAATATAGCCGTAAGACTCAGCAATCCTTACTCTCACATCGGCAAGACTTAGTCCATGCTCTTTTGCATATTCTTTAGTTGCCTCTGTTCCTGGTATATCATTACTATCTAGAATGATGTAAGGTTGTTCTTTTAAAAGTCCTTTCCATATATTAAGCTTTTCAAGTCCTTGTGAACTTGTCCAAAAACCTTTTTCAAGACGCTCTTCAGGGCTTAATCGAATTCTAAGGAATCCATGATTTTCAGCATAATCTAATTGGGCTAAAGTAATGGGATTAACACTTCCACATATCACTAAAAACTTATCTATTGACTTTATATCTTGAGTTCTTTCTCCCTTAAGACCTAGTAATTCTGGCAATGCCGTAGCAAACCCTGCACATCCTGCAGTCAGTTGCATTTGATTTGTTTCATAAAGATATCTTCCTAAATTTTGTAACTCTTTATCGCTTTCACTATCCCACACTATAATCTCTGGCTCCAACTGTTTTCTTTCATCACAGCTCATATCATTTAAGTTACTATAAGCTTTTACACTCACTTTCACTTTGCTCTGATTACCAATAATCTGTGGAATATAGGAACAAGTCACAGGTTCAAAAGGATCCCGTCCAAATACACTTTCCTTTACTGGCACACCGTTAATATAATGAATACCTTCTTTGGTTAAACGTTTCATCTTTGGGAAAGCCAGAAGAAAAGAAAGCGTCTTACCTTCAGCTGCCTCTAACATGGCTGTTAGCTCACTTCCGATATTGCCTCTTAAGGCAGAATCTGTTTTTTTATAAAGATAAGGGACTTTGTGCTTAATAGCTCTTTTTGTAATATCATATACAATATTGTACGCCTCACTAGAGCTCAAATGTCTTGTCTCTGCATCTATTACTAAAACTTGAACCTCCAAGTCCAATTGACTAAAGTCATAGTCTGCACGAGTTACTACTCTGGTTTTGACTCCTCTTGTAGCAAATTGTACCCCTGTATCCAGTGCTCCTGTAAAGTCATCTGCAATAATCAATAGAGTTAGCATATTCTCACCCCCTTTTCTATTTCGTATTATTTCTATTTGTTTAACTTTTACCTTCTAATATTTATCATATTAACGATATTTGTAACAATAAACAACAAATTTTGACGTATCATATGTTTAATTATGAAACTTTTACATTTTATATTTGAATAATCTATTCAATTATGATACATTGTTTCTAAATAGAACAGTTTTGAGCTTATATTTAAAATACTATTCAGATATAGGACAGGAAGGGGGGTTATTTATGAAAAAAAACAAAATTAAAGTATTAGGAATTGCTCCTTATGAAGTTATGAAAACTGCAATTGAGCGTTTAGCAAAGAATAGAACTGATTTAGAATTAAATGCCTATGTGGGAGATTTAAATTATGGAAAAGAACTAGTGATTCGTCATGCAGATGAGAACTATGACGCCATTATCTCTAGGGGCGGCACAGCCCAGGTAATTAAAGAGGTTACAGATATTCCAGTAGTGGATATTTCCCTATCTGTTTACGATATACTTCGGGCTATTAAATTGGCTGAAAATTACCAAGAACGTTATGCTATTGTTGGTTTCTCAAATATCACTAGTAGTGCTTATCTACTCTGTGACTTACTGCAATATCAGGTAGATATCTTCACCGTTTATTCTGACACAGAGGTACCTCCTCTTTTAAATAGGCTTAAGAGCCAAGATTATAACATGGTCGTATGTGATATGATTTCTTACACCGAGGCTAAATTACTAGGTCTCAATGCCATCCTTATCACCTCTGGACAAGAAAGTATAGAGGATGCTTTTAATCAAGCCATAAAAATAAGTACAAGCCATAATAAGATTAGACATGATAATTTATTTTTAAAAGAAGTTATCAAAAATTCCGGAAGTCATACCGTTATTTTTGATTCACAAGATAATATTTATTTCTCAACTTGGGATAAGGAAAATGAAATAGAGGTATATGATTTACTTCGCCGTGAACTCCCCAATGTTCGTTCCTCAAGCAATCATAAAGCTTTCAAAAATGTTGAGGGAACCCTCTTTTCTATTAGTAGCTACATGCTCCCCTATGAAGAACAACTCTATGCCGTTTTCTATTTTACTGATTCCAAAATCCCCATTACCCATGGCAAATACGGACTCCATTTTTCTAATAAAAAAGAGGCCCAAGAACATTTTTTCAACAGCTTTTATAACATGACTGGAGTTATTGGTGACCTTGCTGATTCTATAGATCAAATCAGTCGTAGTCCCTTTCCTGTTATGATTATCGGAGAATATGGCACCGGTAAGGATCAAATTGCTAGATTACTTTATACGCAAAGTCCCCTTCAGACTAATCCTTTAGTAACTGTTGATTGTAGCCAGATAACCGATAAAGAGTGGTCCTACTTAACGAATCATTATAATTCACCTTTTAATGATAATAACAACACCATATATTTCAAGGGTATAGATGCCTTAGACCCAGAGCGTAACCACCAATTAATTTCCTCTATCATTAACACTAATCTTTATCGCCGAAACCGACTTTTGTTTTCCTGCACTAGCCAGAAGGACTCCTGGCTTTCTAATGAAGGTCAAGACTTTGTTAAACGCTTTTCCTGCCTCACTGTCTGTCTGCCACCTTTAAGAGAACGGATTCATGAACTTCCTACACTCTCAAGTATGTATCTATCCAAGCTCAACATGACACTAGGCAAACAACTTATAGGATTTGAAGCTAAAGCTATGGAAATGCTAATGCACTATGATTGGCCTCAGAATTACACTCAATTCAAACGCTTGACCAGGGAGTTAGCAGTCCTTACTACTACACCTTACATTACCAGTAACTCTGTAGCTGTCCTTCTAGACAAGGAACGTTCTTCTATCTACAAATCCTACGAAACGGTTTCTATGGATTTAGAAAGACCTCTGGATGAAATTATCAAAGATATAATCAAAAAAGCTGTAGCTGACAATAATGGAAACCAAAGCCTTACGGCTAGACAGTTACAAATAAGCCGTACCACCCTATGGCGTTATCTAAAAGAATAATTTACTGAAAAAAGTCTTTGAAAATACTAGCTTAATGATAAGCTATCTATTTTCAAAGACTTTTTATAAAATAAAAATCTGGCAACCACCTACTCTCCCAGTCCGTCTCCAGGCAAGTACCATCGGCCACTTAGGTCTTAACCTACGTGTTCGGAATGGAAACGGGTGTTTCCCCTAAGCGCATCATCACCAGAAATTTTTGGTTAACTTCGACACCGAGACCCGTAAGCCCCGACACCTAGCATTCATCTGCTTCTTTTTTGAGTGGCCCTGTTAAGATATATTTTTTCACTTGAAACGTCTTCCCAAAATTCCTGTAAAGAAGGAAATAAAAGGACCACTATGACGAAAAACCAAAGACAATACAGCAAAATTCCCATTAATTTTCCTCCTACAACTGATACTAATCTGCACATAAGATGCCATCAAGATAATATGGACTAAATTCATTGGTATTAAACCAACCATATTTACCATCTTTAAGTTGAACTTTTACCCACTCTTTTAAATCTGTTCCTACTATTAGTATCGGGATACCTGCTTTATACTTAGTTTTCTTACTAGATAGCTGATTACTTTCATAAATAGTGATTGGTTCTCTTGTATATGTTTGCCAATGTACTTCCCAGTAATCCAATGGCACCTCTTGAAGCTTGTGATCACTTGTAAGTTTATAATTCCAGTTATACCATGATGTTCCTAGAATATCACACCTGATACTAGCATAAATTATACCATCTTCTACATAATTTCTTAATGCATTAGACTGGCTATTTAGCTCACCTGTCACCTTTCCCATAAATACAGGCTCTTTACCATCATAATAATAGTATAAATCCTCATAATCTGAGCTAAGCCCCATGTCGTTAATAACGAGTTCCTTATAGTTATCTGTTTCATCTATATCCACTACCCAAATATAGCCTTGAAATTGTCCGCTTATTTCTTCACTAGCCTTTCCATTGATCTTGATAACGCCTAATCCCACAGCCCATTCATCTTTTGACTCCGACTGAAATACTATTTCTTCATCTATGCCATCATTATTTAAGTCCATCTTAAAAGGTTTATCTACCTCAAAACAATACATATCACAAAAATCTCTTTCAAGTTCCCTACTTTTTAGCCAACTACTTGAATAATCGCCTTCTTCTTTAATGTATCTCTCACGCCATTCTAGGTACTTCACATTATATTGCTCTACCTCTGAAAGTTTAATTTCATCCAGCTTCTTGCTAGGTGTATACCAAGTTTTATTTTGAAAGTAATCTTTGTAACTAGCCTTACTAAAGATATACCCGTGTCTTGCAAAGATTTCATTTCTAGCTAAAGCTAATGATTCCTCATCAAATCCATCTATTTGATAGATATGCAATTTTTCTGTACTACTATTTTCAAATAGATAGCTATCTTGTAATGCTAAATAATCCCCTCTTATTTTTAAATTATTTTTCAAGAAATTTTCCTTTTTTTCTTGTTTATTAATCTGTTTCTGTTCTCGATCCTTCTCTCTAAGTTCTTCTTTTGTATACTGAAACTCTTTATTTGGATCCTCCATCTTTTTTGTATCTTGAACTTTTTCTACAGATTTTTCTCCTACTTCAGATACTATGGTGATTGTTGGTTGTGAATGGTTATACATCGCTATTCTTCCCCCAATAGCAATGCCTCCCGTTAAACAAAGTACACCTACTACAAACACTATTGTTTTTTGTTTTTTCATTATATATCCCCCATATAGCATTTTTTAACTTACATTATTATTACCTAATGTACCATACAAACTATTTTCTAAATAATCAAATTATTATTCTATAACGTTTAAACTTTACTTATTTTTTCTAACTAGGTCTCTAGTTAAATAGATTCTACTACTTTTGCATAATATGAATAGCAAATCCGCCAAATTCACCGTCTAAGTAGACGTCCTTTAATTTGCCATCTGCTTTCCCTCTTTCTCTAATCAACTGATATCACTAAAAAACCCAAGTCCTTTACTCAAAAATGTTATCTTCAAACATCCTCTTCTAGTAAAAGACTTGGTCTAAGCATAGCTGTTAACTTGATTTACAGCAACTTGCATCTTCTTATTTCGCTTTTTTAATTTTTTTCTTGATAGAATTTAACCTTTTAATTGCTGCCTGTAAAAATATGATTGTTAAAATCACTTCAATACCTATAGGAATAAGCCAACCTGGCATTATTAAATCTACTTCATCAAATAACTGCAAAAAACCTCCGCCTGCTCTTAGCTGAACACCTAATAAATGCACATATCCTACAGCCGGACTAATACATAAAATATTTCCTAAAATATCTGTTGCAAGACCCGTATCATAAAAAACATCACTTACTGACCCAAAAATCAATATACCAATAGGTAATCCTAAAATCAGTCCCAGTTCAGCAAAATAGGCTGCCACATTGGCTACCTTCGATGTTTTTACCATTGTTGATATCCATATACTCATAGAGGCTACAAAAATAGTTGTCATAATCAAATAGAGATTACAAGTAATAATATGTATTATTTTAATACCACCTAAGAAAAGAACAAAAGAATAAACGGGCATTGTACAAATAATCAATAAAACAACTTTACTAACAACACCTAATAGCTTGCCAAGGATAATACTACGTGGTGTCATAGTCTTTAATAATATATCTAATGTCTGTTTTTCGCGCTCTCCACAAATACTACTTGCTGATAATGCAGGAACAAGAAACATCAATATAATTGCTGATATGCTTGCCAAGGAGACATACAATGAAACAAATGAACTCGTACCCAAAGCATTATATTTACATATCCTTCCATAGATCAATAACGTAGGAATGCCAAGCAGTGCAACATAAATCATAAGTAGCAGATAAAATCGAAAACTTCTGCTACCTGTTTTTATCTCGTTACGTAAAATAGGATTGATCATCATGCTTTTGTTGCCTCCTCTTCTTCTGATTCTGTAATTATCATAAATACATCTTCAAGAGGATTATGTATAAGGCATCTTGCAAGACATATTCTCTGTTTCATTCTTCTGGAAGGGCCATCAAATACTTTATACTCCCCATAGCTCTTCGTTAGCTCTTTAATTTTCAGCATATCTTTCCCCCCTTACTGCAATACTTGGAACTAGGGCACTGTCCTCACCTTGTCCGATCACTCTAACTTTTACAGCGTTATCCCTTACATATGAAGCAAGTGTTTCACCTTCTATAAAATATTCACCATAAAGATCAATCAACTCATAATTGGCTGTATCATAATTGAAAATATACACCTCGCCATGGAAAGAACTCCAATAATAATCTTGCACTGCATCACTATTTAGTATTAATGATACGCATTTTATATCAAAAACAGCATCAATGTAATATGTAAGGTCTACTGATAAATCGCCATTAATAGTCATGATTGGGCTTTCTTCATCAACATATCCTGTTCCACTTTGTCTTTCTACGACTGGCATGAAATAATCATATGGATAAAAGACCTCGCCCTCATCTCCATAATCTACTTCCATCTCTCCTATCGTCATTTGATAACAAGAATTCATCATATATTCATTTTCTACAAACGAACTATAATCTTCTATTTCTGTAACTGCCACATACTCTGGTAAATAAGACATGGGATTATATTTATTATAAATATCAGGCTCTATTTCATCTAATATATTAACTAGATAACTTAAATCTTCATCATCACTAAATTTGTCTCGTAAAGTATCATAGTCATTAGATCCATCTGCGCCAAAGCTTTGCTGTACTTCTTGATCTACTGCAATTTCCCCTAAATCCCATATTTTATAGCCATTTGTAACGAAGAGCCTATTAATTTTCTTTCCACTTGTATTCTTAAAGATTATTTTATTATCTTGACCATCCGTGATTAACTGACTTGTATAATTAGGATTTGAGATTTCCTCGGCTTCTGTTGCTATGAAAAGCTCATCACAAACACTACAATCTTTCTTAACAAAGCGTACTTTATCACCCTCATAATATAGATGTTGTGTAATGTCCTTTTCTGTTGATTGAACATTTTCACTTGAAATTGCATTAAAAGAAGTATTTTTAGGTTCTACAATCTCTATATCTTTTCCTTGTGTACAAAGGATTGCCACTTTTCTTGATCTGCTTGCATTACCATCAGCTGTAACATGAACTATATCTAATTCCTTAACCACATATGGCGCCAAGGCAGAACGCATAGCAATAAGATAAGTAATACCAGTTACTATCAATGAACTAATAGGCGCTACAACCCATATGTATTCTTTCTTTCCCTTTTTCTTTACAACAAAATAACTAATAATACCAATAAGAATAATATAACCAATAAGAATAATGCTCAATGTTGAAGCTGCCGGCAAATCTTCATTATTGATATCTTGAAAATTATATAAGGTATTATAACCACTAATCTCATCATGTCTTATTACTAGTTCCTCATCCACTAAAATTCTTTTCCACATATCTCGGTTATTAGTGAAGCTTACCATTGGTTCAGATCCTAGATCATATTTTACAGCAATAATCTTACCTGCTCCTTTTATGAAAGATTCGTATAAATTATTGTAGATGCTTTTATTGACCTTATTCCTCTCACCCTCATATCGAAAATCAGCTAATTCAACTTTTAACGATTCTCCCATTATTTGAATATTTTCTGTTGTTGTCCCTGTCACTTCCATAGGCAAAAACTCTTTACTAAAACTGCTTACTGTCTTAATACCATTAATACCTGTTCCAATAATTAATGTACCACCTTGCTCTACCCATTTTTCAATTGTAGCGACTTGTTCAGGTCGTAACATTGAAGTATTGTAATTATTGATAACCAGTATATCTAACATTTCAAGATTATTTACTTTCTCGTCAATATCATCAGCCTCTACTACTATGGTTTTCGTATGATAATAATCATTCAAACTAAAATTAATTCCTGAGAAATAACTTAATTTATTGAAACTCTCAGTAAGTATGCCCACAATAAGTTTTGAATCGTCTGATTCACCACTAGAAGGTAAATACCCTGTTTGCTTAGCAATCTCCTTATTGGCTTGATCTACTAAACTCACTGCAAAATCATGACAATAATCTCCACAACCCCATATAGGAATCTTTACTGTTTTGGTATCTCCACTAGCAACATTGATCTCCTCTATATACTCTGTGTTATACTCACCAAGCCTTATTCGGACTGTACCAGAGAAATGTTTCCCCGTATTTTCCAAGGTAATATTAATGGGTATGTACCGACCATATTTATACTGACCATCAATACCTACTGATGTTGAAATTTTTATATGACTATTACTTGCAAAAATAGCCTGCCCAAAGCATATATAAAGAGCAAATAACAAAACTAGTAATATACCTATCTTTTTTCCCCTCATTGCTTTTTTCTCCCTTTTACATAAATGCTTTATTTTACTACCTCAACAAACTGCAAAATGCATTCTAATTATACATTAAATATCAAATATTTTCTATATTCTTTAAATTACTAATAATATAGATAAACCACCTATACATTCTAATTTTGGGGATTTTTTTCTTGAAAACTTCATATCCTAATCTAAAGATTATTATTAGGATGTAAAATTAATGTCTAGAACAACTTCTACAGCTGCTAACTTACATGGGTATTCTGTCGAGTAAAAATTCTCATGAAGGTGTAAATATAATAGGTGCAACTGAAATCACTAAAAAGTTCGAAACAGTATGTGATGTATATCCAGCTCAGTAGCCTATTACAGGCATTTAAATAGAAGAATTTATAGAGTATCTTCTAAATCATAATCCAGATAAGAAAATATATCTTATACTAGATAATGCTAGGCCACACAATAATCATAAAATCCAAGAATACTGGAATGGGAACCCTAAGTTCCCTTCGGCGCTGACAAAGAACGTATCAGCTGAGCACCCGCCTTAATACGACAGAGGGAATTCCCCTCTGTCCCCCCCATAGTCTAGGAAAGTAAAGAACTCACTTTCCTAGACTATAAAAAAGGAAGGCTTTTAGCCTCCCTTCTATATTATTGATCTAATGTTGCTAGTGCTGCATCTATTTTTTGCTTATCAAATCCAAGAATTACTTGGTTATTAATTATTGTTACAGGCACTGATCTTTGTCCTGAAACTTGCTCAACAATATCTCTATCCTCTTTAGCATCAGCTACCATTACTGCTTCATATGGTATATTTTTACTTTCTAAATATTTTTTCACCTTATTACATGGTCCACACCATTCTACTGAATATACTTTTATCATCCTTTATATCTCCTTATTTTCTTGTAATATACTGTTCTGCTTTTAGGGCAGCTATTGTTCCATCAGCTACTGCTGTTGTGATTTGTCTAAATTCCTTTTCTCTTACATCACCAGCTACATATACACCTTTAATATTGGTTTCCATACTTTCATTGGCTTTTATGTAACCAATTTCAGTAAGATGTACATATTCTTTAAATAAAGCTGTTTTTGGTTCAGTTCCTATGTATCCAAATACAGCTTTAATGGGTATTTTTTTCATCTCACCTGTTTGGGTACTTCTGACCATTGCTAGTTCAACAAACTGTTCTCCATCAACATCTACTAAATCCCAATTATACATAATCTCTATATTAGATGTATGTTCTACTTCTTCTAACGTCTTAGACTCAGCTTTAAAATAATCGTATCTTCTAATAATAGTTACTTTCTTAGCAAGCTTAGCTAAATACAGTGCTTCTTCTAGTGCAGCATTTCCACCACCTACCACAGCAATCTCTTCGTCTTTATAACTTGCGCCATCACATACAGCGCAATAATGAATACCTTTGCCTAAGAACTTGTGCTCACTTGGAATAGGAATTGACTTAGGCTTCGCTCCTGTAGCAATAATAACTGCTTTAGGTTTGTAGATGTAATCACCTGTTTCTACTATTTTCTCTTCATCGCCTAATGAGACCTGTTCTATAGCGTCAAATTCATCAATGATAGCACCTACCTCTGTAGCTTGCTCTTCTAGTTTATCAGCTAATTCATGACCTTTAATACTACTCAATCCTGGATAATTTTCTATTGTATAGCTTAATCTAACTTGACCACCTATTACATCGTTTTCAAGTACAAGTGTCTCAAGACCTGCTCTAGTAGCATAAATAGCAGCCGTAAGTCCTGCTGGGCCTGCACCGATAATAATTAAATCTATCTCTTTTATTGGTTTAGTCATCTTAGGACTCCTTCCTTCTATTCAGTCTACCCCTTACCTATTTATTTGAACCTATTTATTTGAACCTATTTATTTATGCTGATTTGAAATACCTTCTCATTTAGGATATCAGGTTTCTTATCAAAACACAATAAGTCTCTTAGCTCTACACATTTATGTAAATAATCTTTAAATCTCCCACCTATTTGGTTTGGTTAATTTAATAATATCATGATATAGCCCCTCCTTATCAGAGACCTTTTAGGTAAATGAGTATACAAAAGAAGCTGGAATTAAATATTTTTAAATATAAATAGCACCTCACCGCGTATCACTTTAGTGAGGTGCTATTTATATTTAAGGCAATGAACTTTCAAAATAAATAAGTAAACCATAAACCATTAAAGGTTTTATTAGATAGGAAGTAGTCCTAATGATGTAGGTGATACTCTTTATGAAATTAAATTATCCTGAATAGCTAATTTATTAGTTTCTAAACTGACATTATCTGCATATGTCGTGATTTCTTGAAATGAAGAATTAAGTTCTTCAATAACTGCAGATATATTAGAAGTACTATCTGCTATCTTCTTACTTTCTGTAAGGGTCTGCTTAAAGGAATCATTTACAACACTAGCTTGTTGCTCCGATATTTTAATAACATTTTGAAGCTCGTTGACTTTATCAAATACACCATCTTGCCATTTTATCATTTTATTAAAGTCTTCCTGTGTTTGAGCAAGTATATCTAGATTTTGTTCTATAATAGTACTTGTATGAGCTATGGCATCTATAGACTGATCTGCAGATTCATTGACCTTTGACAAAAGTAAATCAATACTATTTGCCGACTTAATTGTTTGCTCTGCTAACTTATTTATTTGTGTAGCAACAACAGCAAAGCCTCTTCCAGCTTCTCCAGCACGTGCAGCCTCAATACTTGCATTGAGAGCTAATAAATTGGTTTCATCTGCTACAGCATTGATAAGATTTAATGCATCTGCAATATGTTTAATATTATCCATAAACATATTAAATACCTGTTTTGAATTTAGATTAGAAGTATTAATTTGATCAGCTTGAACAGTAAGCTTATTAATATTTTCTTGGTTTATTTTTGTTAGATCACTGCATTTTAAGGTTAGTCTTTCAATTTCTTTAACCTTTTTAGAGGCATCTTTATTGCTTTCCAGAATATCTTCAATTGTACCTAAGGATTGTTGAGATGAAGTATACGTACAATCTGCTTGATGCATGATTTCTAAGCTTGAACTGCTAATTTCTTGTACAGCTGCTTGATTTTCTTGTAAATTCTCGCAGAGTTCATCTATATTTTTACTTATTTCTTGAGTTCCTAATAAGCATCTTTTATAAATATTTACTATGTCTTTTGTTTGGGTTAATGAAAACTCAAATAAATGCGTAGTCTTTGTAACAATAGCATTAATTAAAAATATAATAGCTATATATTGCAAAAGGCTTGTTTCAGCGCAACCTATTAGGTTTTTATAAGAGGAATAGGTAATATCTATATGGCATACATAAATGATTAAATTAGCTATTATAAATGTTATTATTTTAACCACAATTAATTTATATAATAACTTCTTATCAAAATATAAGATAGTAATTAAAAGAGATACTATCCATAGTATCACTGTTGATAGCCAAAATGCAATAAAATAATAGGTTGAAGTGAATTCTATTAGAAGGATTCCCATTAAACGAAATGGCTCTTTAGAGTTTGCTTTTTTACTTGCTATAATCCAAATACCATTTAGAAAAATAATAATTAGTAGGATATAATCGATGATGTTTAATGGTCTTTTTAATACTTTAATGATAAAATCTGCTATTTCTAGAAGTGTGAAAATAAATATGCACCTGTATAATAATTGATCAGATTCATTATTACTATTTTGAATAAATTGTTTTGTATTCATATCCGTATTCATAATAGTCCACTCCTTTTTCTGTAGATTGTATTATAAAATTATTTAACACTATACATATGTACTTGTTCATAGTTGCTATTAATAACATCAATAGCAACTATCTCTTGTGAAAATAAACGTCATATTTTTAGCATGAAATAACCTCGTCTACAGTTGTAACTTTAGCAAGACTAATTACGCAATAATAATTTTATTATTTTGAATATAATTATAATTATATAATATATTAATTTTATTAATCTTTCAACTTATGTATAGAATTGCTTGAAATTAAGTTTCACATACTCTAAAAAGCAAAAAAGATTATACCCATCCTAGGAGCGCGCAAAAAGGCACTAGACATAACGTCTAGTGCCTTCCATAAACCTTCAAAACAAAATAGTAACTCATGAACCAGTGATTTCTTTCCTTAGAAAGGAGGTGATCCAGCCGCACCTTCCGATACGGCTACCTTGTTACGACTTCACCCCAGTTATTGGTTTTGCCTTAGACGGCTCCCTCCCTTGCGGGTTGGGTCACCGGCGTTGGGCCCCCCCAACTCCCATGGTGTGACGGGCGGTGTGTACAAGACCCGGGAACGTATTCACCGCGACATTCTGATTCGCGATTACTAGCGATTCCAACTTCATGTGGT
>JAEZJJ010000111.1 GCA_023436395.1 Bacillota bacterium | reverse complement strand
AGGATTCTAGCAATTTCTCGGTTAGACATTCCATCAATATGTTTGAGTATAATTTGTTGCTTATGCGTCAATGTAATCACTCCTTATCCTCCTTTCAGTTATTACTGAAAGGATAACATATATTTGTTAAGTGACCTAGTTTTCAATGAGCGATTGACCTATTTTTAGATTAGCATAAACAGCAAGAGAAAAATCATTACATGATCAGGCCAATTTAGTTAACTCAGCAGAGAAAAGAGGAAAACAACAGGGAATGCTAAAAGAAAAATTTAGTATTGCAAAAAAGTTATTAATGGATATGAAATACAAGTTTTTTGGAATCATGGCAGGTATCGAAAGAAAGGTCAAGATGAGTGGAAATCTATATCGGGAGAAATAGTTACACAGGGGTATTGTATTTGGACAATACCAGAGGGGAAATTACGAGAACTTAATAATGATAGCATAAATGATGAGACTAGTTTTGAAGGAACATGATAAAATATAATGAAAATTTATGAAATATTAATCTAAGTTATTCTAGTTGTATTTGTGGAGGATACAATGTGTTTAAATTAAATTATAGGATTGTTGAAAGCTATGAGTGTTTAAGAGAAATGGATGCAGCTACATATGATAGGGAGTGGGGCAATATAGAGGGGCTTATTGAACTTCGATTTGGAGAAAGTTCTATAGGGCATATGTATGATGGTGAAATTACACCTGAAATGTATGAGGCTGGCTGCTTTCAAGGTGAATGGTTTGCGATAGGAAAAACCATACTCAATATAAGAAAAGTGTATAAAAATTAGAAAGTAGCTGAAAATGTAGCAATAAATTTATATCAAAGATGTTAAAATGCAACAGAATATAAAGTGTATGAGGTGGAATAAAATGGGATTTTCTTTTAAGGAGTTGATTAAATGAAATTAAAGAAGACATTATCAATGATCATATCAATAATTAATATTATTGGATTTTTATGTTTGATTTATTTTGCGATTCCATATTTGACTCAAGATACTGTTATTCCAAATCCAAATGCTATGTTACCCTTAGAGAATTGGGATAGTGCCGGAATGATATTAACTATGGGCTTTATACCATTGCTAATTGCAAATATACTTGGCTTTATATATGTTGAAAAAAACATGATTAAGATGCCACTTAGATTATTATTTTTTATTCCAAGTTTAATATGTATTTGTCTAGTTATAAGTTATTGGATAACCTCACTCAACTAAATTCCAATTTATTGAATCAAACAGTTATTTAGTCAATCGAAGCAAAAGATAGTTTGTTTTCTACTGTAGTTTACTTTATAAAAAAATAGTTTTAGATAGGACCAGGTGCTGAATGTCTGGCCTTATTTTTTATTGCACAAAATTACAAAATGTAACAAAGATAAAATATTATAATATGTAATAACCAAGCATAAATAGTTAAGCTATAAAAACATTTAGTTTATAGACTTCTAAATTTGAATTTAAGGAGGTAAAGAATATGCTATGCCTAGAAAAGTTTAAAGAATCTCTTGAAAAATTTAGTGTAGATGAGAATAGCATATCTCAAATAAATGTAGGATATGAAGATATTGGGGATAAAACTTCTAAGAAACAAAAGCAGCATATTTTAAACGTGCAGTTGACGTTATGACAGAGAATGTGGAGGCATAGAAACTACGTTATTTGCAGAAAATCTTTCACAAACTCGTAAATGAAATAAATATCAAAAGATAGTCCTATGCATGACATTAAACCACTTTTTGTTGTATCATTTTATTAGACACTAAAAAATAGTGTGCATACGACAAACTATTTTAATGGCGTTTGGTTGTGTTGATGTTGAAGACTGATTTTGAGTCTCTGATTCGTTAGTCTGTAGGGCTGTTGATTGCGGAGATATTTTCTCAGAATGAATGCATAGCAGTCCATAGATGTAATTTACAAACCTTGATAGGGGTAGGTATCAATTACCTAAATATACGGAAAGTTAGGAGCTAATAGATTATGAGAAAGAGGATATTTTCAATGATAGTTGCAATGGTACTTTCAATGAGTGTCGTTGCATGTGAAAAAGGAAGTACTTTGGATCAAAAAAATGCAGATATATCGAGTAGCCATGAGCCCGTAGAAGATCTGGCTGATTTTAGAGAGCAAGATAAGGTTATTAAACTTAATGATTTGGAGGAAAATACGGATACTCAAGTTGAAGATGAAGACAAAAATAGGGATACTCAGGTTCAATTAAAAAATGACCTGACCTACGCTGATCTTGCAAAGTGTCAATTTGAGTTTTGTAGTGGAGCTGGCGCTTGGTCTACAAATTTTACAATTGAGAAGGATGGTTATTTTAAAGGCAACTATCATGATTCGGAGATGGGGGATATTGGGAAAGGCTATGAGAATGGAACAATTTACACTAGCGTTTTTAAAGGACATTTTACAAATTTAACTCAAGTTGATACATATTGCTATGAAATGACTCTTTCGGACATTACTTATAGTGAAGAAGTGGGTACGGAAGAAATAATAGAGGGTACCAAGTACATTTACACAGAGGCCGATGGATTAAGTGGAACAAATTCTTTTAAGGTATACTTGCCAGGGACACCTATAAGTGAGATTTCTAAGGAGATATATGATCCATGGCTTGCTTGGGTCAATAAAAGTGATTCAGTGCTTACAATGATTGCTATTGTCAGTGAATCTGAAAGTCAGGGTATTTACTCCTATGAAAGAGAAAAGCCTTTAGAGGAGGCACATAGTACTCTTAAATTATATAAAGAGAGTTATGCGTACTGGAGCGAAAAAGTCAGTCATTCGGAAACACAGCTTGAAATGAACAACAATTCAGCACAGATGTATAAAGTAATAGATAATTGCCTGAATGAACTTTGGGATTTGGTAAAGTACAATACTGATGATGACGCCTACCAGCAAATACTTATAAAGCAGCGTGAGTGGATTTCAAGCAAAGAGAACCAAGCCAATGAAGCAGCTGCTGAATATGAAGGAGGAAGTTTTGCCAAGACGGCTTATTATGACAAGCTGGCTTTGCTTACAATGGTCCGCTGCGAGGAACTTGTTGCTTATTTGGAAGAGAAACAATAAATTTAATTAGATAATGTATTTATGGCATTTCTCTTACTATCATCTGTAGAATGAACATATCAATTGATTGTGATTTCTATTTTACTATATCCAAGAAGAGCAGTTGTTAGTGTAATAACCTCACTATCTAAATTAAGTGAGGTTATTATAGAGAATACTATTAGCTTATATGAAAATTATGGTCTTTTATTCCTATATGCTGAAAGCTACACTATACAAATATGCACCATCTAATTCCATACTTGTCAATTAGATCTGCCATCAGGGGGCTATATTCGCATGGTGCGAGTGGTATAAGAATTTTAGCACCTGTTTTCAATATGTCATATGCTTTCCTTACCATATCCTCATTTCCTTCTCCATAATGCAAACTGAACTGCATTACGTTGCCAGTAATCGCTTTCTCGTCAATAATAGCATATTCTGAGTTTCGTTCTGTCACAGCTAAAATTTCTCCTTGAATATCAAGCTCTGAATGAAAAAAAGTTCCATCTTCATTTAGATAGCTATTGAGGAGAATAGCATCAAAAGCCTTTTGATAAAGAGCCACAGCCTCATTACTTTTTGTGACGTATGCTTGCATCATTGATCTTTTCATAAATAAATCTCCTAAGTAATATGTGTCTATAATTTTATTTTTTTAAAAATATATAATATAAAAATTATTTAATAAATTATATAATAATTAAGTGGTTAAGTATAGATAAAAAATATTTTATTTAACAAAAAATCCAAATATGAGGAGTATGAGAGCATAAAAAGCTATGTTATTTACTTGGAGGAGCTAGGTTGCTACACAAGTAAAACCTATATACATTAAGGTGAACGGTTTGCCATAGGAATAACCATACTCAATATAAGAAAGGTGTATAAAAATAAGAAGATAGCTGAAAATGTAGCGATAAAGTTATATCAAAGATGTTAAAATGTAACAATATATAAAGCGTTTTAAATGGAATAAAATGGAATTTCTTTTAAGGAGTTGATTAAATATGGGCTTTATACCATTGCTAATTGCAAATATACTTGGCTTTATATATGTTGAAAAAACCAAGATTAAGATGCCACTAAGGTTGTTATTTTTTATTCCAAGTATAATATGTATTTGTCTAGTTATAAGTTATTGGATAACCTCACTCAACTAAATTCCAATTTATTGAGTCAAATAGTTATTTAGTCAATCAAACATAAGATAGTCCTATGCATGACATTAAGAGACTTTTTGTTGTATCATGTTATTAGACACTAAAAAATAGGGGGCATAGGACAAACTATTTAATTGAATTTTGATTTATTTTTTTTCATGATATATATCATAATCAGCACAACAAGTATACTAAGAAGACTTAATGGCAATACGAATTTAACAAATGGGTGGCTATTTTCGGTGTTTGGTTGTGCTGCTGTTGAAGCCTGATTTTGAGTTTCTAATTCATTAGTATGTAGGGCTGTTGATTGGGGAGATATTTGCTCCTGAAAGGGGGCAGTATTTGATAAAGGTGTAAAGTTAAGCTCATCAAAAGTAAAACTTTTTTCAGATTCAGGGGTTATAGATTGCAGTTCCTGCAATAAATTGAATTTGTAAGGGGCACTTAGATCTCCTCTTAAATAGACATAAACCTCTTTATTTGATAGATCATAAATGTTAGAGTACAGGGTACCACCATCTCCCCAATTTTGTTTGCAGGACTCGAGGATCTGGACACAATCTTCTAGAAAAGGCGTTCCTACTTGGAGGGATTTTAGCGCGGTATCATATCTTGCGCATGGATAGTTACCAAGCTTTGGATCTGTGAGCCAAAAATTAGTAATTACTTGATAGTCCTCGGTGTTTTCTTTACGAATAATATAGAGTTCATCTTTCACCCATTCAAAAACAGCTGAATCGCCAGTGGCATCTGCGAATAAAAGATGATCACAAAAGCTTTTAGGGATATTATATTGTTTAAGGAATGTTTCTACTTCTTTAACCGTTTTACATTTTGAAAGGATGAGTTTACCTAAATCATAGTCAAGTGATTCTTCATTTGAATCATAAGGTACTGTTGAAGAAGGGCAGGAGGCCCCATCATAAAATAGGCCATATTCATTCATACCTCCTTGCACATAAGACGCATTATAAAAACAGACAGAGCCTAGGCAGTCTTGGCTAGGTGCATAGAGGATCATGCTGTTAGGAATGGTGTACATCCAATCTTCGTTATTACCTGCAATAAAAGTGCCATCTTCTAGCTTTGTTGTAAATATGGTACAGGCTGATGCAGGGACCGCTGAATGAATGGTGATCAGGATGATAAAAATAGCAGAAATTAATCGTTTAAAAGGCATAAAACTCACTCCTCATTTATTTTTTATTGATTCACTTCATATTATGATTAATTATTTTATGCATCTTAATGATAGATTAGGTATAATGAATAAAAAGGTAATAGAAGATTTCTTGTAAGCTATGATGCGAGAAAATAGATGATATGTAAATGCATTCAATGTATGAAGGATGCAATATTAGTATAGTACTGTAGAAGTGTTGGGGCAACAACCATTGTATTTAAGATAGATTTAATAAAACACATTAAATTAGAAGAGAGTTATGCGTACTGGAGCGAAAAAGTCAGTCATTCGGAGGCACAGCTTGAAATGAACAACAATTCAGCACAGATGTATAAAGTAATAGATGATTGCCTAAATGAAGTTTGGGATTTGGTAAAGTACAATACTGATGATGAAGCCTACCAGCAAATACTTATAAAGCAGCGTGAGTGGATTTCAAACAAAGAGAACCAAGCCAATGAAGCAGCTGCAGAATATGAAGGAGGAAGCTTTGCCAAGACGGCTTATTATGACAAGCTGTCAACGCTTACAATGGCCCGTTGCGAGGAACTTGTTGCTGATTTGGAAGAGCAACAATAAATTTAAATTTACATGGAGCAAACTATAAGTTTATTTGAGTGGGAATAAATGTAAATAAAAAACCTCACTCATGAAATAGTAAGGTTTTTTATTTATAATAGCTATTTGCTAAGTATATTTGATTTGATAAGTAGTTCTATAAAGCGTTCGCATTCTTCTAGCTGAGGTAGATGTGCGGAGTTTTCTAGCACGATTAAATCTTTTATAGGTGCTTCTAATTCATCATAAAATTGTTTGACCAAAATGGTTGGTGAAATATAATCATACTGGCCAGCAACAAAGAGTGTTGGAACCTCTAAATTTTTGATTTCATTAAAGAAATTTATTTTTGCAATTTGAGGATACATGGTGTTGGCTGAATTTAGGCAGTTCTTTTGATAATTTAGTTTATGAATCAAGTTATATTCTCTTGATAATAGCAGTGATAGCCCCATACTTCTAGGTGGATTTGTCTTTACTACACCACCAATTTCTCCCTGACAAATTGCTCGTATCATAACCTCTTTATGAGAGTACGGTGGTTCACCTATTTGTTCAAGCTTCTTAAGTACTTTTTTATTATTTTGTTTGATAGCCTGTGATTTTGTGTAATGATACGCTATTTTTTCAGCTTCTTCTGAATTGATAACTTGACCAATTCCAATGTAAGCACTATATTTCTCGGGACAACGCTTTACTGCGTAAGTAGCAATAACTGTTCCCCATGAATGACCTGCTATTATAATCTTTTGTTGATTAAACCGCTGAATTAAATAATCGGTTACTTCATTCAAATCTTCTACAAATGTCTCGATAGTAAAAGTGTCTTTAGGTATGGTTTTAGAGTAAGATAGTCCTGCACCTCTTTGATCCCATCGTACAACAACAAAGTGTTCTTCTAATGATTTTTGATATTCTCTAATATAGCCAATTTCTGCTTGTCCCGGTCCTCCATGAACAAAAAGAATTATGGGCTTCTTAGTATCTTTCCCTCGTATCATCAAATACTGATCTATTCCGCCAATTGTTAGCTTTTTAATTTCAGCAACACTACTTGGGTATATATTACCTTCAGGATCTTTAATTTTAGGTGTTTTCATCCATAGCCTCCCATTATAATACTAATCTTTATAAAAATTATCTGATCATTTAATTAAGTATAACAAATATGAGATTCTAAATTCAACCAATAGAATAATTTGTTGTTAGAGTAAGCAAATCTAATTTTGGTGCTGGCTTAAATGTCGGTACCAGTTTATAGGAGGACAATAGGAATAAATAATAAAATCACCAGCTAAAAAGCTGGTGATTTTCTTATTTACAGGGTCCTTTATCAAATTCAGGGTTAAAAGCATAGAAGTTTTTACTATCTAGGTCTTCTTGCATAAGTCTAAGTGCTTCACCAAAACGTTGATAATGGGTGATTTCTCTAGCACGTAAAAATCTAAGTGGATCACAAATTTCAGGATCTTTGATGATACGAAGTAAGTTATCATAAACTGTTCGTGCTTTTTGTTCTGCTGCTAAATCTTCATGTAAATCCGTAATGGCATCGCCTTTGGATTGGAAAGTCATAACGCTATAAGGCGTTCCAGATGCAGCTACAGGATAGACACCTGTTGTATGATCGATATAATAAGGTGCAAAACCAGATGCTTGCACTTCTTCAGGTGTTAAATCTTTGGTGAGTTGATAAACCATAGCACTAACCATTTCCATATGAGCTAGTTCTTCTGTGCCAATATCTGTTAAAAGGCCAGCGATTTTGCTATTAGGCATGGTATAGCGTTGGGATAAATAACGCATAGAGGCACCAAGTTCTCCATCAGGGCCACCATATTGTGAAATGATGAGTTGGGCTATTTTAGGGTTTGTTGTTGTAATCTTAACAGGGTATTGCAATCTTTTTTCATAATTCCACATATTAATTTGCCTCTCTTTCCCATGGCCATGGTGCATTAACCCAGGTCCATTCATTACTAACATTGACATCATCTGATGATAAAGGTCCAAAGTAAGTTGTATATTCTTTTGTAGCTTGATTCATAAGTTGTTGATAGTTTTGATAATGTTCTAATGCTTGTTGATTGTCAGGATGTGTATCTAAAAAAAGTACAGCATCGAACATATTAAATCCTAGCACTCTAATTAAATCTAATAATTCGTTAGCGTTATTTCTTAACATTATTTACACTCCTTTGCACAAGTAAATGGGAGATCCAGTTCTTTAAAAATAGTACCTCTTTGTAAAGCTTGCCTAGGTTCATATATATTTCTCCATTGTTGAAAAGGGACATAGGCCATAGCAATGGGCATATTTTCTATATCTAAATTGTTATAATCACTCATTTGAGGGACCATACCTTGCATATTTCTTGAATTAATAGGACGTCTAGAACTATTTCGATTGTTCACCATCTAAAATCGCCTCCTAAATAACTAGTTTGATACCTAAATAATCTAAAAAACTACCTAGTTCATTGATAGTATATTAAATGGCATCTAAAAAGTTTCGTGTTTTTTCAAAAATATACAAAAAATAAATTAATTGTAAAATAATAGTAACACTATAGAGGGAAGTTATTATTATATACAATAAGAAAGATTTTTTAGGATTGAAGGAGAGAAAGCTATGAACGTGTTATTATCCCTTACTCAGTTAAAAGAAGGGCAGATTGGCAAAGTAGAAACTTTATACACGACAGGTAGTATGAGACGTCGCTTACAAGATTTGGGGATTGTAGAAGGAACCACTATAGAATGTCTTCAAAAGAGTCCAAGTGGGGATCCTGTGGCTTATAAAATAAGAGGTACAGTTATTGCATTAAGATCAGAAGATGCGAATAAGATTATAATAACGCATTAATCAAGTAAGGGTATCTTGTAAGCGTACTATTTATAAAATGCTTTTAGTAAGGCATAAGTAAAGGAGGTGAGCTGACACATTGGCCTATACAGAAATAGAATCACATATGTATCGTGTGGCATTAGCAGGGAACCCTAACGTGGGCAAAAGTACAGTATTTAATGGGTTAACAGGACTTAAACAGCATACGGGAAATTGGCCAGGTAAAACGGTTACTTATGCAGAGGGACAATATAGTTACTTTGGAAAAGTTTACAATTTAATCGATCTTCCGGGAACTTATTCCCTTATGGCACATTCTAAAGAGGAAGAAGTAGCAAGAGATTATCTTTGTTTAAAAGAGCCAGATGCCATTATTGTTGTGTGTGATGCTACCCATTTAGAAAGGAATCTTAACCTTGTTTTGCAAATCCTAGAGATTTCAAGTAAGGTTGTGGTTTGCGTTAACTTATTAGACGAGGCAGAGAAAAAGAAAATCAAAGTGGATATCAATAAGCTTTCCGAAATGCTAGGTGTACCTGTAGTAGGTACAACGGCTAGGAGTATGAAAGGACTTGAAAGTCTGATGGAGGAGGTAAGTCTTCAAATAGGTAAAAGAGAAGAGTCACCCCCTATGAAGATTAAATATATACCAAGTATAGAAGAGGCTATTTCCTGTCTTGAACCCTTAATGGCATTGTGCGGTGGTTTACCAGCACCCGCCAGATGGTTTGCCATGAGGCTTCTAGAGGATTCAGAAACTTTTTTATCCCTTATATCACCCTATCTAAAGGAAGAGGGGTATAATGGAGTGGCACTTCAAGTAAAACTTGAAGAAGCTAAAAGCTTGTTAGAAAAGGAGCAGATTTCAACCCAGGGGCTAAAGGATCAGATTGTGACTTCACTGATACATACAGCAGAAGGTATTGCCCAGCAAGTAGTGAAGCACCATTTTAAAGAGCCCTATAAAGACGATCGAAAGATAGATAGGATTTTAACAAGTAAATATACCGGAATCCCTATTATGCTTCTTTTATTAGGGGTTATCTTTTGGATTACTTTATTTGGAGCTAACACTATTTCAGATATAGTATTTCGTTTTTTTACTAGATTAGAAGTTCACCTTTTACATTTTCTTCAAGTATGTGGAAGCCCTAGTTGGTTAGAAGAAGTGCTTCTTAATGGGATCTATCGGGTACTAACCTGGGTTATTTCAGTCATGTTACCACCTATGGCCATCTTCTTTCCACTGTTTACATTCCTTGAAGATTTAGGGTATTTACCAAGGGTAGCCTTTAACTTAGATAGGCCTTTTAAAAAGTGCTGTGCCTGTGGCAAACAAGCGCTTACCATGTGTATGGGATTTGGTTGCAATGCTGTTGGGGTTGAAGGTTGCCGTATTATAGACTCACCCAGGGAACGCCTGATTGCTATTTTAACAAATAGTTTTGTGCCTTGTAATGGACGCTTTCCAACACTTATCATTATCATTTCTATGTTTTTAGTAGGTTCAGGACTGTCTCCCTTTACTTCCTTGCTTTCTACCTTAATACTGATGGCAACTATTATATTAGGGATACTATTAACGTTTATAACATCTTGGGTACTATCAAAAACCATACTTAAAGGAATTCCATCTTCTTTTACACTGGAACTTCCACCCTATAGAAAACCACAAATAGGTAAGATTTTAGTGCGTTCATTTCTTGATCGTACCTTATTTGTTTTAAGAAGAGCGGTGATGGTTGCTGCACCTACAGGTCTTGTGATATGGATACTAGCCAATGTTACCATTGGTGAAAGTACCCTTATGACTTATTTTGCAGATTTTTTAAATCCTTTTGCAGAAATCATTGGTCTAGATGGCATTATACTAATGGCATTTATTTTGGGTTTTCCAGCCAATGAGATTGTACTGCCTATTATGATTATGGCATATATGTCTAGAGGGAATATTGTCATGCTTCATCAAACGTCTGAAATCAAGGCGCTTCTTATAAGTAATGATTGGACACCTGTTAAGGCACTCTGTACGCTTGTATTTTTCCTCTTTCACTGGCCCTGTTCAACGACACTTTTAACCATCAAAAAAGAAACACAAAGTTTAAAATGGACAGCAATCAGCTTTTTATTACCTACTGGCATTGGCATGTTGATTTGTTTTTTGATTGTAACAGTGAGTAGAGTTTTCTTTAGTCTGAGATAGGACCAGGTGCAATCTTGGTCCTATTATTGTATAATAAAAAATAAATGTTTTATAGGTTGATAATGACCGTGGAGAGGAGCACAAATGAAAAAACGTCATATGACATTAAAAATAATCTGGTGGGGATATGTGGTATTACTTTTTGTGTTTGTTGTTATTAAATTTACAGGCTCATTTACAGAATTAGCAAATAAAATAACAACAACTTCATTTGGGGAGAATTTAAATCTGATGCCATTTGGAACCATTAGCGTACAGTTTGCTCATTTTTCTGAGGGCTGGGCAAGGTTTAATATTGTAGGAAATACAGTACCTTTTATTCCTCTTGGCTTTCTGATGCCTATGGTTTATCACAAAGTAAACTCGTTTGCAAAAATTTTGATAATAGGCATTTCTTCTGTTTTGTTCATAGAGCTTTTTCAACTTTTTACAAGACTGGGTAGTTTCGATGTAGATGATATCATGCTTAATATAATGGGCATTTTGAGTGGCTATTTTATGGTATGGTTTATCAAAGGATTACTTAAAGTGAAACGTTTGTGGAAAAGAAGTACTTAGAAATAGAAAAGAACATCTAGGTTAGTCTTAATAGATGGGGAGTAGTGATAGGTATGAAAAACAATTAAATTACTCACTTCATTGAGAAGTACATTATAAAGTTAGAGATTTATCTCTTCCCACCTTAATTATATAATGAATATAGGATTATTACTAGACTATTAATTGCTTAGTAAGTAAGGTAAACTTTGAGTGACAATAGTTATTAGGGATACTGCATAAGAAATGTAATTGAAATGAAAGGCATTAACTCAAACAAATGTTAGGGGGAGATTTATGAATGAAGAAGTGAAAAACAAAGAAAAATTGGGAGAGATTAATAATTTACAGGGTAATAGAGTCCTAGATAGAGGACCTTTTTATCATGGGACTAAGGCACAACTTAAAATAGGGGATTTACTAGAACCGGGTTATAAATCTAACTACGGCAAGCAAAAAAGGGCCAATTATGTTTATTTAACGGCTACTATGGACGCTGCTATTTGGGGAGCAGAACTTGCATTAGGAGATGCTCCTGGTCGAATCTACTGTGTAGAACCACTGGGGGACATTGAGGATGACCCCAATTTAACCAATAAGAAGTTTCCAGGAAACCCTACTAGGTCATATCGCACCAAACAACCATTACGCGTAATTGGCGAAGTTTTAACTTGGGAAGGACATTCTGAAACATTGCTTCAAATTATGCGTGAGAACCTTAAGAATATGGAAAAACTTGGAGTAGAGGCAATTAATGATTGATTTGTGAATAGGCACTTACTTAGATTAATAAGTAGGTGCTATTTTTCTGCACAAAAGATAATGAAATACTTATAACAGCTAGCTTTAATCAATCTGAATCTGACTTTTATGGTAGCATTGATAGGATTAAATAGATGTAATTATTTGAAAATTCCTTGGTTTTAATATAAAATTAAGTTAGAAGTGAAAGTATACATTATAAAACAAGGGTATAAGAGATGAAGGGATTGGAATTACATATTAGCTCATAAAGGTTTAATTAAGAAGGAAGGTGCTTACTACTTAGTTTTATATAATAAGTTATAAATGATAATGGGAGATGTTTTTGGAGTTAGAATATAAATAGCACAAGATAAATTGAGAAAGTTCCTTATTAGTATTACAATAATAATCATATTAAGCAAAGGGGACTTTATCATGGCAAAAGCACATAATAAAGAATTTAAGGAAAAT
>JAEZJJ010000084.1 GCA_023436395.1 Bacillota bacterium | reverse complement strand
ACCAATGCTATTGAAAGCTTAAATAGTACATATAGAAGATTGAATCGCCAAAGAAGCGTATTTCCAAGTGACACAGCACTACTGAAAGCCTTATATTTAGCTACTTTTGAAGCAACAAAAAAATGGAATATGCCTCTTCGTAATTGGGGTAAAGTATACGGCGAACTTAGTGTCATGTTTGAGGGAAGGCTCCCTCTGTAGCATGCATAAAAGGACATATCAAGGGTAAAATAAACACCCTCATCCGAGGGTGCCCTTGACATGCACTTTATATGCAAGCTATATTGTAGCTAAGGCAGAAAGGCCATACTGCGGCCTTCCTGCCCCACAATTAATTATCATAGAAAGCTATTTACAGAGATTATTTTACACACCCAAGTTGACATAGCCCCTATAAGTTAGAACTAAAAATCTAATTTATTAGGGGCACATCAACTCTCAAGTTTTATAACCCTTTTATCTATAGTTGTATATAAATATTAATGTAATAAACTATTTACATCTATATGCATTCAAACTAAAAACGATTACTATATAGAGATGATGAGCTAATCACCGTTCATTTAACTATGAGGGAAGAAAATAACAAATTCTGTTCCTTCATTAACCTCACTATTTACAAAAATTTTAGCACCATGAGTTTTAGCAATTTCATTAGCAATAGCTAAACCTAGGCCAGTACCACCAGTATTTTTATTACGAGCCTCATCTACTCTATAGAAACGCTCAAATAGTTTGGATATATGCTCTTTTGGAATGCCTATGCCTGTATCTTTTATAGAGAGTACGATATTCTGATTAGTTGTTGCACAACCCAAAGTAATAGTGCCTCCTTCAGGGGTATATTTTAAGGCGTTATCTACTAAGATGCGAATAAGTTCCTTAATGAGGGCACTATCTCCTTTCAGCATAACATTAGGATTTACCTTAGAAACAAGCTCATGTGAATCATCTATAAAACTAGTTTCTTTTAATATATCTAGACAAAGTGTAGATAAATCTATACTATTGATATCAACTTTTAAGGTATGTTTATCACTACGGGATAAAAACAGTAACTTTTCTAGTAATGTATTCATATTAGCAGTTTCTTCAGAAATGGAAGAAATACTTTCTTCTAGAATTTGAGGATTATCTTTTCCCCAACGCTCTAACATATCAGCATAACCTTGGATAATAGCAAGAGGTGTACGAAGTTCATGAGAAACGTCAGAGGCAAACTGCTTTTGACGTTCTACATAAATCTGTATACGGTCCATCATTTGATTGAAAGTAATAGCAAGGTCTTTTAATTCATCTTTAGAGAGGTTAGTATCTAATCTTGTCATCATATCATTACCGTTAATATTTTGAACTTTAGTAGTCATATCTTTAATAGGTGTTAGCATCATAGTAACTAGATAATGTCCTATACTCAAAAATAAGGTAAGAGATATAAGGATAGCTACTGCTAAAAGCACGTTAAAATTGCGGAAAATAGGATGTAAAGTAGTATTGTCTCTAAAGTGTGAAATATAAACTGACTGAGTGATGAAATAGGTTAGGCAAAACAAAAAAGTATAAAGAACACTATAGAGTAAATTAACCTTAAAGCTAATAGAAAAACGATACTTTTTAAAAAATGAACCTATAAGATTGAATAAGACAAGAAAGGTACCATTTAAAATGGCACCTAAAATTTTTAGAATGAAAATAAAACATGTATTAATAAATCTAATGGGTGCAATTTGCCTATCCTTAGCTTTCTCCATCTTTTATTTGATACCCCATTCCTCTAACTGTATAAATTAATTTATCTTCAAATCTCTGATCAATTTTATTTCTTAAATAACGAATATATACATCTACAACATTAGTATCGCCCAAATAATCATATCCCCATACCTTTTCTAGGATTTGTTCTCTAGTAATAAGGAGATTTTTATTAAGCATGAGGAATTGAAGAAGTTCAAATTCCTTTTTGGTAAGTACTAAAGGAATATTATTATAGCTTACCTCATAACGATCAGGATCTAATGTGAGTAAACCACATTTAAGGATTTCTGGTGTAGTAGTAGGTGTAGCAGCCTTTAATTTAAAAAGCACGCGAATTCTAGCTAGTAGTTCTTCAATAGCAAATGGCTTAGTCATATAATCTTGAGCACCTAAATCTAACCCCATTACCTTATCCATAACATCATCCTTAGCTGTTAGCATAATAACAGGCAAACTGGAAACTTGTCTAATACGTCTTAAAACTTCCATTCCATTTAAAGAAGGAAGCATGACATCTAAAATTAATAAATCATAGTTATTTTCAAGTGCCATATTAAGACCTTCTCTACCATCATGAGACATATCTACTTCATAACCTTCATGCTGCAATTCTAATTGTAAGAAACGTGCAATTTTAACTTCATCTTCAATAAGTAATATACGTTTAATAAAATCACCTTCTTTATAAGTTGAGCTCAAAATGGTCATCAAATGATATAGAACTCTAATATCAATAGAACTAATACAAGGAAATATTCTAATAAAATAAATATATTTTAGAATATTATAGCATAATGTTATGGATTAAAGAATGTTTAAAAGTTAATATTATTTATGAAAGTCATCAAGAGTAGATTTGATTTTACGAGCAATTTCATTTTCACCTTTAACCTCTATCTTAACACCAATGATTAAACATACTATAAGTGCAATTAGTGATACATGAAAACATAGAATAAACATAATGATTGCAATAGAAAGTGGAATATCTATATAAGTACGATTCCCCTTTTCCATAATAAAAGTAGTATTATTAAGATTGTCTATAAACGAAGTAACCTTCTCTGTGGTAGAGTTAGGATTATTGTTAGATGATTTTCCTTTTCGTTCTATCAGGAGCAGTGCCTCTAGAATATCCCCATTAGCTTGTTCTAAAGCCTCTTTAGCTTCTGAGTAAGAAACATGTGTACGTTCCATAATAAGATCTATTTGTTCTAAAGTTATATTTCCCATGAGGTGAACTCCTTTCTATAAAATAAATAACTAAGATAAATGATTTCTAATAATAATAATATATACCTTATTAATGAGAGTAACATAAATGAATTATTAAAAATTAATGAGAAAATAACAAAGCTATATCCTCATTAATTGAGAGGAATATAGCTTAAAGGAATTTTTATTATTTAGGATTAAATCGTTTTAAAGGTATCAAATAAGGTAGTATTAAATATTTCAGAATCCTCATCTGCTTCAATAACACATTCATCCTCATCTCCTATATAGAAGAGAACTTTATCTCCTGAAATAAGACCAAGATTTAAAGAAAGATTAGGTTTCATCTGGATAATGAGTTCTTTTACTTCATCAGTAAGAGAAGCAATAATCATAGAAAATCCATCCTTTTCTTCAAGAGCTTCTTCTAAGTTGCCGAGTTCTTCTGGATTTTCAATAATATGAGTAGCAGCTAAAAAGTCTGTTTTAAATTTATTTATTTCACTAGACCCCACAGTTTTTATTACATTAGGAAAGTAGATATTTACTTTATCACATTTATCAAAGAAAAATTTAAGAATTTCTATAAAAAGTTTTTCATCAAGAGATGATAAATTGGCATAGCGTCTCATAAAATAGTAGCTCCTTATCCTTCATGGAATAATAAAATTGTTAATATATTTATTATTATACCCAAACTAAAGGAGAGTATCAACTTTGTAATATTAAGACATTAGCCATTCATAGGTAAATTCAGTTTTGAATTCATCTAAGGTATATTGATAATTAATAAATCCTTCATCCAATAAACGATTAGCTAAAATAGTTTGGGCCTCATGATTAGCAAAAGAGTTCCAAATATAAAACAATATACCTTCAGCTGAAAATTCCTTTAAGGTCTGCCTCGTGTGCTCAAAATCATACTTAAGTTGTGAGGATGCATAGGGGGATTCTAATACAGGTAAAAAGAGATGAGAATTAAGGTATTCGAGTAATTGTTCTTTCTTGTCCATAGCTATACATAACCTCCTTTTTTATTTTGTAATAACCTATGGAATATACTAATACACAAATATTAGTAAAGGGTAAGGTCCCTATTATTATAATTATGAGATGGATAGAATAAATATGTTAAAAAATAGGAAACTTAAGACTAGTATTCACTAAAAAATAAATAATATGCATATACTTTAAGAATAAATTTTAGAGTACAATTAAATAGTAGATATAAACAAGAAAGAAAGAGGCAATACCAATGAAAGTAATGAGCTTTAATGTTAGAGCTGATAATATATTAGATATACACAATAGATGGAAAAATAGATCAGAATTAGTATATGAAATAATTAAGCACTATAATTGTGATCTATTGGGGTTACAAGAAGTAACAGAGCATATGTATAGAGATCTAATGAATTCAATAGATGCGTATCACATCATTGGGAAAGGCAGATCAAAACGTTATTTTAATGAAAGGAATAACCTATTAATCAAGAAGCAATATAATCTTTCTAACGAGGAAACGTTCTGGCTATCCAAGAACCCTACTAAGGTAGGAAGCTCTGTATGGTATTCTATGTTTCCGAGAATTTGTACTACTGCAGTTGTTGAAATGGTACCAGATTTAAAGATACGCGTTTATAATACGCATTTAGATTGTATATTACCCCAAGCTAGAGTGTACGGCCTCAAGAAAATAGTTGAGTTTATAGAAAAGCACCATGAACAAGAAAAGTTACCTTGTATTTTAATGGGGGATTTTAATGCAGGACCACAAAGTAAGTTAATACAAGAGTTTTCAAAAGGAATATATAGTAGCAAACAATTTATTGCTGTGCAGGAGGTAAGGAAAGAGATATATAATGAGGCAACGATGGGGCATTTTAAAGGAAAATCAAGAGGATTGCATATCGATTATATATTTGTCTCAGAAGAATTTAAAATTGAAAATGTAGAGATTATTAAATATCAAAAGAATAAAAAGTATCCGTCAGACCACTATCCTCTTTTAGCAGAAATCAGTTTATAGATAGGTATATCTATACAGTATGTTAGAGTAGCAAAAAGAGAGTTTGGTTAAAAATACAAATTTAAAAGTAAGTGGGAGTTTATTTATAGAGGAGATGATAAAATGTCTTTTAATTTTAAAGATGAAGATGAAATAAATGAAGTAGTTATAGAAAACTGCAGTATTGAAGGATCAAATGCCTGTAATATTATTTTTAGAGAGGTCATATTTAAAAATGTAAATTTTATAGATGTAAATTGGGAGAATGCAGAGTTTATACATGTAAAATTCCAAAGCTGTGATTTATCTAATGTTAACTTAGAAAAAGGTATTTTTCATTATTGTGAATTTATAAACTGCAAACTAGTAGGTACGCATATGATTAATGCTTCTATGAGGGAAGTAGAGTTTAAAGGATGTAAATGTGATTATTTGATGTTGGGAGGAAGTGTATTAAAAGATGTTGTGTTTAATGAATGTCAAATGAATCAAGCAGGACTTAATATATGTCAAATGAAAAAGGTTGAATTTTTTGATTGTGAGATGATGAGAGTAGAATTAAGTGGAACTAAATTGAAAGGGATAGATTTAAGTAGTTGTATGATAGAGGGAGTTAATTTAAGGTTAGAAGATGTAAGGGGGTTAAGTTTATCTCCTATACAAGCCATAGAGTTAAGTAAATTACTAGGTATTAAGATTGTAGAAGAAAAGTAAAGTCAAATAATATAAATAATACAGTTGCTTATTATGAGCCTATTTAAGAAGGGATTTAGCAAAAGGATTCTTACTTATTATGAATAAAAATAGGCAAGAATCATAGGTTTAAGTACATTAAAATCCAAAGAAAAATTATCAAACAAAAACTTTTTAAAATAGTTATAAAAAGACTTGAAAAATAATATAAAAAGTATTAGTATTATTTTATAAAATGCAGAAAAAAATACTATTTAGAGTGCACATTAATTGGACTTATACGATAACAGGATGTTTTAACAGGTGAAATTACTCTACTAAAGACTAGAAAGTACATAAGTAAAATTACATATTTTTAAGAGATTAATAATAATAATTCTAAGGGGGAATATAAAATGGCGGAATTTTTTAAGGAAATTGGTGTTATACCATTTGAAGGAGCATTATCAACTAATCCACTAGCATTTAAACACTATAATAAGAATGAGAAAGTAGGGGACAAGACAATGGCAGAACATTTACGTTTTGCAATGTCTTATTGGCATACTCTTTGTGCTGAAGGTAACGACCCATTTGGTTCTACAACAGCAAGTAGACCTTGGAATCAACAAGGGGACCCAGTTGAGATGGCAAAAGCTAAAGTAGACGCAGGGTTTGAATTTATGCAAAAACTAGGTATTGAATATTTCTGTTTCCATGATAGAGACGTTGCACCAGAAGGTGTTGATCTTGCAGATACAAATAGAATACTTGATGAAGTAGTAGCTTATATTAAAGTTAAAATGCAAGAGACAGGTATTAAACTTCTTTGGGGAACAGCTAATTGCTTTAATAATAAAAGATTCATGCATGGGGCAGGGACAACTTGTAATGCAGAAGTATTTGCTTATGCAGCAGCTCAGATTAAAAAAGCTATCGAAGTAACGAAAGAATTAGGTGGAGAAAATTACGTATTTTGGGGAGGAAGAGAAGGGTATGAAACTCTTTTAAATACAAATACAGAACTTGAATTAGATAATTTTGCAAGACTTCTTCAAATGGCAGTAGATTATGCAAAAGAAATTGGTTTTACAGGCCAGTTCCTGATTGAGCCAAAGCCAAAAGAACCAACAAAACATCAATATGACTTTGATACAGCTACTGTACTTGCCTTTTTAAGAAAATATAACTTAGACTCATACTTTAAAATGAATATTGAAGCTAATCATGCGACACTTGCAGGTCATACATTCCAACATGAATTAAACATGAGCCGTATTAATAATGTATTAGGAAGTATTGATGCCAACCAAGGCGACTTAATGTTAGGATGGGATACAGACCAATTCCCAACTAATATTTATGATGCGACAATGGCAATGTATGAAGTATTAAAAGCAGGAGGTATTGCACCAGGTGGATTTAATTTTGACTCAAAAGTAAGAAGAGGTTCTTTTGAAGAAAAAGATTTATTTATAGCTTATATTGCAGGTATGGATACTTTCGCAAAAGGTTTAAAAGTAGCATATAAATTATTGGAGGATGGTGTACTAGAAAACTTTGTTAAAGAGCGTTATGCAAGCTTTAACGAAGGAATTGGAAAAGAAATTGTAAGTGGTAATGTAGGATTTAAAGAATTAGAGGCATATGCCCTTAAACAACAAGGTATTATTAATAAGTCAGGCAGACAAGAATGGCTAGAAACTGTTGTTAATCAATACATCTATAATGATAAATAAGTAAATGGAAGTAAGTCTCTAATGGTAAAATTAACTACCGTTAGAGACTTATCTCATATATAATATAAAAAAGAATAGCAGTGTAAAGGGGAAAAATAATGAATAAGAGAGTAGTCCTAAAAGGGAATTTAATAAAAGAAACAAATTATAAAAAGATCTTACAGCTAATAGGAAAAGGTGAAAATTTAACTAAGCTAGATATTGCATACACACTCAAGATTAGTATCCCTACTGTTACTACTAATATTAATGAATTAAAAGAAGCAGGTATTATTGAAGAAGTAGAATCCGATATTTACACTGGAGGAAGAAAACCTAAGGTTATAAAATTAATTCCTAATACAAGAATTTCCATGGGGCTAACTATTACTAAATATAAAGTAGCAGTGGCTGCAATGAATTTACTAAATGAGGTAATTGGTTTTAAAGAAATGGATTGTGAAGAAGAGCAACTGATAGATTACTTCATTAAAGGAAAACAACTTATTGAAGAATTAATTAAAGAATTACAGATATCAGAAGAAAATTTACTAGGTATTGGGATTTCTATACCAGGTACAATTAATGAAAAGTTAGGAATGATACAGCAAACTAATATGGGATATGAGGGTATCCTGTTGAATCAAATTTATGAATTATTTGGTTGTACAGTATATATAGAAAATGAAGCAAATCTTTCTTTATTAGCAGAAAAAAACCTTGGAAAATATGAAAACCTTAAAAATCTTATTTACATAGGAATTAATGAAGGTCTAGGTGGAGGAATATTTGTTAATGGAGATCTTTATACTGGAACAAGTGGGCGTGCAGGTGAGTTTGGGCATATGCGCTTAGTGGAGAAAGATACGGGTAGAGCCTATAAGGTTGAAGATTATATATCTACACGAAGCTTATTATTCCGTTATAAACAACATACAGGAGAAAACATAAAGAGCTTTTTAAAATTTGAAAAGCTAGTTAAAATGAATGATAAAGTTGCTTGTCAGATATTAGAAGAGGGTATAGAAATCTTAATGATGACTATTTATAACCTTACAATGGTATTAGATATTCAGACACTTATTATTGGAGGTAAGGTTGGAAGGTTAATAAAGAGTCAACCTAGTGTTTTACAGAATGTTGCTAATAAATATAATGAAATTATGGATAAATTAGATTTAGATATAACATTCTCAGAAGTTAAACATACAACGACACTAGGAGCAGCATTATTACCTATTTTAGATTTTTATAAGATTAGTAATGAAAATGAATAGATGACGATAAGAAGGGCTAGATAATGAAGATTATACTAGTCCTTTTAAATTTGATATAAAATTCTTAAGAAATCTTAATTGATAAAGGCTAGAGATGTTAAGAAATATCTTTTATGCTAAGAGTATACTAAGCAGAATGGGAGATACTACAATGTCTAAGAGAGATTATAGAAGCTATAATATTCTTGGGGATGAGATGAAAAAAGAAATAATTACTCAAGAAAAACCTCAAGAAAATGAGGGTATAGTAATAGTAGGAGCGATTGATGAAGAGATAAATAATAATGTTACTGTTGATAGTAAAATAGAGGATGCATTAGAGGATATCCATGTTGAAGATAGACAAAGTATAGATATGTCTGTTGAAATAAAGGATAAGGAACAAGCTAACCAAAGCAATAGCAAGTTTGTCAGTGCTTCTAGGAAAAGAAGGCACTTTGATAAGATTAATACAACGCTAGAGAGAATGGGTACAAGTAGAGTGAAGTCAACTAAGATACAAGTTGATCAATCTAATCATGTAGAAGAACAATCAGATAATAAGAAGAATCCAGAAATAATACAAGTAGGTCAAAACTATAAAGAAAATTATACTGCTTATAGCACAGAAGATTTAAAACAAGAAAATATAGAAAGTGATACAACATTTTCTAATTATAAAAGCAGCTATCATAATAAGAAAAGAAGTCGATTGGCTAAATGGAGTATGTTTACTTTTAAATTTATTCTTATTATGATGCTTTTGCCGTTCATTTTTATATTAGGAGCTGGAATATTAATGTTCCTAGGATGTTTTATATTAGGGATAATTGGCTTAATAGGTGCTGGCATATATCTAATTGGCTTAACTAGTTTTTATTCAACACAAATTAGTGAGATGTTAATTGCATTAGGCATAACAAGCAGTATTACAATGCTATCTCTAGGGGCTATATTATTTATATTATTAATTATGATGATCAGAAAAGCCAACGAACTTATACAAAAATATCGTAAGACTAAAAAAGTAAATAGTAATAGGGAGAGCATATAAAGATGAAAAAATGGCTTATTATTTTTAGCATTATATTTGGAATGGGTTTTATAGCAAGCACAGCAATTGCAGGACGAGTCTATCATGAAGAACTAAATAACTATACAGATCATAGGAAAGAAGAATTAGATATAAGCGCATTAACCAATATCTACATAGATTCAGAGATACCTGTTCAATTAGAAACAACAACAGAAGAACCATATGTAGAATTTAATCAAACTTTTATAGATTTATTAGGTATGGCACCTGAATTTGAATTAACAGTAAAAGCAAAAGGAAGTAGTACCTATATTGATTTAGAACAAATTAAGTCTAATAACATATACTTAGGTGTTCAAAAAGATGAAGCAAGTCTAACAGTATATCTTCCTCAAAAGGCATACGATACCATACAAGTGAAGAACCAAAATTATATGTATACTAATCAAAATAGTGAATATGCAGTCAATTTACAAGATGTAGATGTAGAAAAGATAGAGTTGGATTTGATTTACGGGGAAGTTAGATTAAATGGAAACTATGATCAAATTTCAATAAATATTGATTCAGGGTCTCTGGATTTAGATTCAAATAAACCAGCGATATTAGAGGTAACAGGAAGATTAAATATGAATCTAGAAGGGCAATATCAAAATATTAGTATTGCAGGAGTTAGAGGCAGGGAGGTATATGTAGACTCAGAAGTGCCTACACATCTGAAGATGGAGAGTGATGGTACTTATATTAAATTAAGAGGGAAATATGAAAGTATTCATTTAGAAGGTTATAGCAACAACATAGATGCTAAATCTGAGAGCATATGCAATATTATGGTCCAACAATCAAATAATACCATCAATTTAAATGGTGCATTTAAAAATATAGCACTTAATGGAGAGGATTCTCTAATAAATATTCAAACAACAGTTATACCACAATACATCAAGTTGTTAGGCTATATAACACAACCAATTAATTTAACATTGCCATCTAATATGAAAGGATTTGAGGTAAGATATGTTGGTGAGAATAGCCAAGTTGTTAATGAGTTAAGTGAAATAATGAGTGACTATGAGGTTGTACAAGGAGTATCTGAAAAAGGTGAAATAACTTATACTTATGGAGATGGCTCTGTACCTATTTTATTAGACTATGTATCCGATTGTATAATAGAAATTATAGATGGTGGCTATAGTAGTGAACTACAATAAGCCTAAAAGAAGGTGGATAGATGAAAAAAGAACATAAAAAACAAGTTAATAATATAAAGAGACCACCATTTAAAGAGACGTTAGGAAGGATTTATGAAACAGGAAGAAACACGGTTATAAAACATCTTTGGCTAGAGTTATTAGCAATGGTTCTTTTGGCTCTTATGTCAGCAACTGTTGTATTTTTAATTGTCTCACACTTTATTAATGGTACCAATATGGGGACAAATGAATATGTTACCTATACAGAGGGAAGGGAATATGTTCAAAATCAACTTCTAAACATAGTACAAGAAATAAATAACCTAAGTGTTAAAGGTTTAGAACAAGATATTGATTATCGTACATTAGAATTAGCTATTCAAGACCAAGATAAGTACCAACTTGAGAATTGTTTAAGAATAAATGAGATTGATATAGATATAAATTCAGCTAATAATGAAGAAGCCTTAGATGAATTATATAATAGATTAATAGAGTTGAAGAAAAATAATGAATGGGAAATACAATCTATTAATAAAGCGATAACGACCTATTATGAACTTATAGGAGTTACTAAAGAAGTATTTATAGAACAACGAGTAAAACAAATTTTTGAGTATGCATTACAAGATGACTTTTTCTATAGTGATTCTGTTACCTATTTAGTAGATAGTACAGGAAAAGTCATGTATCAAGAAGGTGTTATAGATAAGCTTAATCTCATTACAGCCATCCAAAAAACTAATAATAGTGAGGCGAGTAGAGATAGTAGTCAGTTTATAGGTATTTATCCAGTAATATTAGAAGATGAAGTATATTATTTATATAATGAAACAACTATAGAACCTTTTTATCACACGGTACACACTGATTTAGGGAATATACTTGGATTTATAGCAGGGTCGGCCCTATTCATCATTATCATTTTTAGGCTAACAAGAGATAAAATTGCATATATTGAATACCTATCTGAATGTTTAGGTGAGATTTCAAAAGGAGATTTAAATTATCGGATAGAGGTTGTTGGTGAAGATGAGCTAGCACAGGTAGCTAAATCTATCACTAACATGGAAAAAGAATTAAAATATCAAATAGAAGCACAGATGCAAACGGAGAAAAGTAAAAATGAACTTGTTACAAATGTAGCTCATGACCTTAGAACCCCTCTTACTTCTATAATAGGGTATATAGGTTTAGTAAAGGATGGGGGCTGCTATAATAAAGAAGATCAAAATAAGTATCTAGATATAGCTTATACAAAGGCAGAGAAATTAAAGGTACTGATTGAAGATTTATTTGAGCTTACTAAATTTCATCAACAAGCAGTTAAGCTAAAGAAAGAAAAAATCTCATTAAGTAATTTAATGAATCAATTAATAGAAGAATTAATGCCATTGGCAAATGACAAAAATATTGAGATAGAAACCTATATTGATAATATAGGAACAACCAGTGAAGTAGATATTCAGAAGATGACAAGGGTGTTTGAAAATCTTATAGAAAATGCCATTAAATATAGTCCGATAGGTGAAGTTATCTATATAGAGTTAAAAGCTATAGGCGATAAGCTATATGTTGTAGTGAGTAACGCATTTGAAAATATTTCATCAGAAGAAGTATCTCGTTTCTTTGAGCGTTTTTATAGAGCAGATAAATCTAGAAATAGTATGGCTGGAGGAAGTGGATTAGGGTTAGCAATTGCCAAAAATATTGTGGAATTACACGGTGGTGAAATAGGGGTAATGATTAATGAAGATTTAATTAGCTTTAAAATAAATTTACCTAGGTTATAATAAAAAGTAAGGATAGAGATTAATGTTAGGAACAATAGCAATAAGCAAATGAGGTGATGAAGTGGGGCAAGAGAAAATACTTATAGTTGATGATGAAAAAGAGATTCGTGATTTAATAGAAATCTATCTCAAAAATGAAGGGTATATAGTAGAAAAGGCTAGTACAGGTTTAGAAGCTATGCAAATAGTAGAGGAAAAGCAAATAGACTTGATTGTATTAGATGTTATGATGCCTGTGGTGAATGGGATAGATGCATGCATTAAGATAAGAGGGAAATATAATACACCAATTATCATGCTTTCAGCTAAAGTAGAAGATATAGATAAAATACTAGGACTCTCAGTTGGAGCAGATGATTATCTAACAAAGCCATTTAATCCATTAGAGCTTATTGCAAGAGTCAAAGCCCAACTTCGTCGATTTACAAAATTAAATACAGCACATAATAGTAATAAAGTATTGGATCAAGATGGATTAGTACTTAATCTAGAAACTGGAAAGTTGCATAAAAATGGAGAAGAAATTAATCTTACACCGATAGAATTAAGTATTTTAAAGCTTTTATGGATGAATAAAGGCATGGTATTTAAAATAGAAACGATATATGAACGTGTATGGGGACAAGAGTATTATGATAATAATAATACCGTTATGGTGCATATTAGAAAGTTACGAGAGAAAATAGAGGAAAACCCTAGAACGCCAGATTATATTTATACTGTATGGGGAGTAGGATACAAATTTGGTGAATAGTAGAGAGGTAAAGTCATAGAGGCTTTACCTTTTATAGTATATCGATTAAAAAAACTTATAGATATTTACTTGTGTTAAGAAAGTGTAAAGAAGTATCCTGAGTTCTTGACTAAAAAATTAGACATCTAGGATAATTAAAATATAGGAGAAAAATAGGGAAAAATAAGAGGTTACACATCAAAAATAACAGGATAAAGGGAGAATGAGATAAATGAATTACTTAAAGCAAGTATTTAAGATAATAGGTCTTCTGTGTTTAATAAGTATAATTGCTTCGATTGTATTATTCTTAATGTGGAAACAAAATGAAACTGTAAAGGAAGATGGGATAAGAATCCCTTATTTAGATGAAAGAGTTGGATTTCAAGTTTACTATCCATATAACTGGGATGCAGTTAAGGGGAATGTGAATGAAGAGGATAAAAAAGGGGTTTATGTGTATGTTGAAAAGGATAAACAAGAGATTATTTATTGTTATTATACAGATAAAAATATTAACATAGAAGATAAAGATATAGAGGCTGAGGATATAGAGACCACTGAAGGATTAAAAGGTACCGTTTTTATTAAGGAACAGGGGCAACGAATAATTGTGGATGTAGTATTTGAGGGTCAAACATATGGTGTACATATAGATATATCAAAGGAAAATTGGGAGAAATATGAAGAAAGTATTAGGAAGATAGTAAAATCATTTAAGATTACACAACCATTTGAACAATAAAGTGTATGATATATAAATAAGAAAACTATAGGATTAATATTGTTTAATTCTATAGTTTTTTATTTGGCTAGAATGATTTAGGTGACATAATGTTATTATTGCTTTGAAGATTGAGTTATGACATACTAAGATGAATCTATGTTATGAGATGTTATATTTAGCAACCTTATATAGGAAAGTAAATTATAAGAAGTAATAGAATGAATTCATGTAAACTAATTAGAAAGGAGACAGTATGGAGCATAGGATAGACTTAACAACGGGACCAATTACAGGAAAGCTGATTAAGTTAGCGATGCCTATTATGGGAGTATCTTTTATTCAAACAGCATATAGTTTAATAGATATGATATGGATTGGTAAGATTGGAAGCAATGCAGTAGCTGCAGTAGGGACAGCAGGTTTTTTTACATGGCTAGCTGAAGCATTTATTATGATTACAAAACTTGGAGTAAGTATTAAGGTTTCACAAAGTATAGGAAGTAAAGAATATACAAAAACAAAAAAATACATTACCAGTGCCTTGCAGATGAATACAGTTATAGCATTATTATATGGATTGCTTTTAGTATTGTTTAATCAAGAACTTATAAACTTCTTTTCATTAGGAGATACAGAAGTTATTAGTATGGCTAGAACTTACTTGATGGTAGTATCATTAGCTATGCCATTCTTTTTTACCGGACCTATCTTTACTGCCATTTTTAATGGATTAGGTGATAGCAAGATGCCATTTATTATTAATACAATAGGACTTATTTTCAATATAGTATTTGACCCGGTGCTTATATTTGGAATGTGGGGGTTTCCAAGACTTGGAGTATTAGGAGCAGCACTTGCAACAGTACTTGCTCAAGTCATAGTAACTATGTGTTTTATAATGGTTATTATAAGGAGGAAGCTAGAGTATTTTAGTATTCGTTTATTTGCAAGGCCAGAATGGAAAACTATTAAAGAGATTTCATATATAGGTTTACCAGGGGCGTTGCAGAGTGGACTGTTTACTATTTTTTCTATGGTTTTAGGAAGAATTGTGGCTTATTGGGGAGCAGTACCTATTGCTGCGCAGAAGGTCGGTTCTCAAATAGAATCTATTTCATGGCTAACAGCAGGAGGATTTGCTACTGCAGCTGCTACTTATGTAGGACAGAACTATGGAGCAGGTAAAAAGGATCGAATAGAAAAAGGTGTAAAAGTTACAATGATCATGGCTTTAATGGTAGGGACGTTTTCTACACTACTATTAATCTTTTGTAGGGAATCATTGATGAGAGTATTTGTTTCAGAAAAAGATACGATTCAAGTAGGTATGCAGTATCTTCTTATATTAGGCTATTCCCAATTATTCATGTGTGTGGAAATTACGATAACAGGAGTTTTTAATGGAATAGGAAGAACATACTTACCTAATATTATAACTATACTATTAACAGGAGCCCGTATACCATTAGCAATTATGCTATGTAAGCCATTAGGTTTAAATGGAGTTTGGTGGAGTATTAGTATAACTAGTATTTTAAAAGGAATTATTTTAGCGGGGGTATATATATATTTAAAACGAAGTAGCAAATTAATTCGTTTTGATACAGTATAAAGAATCTAATAAACGTCCCCTAGCATATCAAAGAGTTCTAGGGGATGTTTAATTAAGAAAAGAACTATATGAATATATACAAATGAAAAGATAAGAATGAAATAAAGAGAATAAAGTTAATACATCATAGAGAAGATTTTAATATATAAAATAAGTGATTTAGAAATATATAAGGAAAAAAGAAAGAGATAAAAAAGAAAGTGAAAAAACTTTAAAAAAGGTGTTGACTTATGGGTAATAATGATGTAATATAGTACAAGTCAGCGGCGAACAGCAGCGGACAATAAAAGGCGATAAGCCTTGATAATAATGAACTTTGAAAACAAAATAGTAACTATAAACCAGTCGATTCATTACGTCTCTATTATAGAGATGAGAATCAGTACATTTGTACTAAGTAAAATAGTCAGTAGCAGAGATGCTACACGGACAAACTTCATTTGATGAGAGTTTGATCCTGGCTCAGGATGAACGCTGGCGGCGTGCTTAAC
>JAEZJJ010000044.1 GCA_023436395.1 Bacillota bacterium | reverse complement strand
TGGAGTTAGAATATAAATAGCACAAGATAAATTGAGAAAGTTCCTTATTAGTATTACAATAATAATCATATTAAGCAAAGGGGACTTTATCATGGCAAAAGCACATAATAAAGAATTTAAGGAAAATGCTATTAAGTACTACAAAGAACATGAGGATTTAGGTGTATTGGGTTGTGCAAAGAATCTAGGTATTGGTCAATCAACATTATCAAGGTGGTTAAGTGAACTTAAAGATACTGGTGAAGTTCAGTATCGTGGTTCTGGTAATTATTCAAGCGATGATAAGAAAGAAATTGCTCGTTTAAAACGTCAATTAAGAGATGCCGAGGATGCACTTGATGTCCTAAAAAAAGCTATCAGCATTCTGGGAAAATAACTGAAGCAATCTATATCGAAGTCAAGCATAAGACTGAAGACACTCAGAAAAAACGCCGCGTTTCTGTTAGCGGGATGCTGTTATTTTTAGGCGTTTCAAGATCAGGGTATAATGCCTGGTTAAAACGTAGACCATCTAAACAAGCTATGCGTAAACACGTCATTAAGGCTAGAATTAAAGAGCTCTATGAGGATTCCTACCAAAATTATGGTGCACCAAAGATTACAAAAGCACTTCAAAAATCAGGTGAGAAAATATCAGAGCGTACTATTGGTAAATATATGAAAGAAATGCATATTAAGGCACAATATATTAAGCCATATACTGTAACTACTAGAGATTCTGACTTTAGTTCTTCGCTTAAAAATGTTTTAAATGAAAACTTTAATCCTGATAAGCCAAATACCGCTTGGTGTACTGATATTACTTATATATGGACAACAAATGGCTTTGTATATTTAACGAGTATAATGGACCTGTTTTCTCGTAAAATTATAGCATGGACTTTATCTCGCAGCTTAGAAGTATCTTGTGTTATTAAAACGATCGACAAAGCAAAAGCTAAAAGAAAACTAGAAAATCCATTAATCATTCACAGTGATCGCGGCAGTCAGTATGTATCAAAAGAATATAAAAAAGCAACATCAACAATGCAGACAAGTTATTCTAAAAAGGCTTATCCATGGGATAATGCTTGTATAGAATCCTTTCATGCACTCATTAAAAGAGAATGGCTCAATCGCTTTAAAATAAGAGATTATGAGCATGCCTATACCCTTGTTTTTGAATACATCGAAGCATTCTATAATACAGTAAGAACACATAGTCATTGTGATTACATTTCACCAGATCAGTTTGAAAAATTATATAAGCAGATTCAAAGAGAAAATGCTACTAAAGTAAGTTAAATGACAGGGAAATTTCTCACTTTAATTTGTGCTTTTTCTTGACATAGTACCAACCTTTAGGTGTATCTTCAATAAAACTAGAATAACTTGGCATGCACCACGATTATATGGTAAATAAGAAATATGTAAGTTAATAATTCTATTTCCCATGTACTCTATAATATCTTCATCTATAATATACTTATAGTTAAAACTAATAATAAATTTAGGTTTAATAGCCTTAATAACTATCAATGAGATTTTCTCTTTAAATAGAACAACATATTCTTCTCTGTTGCACAGCCATTCATACAATACCGGGGTATTTTCATTATTAGTAAGAAAAAATATACTTTCTTATTCACACAAGTCAAAGGTTAGTGGGGTACCTGCCATAATATCCTTTTTTGCCTTCATATTCAGTACTGACTCTCTATACTTAGGTAAAATCCCATATCCTGGTCTTATTACTTTAGTATTTTCAGCAGTAAATGGCTCCCCCTTTTTTATATCCTTTACAACAAATAAGGATCTCCGGAATATCATAGACTGCTTTTCATTTAAATTTAAGTCATATGACACTTCCCCCATAATTGCCTTCGCAGCATTTACCTCTTTAATCATAGTCGCAAATTCATCTGGTTCCATTGAAAATTCACTGTCACATGTCTTAATTGCTCTAGATAAACAAAAATGTTTTTCTACCACACACGCTCCTTGAGTCACTCCTACAACAGCAGCTAAACTTCCCATACTATGATCCGAAAGCCCTATTGACACACCAAACCTTTTTTGCATATCTTGAATAGTGACTAATTTCATATCTTTCCAATCAGCAGGATACGAACTACAACACTTTAATAAAATAATCCTTTCATTTCCCATACGCTTGCATGCATCTACTGCATCCTTTATTTCTTCAATACTACCCATACCACAGGAAATAATTATAGGTTTACCTTTGCTAGCTACATATTCAATAAGAGGAATATCTACAAGTTCAAAACTTGCAATTTTATAAGCTTCACACTCTAGTCCTTCTAAGAAATCTACTGCCGTTTCATCAAAGGGTGTAGAAATAAAATCCATTTCTAACTCATCACATTTTTCTTTTATAGCACGCTGCCACTCCCATGGCGTATACGCATCTTCATATAATTGATATAAATTATATCCATCCCATAAGCCACCCTTAATCCTAAACCACTTTGTGCTACTATTGATTGTCATTGTATCTGCTGTATAGGTTTGTATTTTGAGACAATCTGCGCCAGCTTCCTTGGCAGCCTGTACAATTTCTAAAGCATTTTCTAACTTACCACCATGATTTGCACTCATTTCTGCAATAAAATATACTTCTCCCTTTGAAATTTTATCCCATAGTCTCATATTATTCCTCCTAATACCAATCCAACTTACTTTCTATACCATTCTACTATCTTTTTCACCGCATTTACTACGTCATTTATATCTTCATCTTTCATCTCATAATACAGTGGAATACTTATAATGCCTTCATATATTTTTTCTGCATTACTACAAATTCCTTTTTTATATCCCATTTCTCTATAATAAGGCTGGTAATATACGGGAATATAATGCACTTGACAATTAATTCCCTCAGCCTTCATTGCATCAAAAAATTCTTTTCGTGTACAATTTAACTTTTCTAAATCTAACTGAATGATATATAAATGTGGAGTCGTATCAGATTTAGGATGATTTTTTTGTAATATAATCTCATCTATGTTCTTAAAGGCGTTATTATAATATTGAGTTATTTGTTTTCTTTTAGAAGAAAATTTGCTTAATTTATTCAACTGACTTATAAGTAAAGCAGCTTGAAAGTCTGTCATCCTATAATTAAATCCTAATGCTATTTGCTCATAATACCAACTTCCTCGTGATTTTTCTTTCATCATTTCTTTATCACGAGTAATCCCATGTCCTCTGAGCAATTTTAATCTCTTATATATCTCAATGTCATTAGTAGTAACAGCTCCCCCTTCTCCTGATGTTACAGTTTTTACAGGATGGAAACTAAAACAAGTTACATCGGCTATACTTCCAACAGCCTCTCCATCATATTTTGTACCTATGGCATGGGCTGCATCTTCTATAAAATACAGATTGTTTTGTTTACATATTTCTCTTATCTTATCTAATTCTGCTGCCTGTCCAGCAAAATCTACTGCAATTATTGCCTTTGTCCTTGAAGTTATTTTTCTTTTAATATCTTCTACACAAATATTATATGTATAAGGATTTATATCAGAAAAAACCACTTTTGCTCCACAGTATAATATACAATTAGCAGAAGCTACAAATGTTAATGGTGTTGTAATAACTTCATCTCCCTCACCTATTCCTAATGACATACAAGCAATATGAAGTGCTGCAGTGGCATTTGCTACTACCACTGCATATTTAGCACCTGTTATTTCACATATTTTTTCTTCAACTTCGTCAATTTTAGGACCTGAGGTTATTAAGGACTGTTTTAAAGTCTCCACTACCGCCATTATATCTTCCTCATCAATATACTGTCTTCCATAATAAATAGGCTTCTCTCTTATAGGACTTCCGCCAAAAATAGCTAATTTTTGCATTTTAAGATCTCCTTCATGTCATTACTATCCGTTATTTAAATATATACCATAAATACTAATTTGCCTGTATAAAACAGATGAAAGTAGCTAGATAGTATATTTTAATCCAACTACTTTCATCCACTTTACAAATCTAATTATTCAATATATTACTTAATTTTTCATACGTCGAATTCCTAAATCTAGCGTATTGTGTAATAATATTTTTGATTTCATTATCATTTAATTTAAGTTGATTCATTAATTCTATTAATTCATTCAGTTGTTCATTGGAATAGTGGTGGTTTTCCCATTTGCGAACTTGGTGCATAAAAGCAATCTTATCTCCGGCATCTTTAAGCTCTTCATCTTTTAAGCAGGTTTTATAATATTCATTTTCCTTTAATAAGTCAAAATAATAATCTGGAAACACTTTGCAATCATAACCTTCTCCTAAAGTTAAACCTAACTTTATACACTCATTACAATACGCAAAATGATATTTTTTATTTAAGATATCATCTATATTGTCCTCTAATATATTTCCACAGGTAATATTTTTTTCATATTCTTTACTAAAGCAATTGCATACTCTAACATTCCCATCTACATTAATTGATAAAAATGTTTCAATAAAAACGCAATAATCTCTTGATGATGCCTTAATCTGTTCATCTAATACATTTAGTAGTAATTCTTTTGACATCTGTTTTAATTCCTCATATGGAATTTGATTATTTACATATTCTATGCATTTATTCTTATCAAATAAAACTGCATAGTTGGGTGCAAATCTAATATTATATTTATCACAAAATTTTCTTGCATTCTCAATTTCGTTTTGATTAAATTGATAAATATGATATGTCATATCGAATGGAACAGTATTTAATTGTTCTCTTAATGCAATAACGTTTGCCTTAATCTTCTCAAAATTAAATCCATGAATTCTATTATATGAATCCTGTGAAAAACCAGGCATAGAAATTAATACCCTTTTTATGTACCCTATATTTTTTTGACTAATACTAGGAATAATACTTGCATTTGTACTTATAATCGTTTTTATATCCATCTCTCTATTAACACTTAATATACCATCTAAATTAGGATGTAATAACGGCTCTCCTAATGCATATATATGAAAGTTAGTATTTGATGTTAGCATTTTATATTCTATCAGCTTTTTTAGGATAGATTTGTATTTTTGTATATCCATAAATTGTCCTCTATGAGATAAATCATTACCTGATGGACAATATTTACACTTTGCATTACAAAAACCGGTAATATCTACTGCAATTACTTCAAATCCCATTGGAAATTTTTCTTGCCATTGAGTCAAATCTTTAATTTCTGTATTCAATATTATTTCCTCCTCAGTTCTCTACATTATAAAGCGTAATTATTTCATTATTTAATTTCAGCACCTTATTTATATATTCTACTATTGAATTTTGACCATAATAGGATGATATTAAAATTTTATAACTATACTCATATAATTGTTTGGGCGAGATAATAGGTATTCCATTATATTGCTTATTTTGGTAATGCAAATTACTATCTACAAATAGTTTTATATTACATTTTCCCAACTGTCCTTTTGCAAGCTGTCTTAATGTATGAGTCCCTACTCCCCAAACAACAATAGGCTCTTGTTCTTGTACCCTATTCTTTATTTTTTCATTTACCTCTCGCTCTAATCTATAATTTCGTTCAATATACTCTTTAATACTCTCTACTGCTTCTTTATCATCCACCATTTCCCCATTGTACTTAATTACATCGTCATCATATCTAAATATGATTTCTAACTCACTATATAATTTATTATGATTAATTTTATAATTTATCAAGGTGAATCCATTTTTTCTCATCAAATTACTTAATGAATTTTTCGAAAAATAATTAATGTGTTCTACACTAAATTCTTGAAAAGGACAATTCTCTAACTCTTTAAACCCCTGTACATTGGGGACTGATAGATATAAGTAGCCCCCCTTGTTTAATACTTTTTTCAATTGAGTAATCGAATTATTTAAATCTACTACATGTTCTAAAACAGCATTAAGTCTAATAAAGTCATACTTTTCATGTTCCTCTAATTCATTAATAGTACCTTGCTTAGCATTAATGTCACTATCTTTGATTAGATTAACACAAAGAGGTGACGGATCTATTCCGTTTAAATCTTGATAACCTTTTCCTTTTAAAAATCTTAAAAAATCTCCTGTCGCACACCCAATATCAGCTATTTTAAACTCTTTCAATTTTACTTTTTGATTATTAATACAACTTTCAATAAACTTTAACGAAGCTTGAAACCTTGAAATTTGACTATCTGTTAACTCATTTGTTTTAACTTCGTATTTTGAACAATTTTTATAATATAAATCAAACTCTTTTTGCCCTGGAAGATTGTCTGCATATAAAAAGCCACAGTTCTTACATGCAACTACTTCATATCCTTTTAAAAATGTCACTTCTTTTATATTAACAAATTCCTGTGTAAATAAAATTTCATTATTATAATGATCACATATTGGACAGTTCCGTTTTTCTATTCTCTCCATAGCACTTCTCTTCCTTTATAATATTCAAAAAGCTTCTTAAGTCCAAATTCTACAGGTGTAAGTCGCCATTCTATTTCTTTATTAAGACGTCTATTATCACCAGTATACTCAAGATTCATTCCCTCCATTAAACAAGCCACTTCTATTTGTTGTCCAGAAATATCTTTAACAATTTCTGCCATTTTTAATAATTCTATTGGGGAGGCTGTGCACACGTTATAATCTTGATATTGCGGTTTATTTTCTAAAACCCATTTGACTGATGTTATCAAATCATCCACATATAAGAAGTCAAATATACAATTTTGTCTTATAGTCAATGTTTTTCCTTTTAATGCAGATAAACACAAATGAGAAGGAAAACATGCTTTATGATTCTCATATCTTCCATATACTCCGAATAATCTTAGATTGTAAATATTATTAGATTTCCTAGCCTCTAAATTCATTATGTACTTACTTAGTGAATAGTCATTTAAGTTTGGAATTCTTCTTCCAAAATCTTCTTCTTTGAAATTCTGTATGGGATATCTTTTATCATATTCAGCTCCTGAGCCAAAATAAATGATTTTATCTATTTCACCTGCATACTCAATCAAATTATAAAACATCCTAAGATTACAGCTTAGATCTATTTGCGGATTAATATCTCTCCTTCTCTGATTATATACAGCGGTATGAATAATATCTGTAATTTTATATTGTCTTATATATTTCCCCACCGCATCCATATGTAATAAATCTAATTCTTTACTAGAAGGAGCTAATAGTTCATACACCTTACCTAATTGTTCTTTAATATTTCTCCCTATAAACCCACTTCCTCCAGTTAGTAAAACACGTTTCATTTATCATTCTCCCATTGTGGCATATTTTCTCGTAGCTCCTCTTCCGATAAAAAGGGATATAAATTTTCTAACTTAGAAGAAGAAAATGTTCCATTTGGATGAACTACAGTCATAGACTTAGGGATTTCATCAAAATAAATAGACGCCTTTATCTCACATAACACAGGTTTTGAATCACTCATTGCTCTTTTTAATACTTCCTCAACCTGTTCATTTTTTTCTATACAATAATATTGCAAATCATATACCTTAGCTATATCTTGAATATTAGGGAAGGCTACACAAGTATGCTCATTACAGGCTGCAAACCGATTCTCGAAGTTATTCTTTTGCATCATATAGATAGATGCATAGCCACTATTAGATAATATAAATAATTTTATTGGCAAACTATAATTTTTAATAAGTTGTAGTTCTTGAATATTATGTTGTAAACTTCCATCCCCCTCTAATGCAATAGTTCGTTTCTTACCACTAGCTAAGCAACTTGCGATAGCAGAAGGTACTACAAATCCCATAGACCCTAATCCCATAGAAGAAATAAATCTTTGTCCTTTTTTTACTTCAAATGCCATGTGAGAAATACCACAAGTCCTTCCTGATGAAGATCCAATAATTACATCGTTTTCATTACAATACCGAGATAACTTATCCATAAAATAGTATCCATCAGTCAACCCATGATTATCTATAGGTTGCTTTTCACTTATTATTGGATATTTCACTTTCATTTTATTGCAAAATGCTATCCATTCACTATATTTAGGTAAGGTATATTGATTTTCTATCTTTAACATCTCGTTTAGAAATACTTTTGCATCAATGCAAATTTTTTCTTCAAATACCATATTCAACTTAATTATTTCGTTTTCATCAATATCTACAATAACTTTTTTAGCTTGAAAACCAAAATGTGGTTCATCATATGCTGTCAAAGCTGGATTTAATCTCGTTCCGATAATAATCAATAAATCACTATTTTGTAGAACGTAATTAGAGTATCTTGTAGTAGGAATACCTGGTGCACCAAAGTACAACCCATTATCTTCTGCAAATAAATCTTTAGCTCTCCATGTAGCTAAAACAGGAATCTTAAGTTTTTTTACTAATCTTTTAATTTCTTCTTGCGCCCCCGCACTTACTACTCCTCCACCAACTAGTAGAACTGGTCTTTTAGCATGCATTAATAACTCATATATTCTTTCTATGGATGGAACTAAACCTTCTTTTATTGTTTCTAAATCTTCTTTAGGAGGATTAAACCCTTCTAGTTTTTCTGGTTCAATCTGAGCTGCTTGAATATCCAACGGAATATCCAACCAAACCGGTCCTTTACGCCCAGTTGTCGCTAAATATACAGCTTTTTCCAAGTGATAGCGTATTTCTTCATTTTTAGTGATTTTAACGGCATATTTAGTAATAGGTTTTACAATTGATACAATATCTACTTCTTGTGCCCCAAATTGTCTTACATTTCTCAAAGAGGCAAAGTCTGCTGTTTTACATTGTCCTGATATTGCTAGTACTGGTACAGAATCTAAATAAGACGCAGCTATTCCAGTAATTGCATTTGTCCCTCCAGGCCCTGTAGTCAACATACAAACTCCTATATTATTAGTATACTGCGCATAGCTATCTGCACATATAGAACTAGCTTGTTCATTTAAATTGCAAACCAGATTTAGATTATCATTATTTCCTACTGAATCTAATAAATGCATCATTCCTCCACCTGAAATTAAAAATATGTCTTTAACTCCAAGCTTAACAATAAACTCTGCTACATAGTCAGAAACTTTCATTTAACTACTTCCTTACCTTTTATATTTTTTATTTTTCCCCAGTTAAACTCTACTTTCTCTTTAAAACTATAATTGTTCAGCTAACTGTTTTAATTCTTCTACTGATAACCATTCTTTATTGGTTCCTGAATTATATTCAAATCCTGGCTGAACCATTTTACCACCTTCTTCATAATAATCTTCTACATTCCACCAATCATATTGGGGATATATAATATAGTGCTTTTCATATTCATATGTATGGCTAGAATCATCTGTTGTAATCATTATTTCATGCAACTTCTCCCCTTCACGTATGCCTATTTCTTCTAGTACAATTTCTTCCCCTCCTATAGCCCTAGCTAAATCTATAATATTAAAAGAAGGAATTTTAGAAATGTATGTTTCTCCACCTTTAGAATCCTTTAAAGCTTTAATAACTAAATCCACCCCTTCATCCAATGTAATCCAAAACCTAGTCATCCTCATATCCGTAATTGGAAGAGATTTAATACCTTCATTTATTATCTTTTTAAATAAAGGAATTACTGACCCTCTACTTCCTGCCACATTTCCATATCTCACTATCGAAAACACCGTTTCCTTAGAAGCTGTATATGCATTAGCTGCCACAAATAATTTATCTGATACTAGTTTAGTGCCCCCATATAAATTAATAGGATTTACTGCCTTATCTGTAGATAATGCCACAACCTTTTTTACTTTTTGATCAAGAGCTGCATCTATTACATTTTGTGCTCCATGAATATTAGTTTTAATAGCTTCAAATGGGTTATATTCACATATAGGTACATGCTTCATAGCCGCTGCATGAATCACATAATCCACAGCATAAAGGGCTCGCTGTAATCTATCTTTATCTTTTACATCTCCAATAAAAAATCTTAATTTCTTTATTTTTTCTTCTCCATATTCTTTAATAAGTTCATTTTTCATTGTATATTGTTTAAACTCATCTCTAGAAAAAATAATGAGCCTTTCAAATTCATACTCATCCAATAATCTTCTCGTGAATTTTTGCCCAAAAGAGCCTGTCCCACCTGTAACTAAAATTCTTTTTCCTTTAAACATATGCTTCTTACTTCCTTCCTAATTTTGAATAATATACTACCCTACTACTTACCCTATCACTTTATATATTGCTTCCTGCATATAATCCATCATTTCAATAGTCATACCTGGATATACTCCTATCCAGAAACTATTCTCCATAATATAGTCAGTATTACTTAAACTTCCCACCACACGATATACTCCTTTCGTTTGACGAATATGATTAAAACATGGATGCTTAATCAAATTTCCAGCAAATAAAGTTCTAGTCTGTATACCTTTATCCTCTAAATACTGTACAACTCTATTTCTATCTACTCCTGACTTACAAGTAAGCAAAAAACCAAACCAACTAGGCTGACTATTTTCACAAGCTACAGGTAGTATTAATTGATCCTTGAGATTCTCTAAACCTCTTCTAAGATATTCAAAATTGTGCTGCCTCTTTTCTATAAATCCTTGTGTTTTATCTAACTGAGCACACCCAATAGCTTCTTGCATATCTGTGGCCTTAAGATTATATCCAAAATGATTATACACATATTTATGATCATAACCAATAGGTAATTCTCCATATTGCTTATCAAATCTATGCTTACATAGATTATCTTGGCCTGAAGCACAAACGCAATCTCTTCCCCAGTCTCTTAAGGAACGAATTATTTTATTTAGCAATGGATTATTAGTATAAACTGCTCCACCTTCACCCATTGTCATATGATGGGGTGGATAGAAACTAGAAGTACCTATATCCCCTATTGTTCCTGTATAATATTCCTTTCCATTTAATATGTACTTACTTCCTAATGCATCACAATTATCTTCTATCAACCATAAATTGTGTTGATCACAAAAGCTTTTTACTGTTTTAAGATCAAAAGGATTTCCCATAGTATGTGCTATCATTACTGCCTTTGTTTTACTTGAAAATGCCTCTTCCAATTTTGTAACATCAATATTATATTGAGGTATTGTTACATCTACAAAAACAGGTACTGCGCCATATTGAAGAATAGGTGTCACTGTAGTGGGAAACCCACAGGCAACTGTAATTACTTCATCACCTCGCCTAATCATACGTTCTCCCAACAAAGGTGACGTTAATGCCATAAATGCAAGTAAATTAGCGCTTGAGCCTGAATTAACTAAACTACAATACTTTACATCTAAAAACTGGACAAATTTTTTTCAAACCTTTCAGTATATTTTCCTGATGTAAGCCAAAAATCTAAAGAAGCATCCACTAGATTCTTCATTTCATTTTCATCATATACACGCTTTGCATAAGTTATTCGGTCTCCATCTTGATAATTGTCTTTTTGTCATGAAAATGTCTATAGTACTCTGAAACCATTTCGAGAATCATTTCTTTAGCTTGTTTTTCTGTCTTTTCTCCAAACATCCTATATGTCCCCTTCTCAACGATATTAATCTATTTTATCCATGGTACATTACCAGCTTCCCATATAGCCTCTAATTTATTTTTATCCCTTAGTGTATCCATACACTTCCAAAAACCACTATGTTTATATGCATTCAGCTGCTTATTTTGAGAAATATTCCTTAGGGGCATTTGCTCAAAAATGCATTCATCATCATCCAGTAAATATTGGAAAACTTCTGGTTCTATTACCATAAACCCGGCATTAATCCAACCACCATCTTCTTTAGCTTTTTCTCTAAAACTTTCAACTTCATAGTTTTCATTAATATCTAATACGCCAAATCTTCCTTCTGGCTGTACAGCTGTTAAAGTAAGCATCTTCTTACTCTTCTTGTGATGTTTTATAAGAGCCTCTAAATCAACATCTGAGACTCCATCTCCATATGTCATCATAAAGGTCTCTTCACCTATGTATTTTTGTATTCTTTTAATTCGTGCACCAGTTTGTGCATTTAATCCTGTGTCTACTAAAGTAACTTTCCATGGTTCTGCAACATTTTGATGTATTGTCATTTCATTTCCATTCTTAAAGTCATATGTTATATCTGACATATGTAAATAGTAATTAGCAAAATACTCTTTAACTACATACCCCTTATATCCTAAACAAATAATAAATTCATTAACCCCATAACCACTATACATCTTCATAATATGCCAAAGAATAGGTTCCCTCCTATTTCAATCATTGGCTTTGGTCTTAAGTGACTTTCTTCACTAATTCTAGTTCCCAGCCCGCCTGCTAAAATAACTACCTTCATGCTTATCATTCCTTTTAACCATTCTGCTTTTTTATGCTATATATCATATATCGTAATTTTATGCTCATATTATGATATTACACCATTGTAAAAGTAATTAGTTTTTGATTCATATTCAAGTCACTTATTTCTACATATACTATGTTTATGCCACATAACCTTATACAAAGAACTTGATTATATGTATAGTATTTATAATAAATCATTTTTTAAAACACCAAAAGATTGATGAGATTACTTTCCATGTTCTGAATACTTATCAAATATCGTTAGGGCATTTTTTACCCTTAAATCTCCCATAAATTCTAATATAGATAATTTAAGTGGGATACTAACAAATAAGCGTATATGATTAATGATATGATACCTCTTAAGTCAATGTCATTAAGTTAAGTTTAGAAGAACCTTTATATTTGTGAACAGCAAATATAAAGGTTCTTTTTTACGTAGTAGGCATATAAAAAAGTCTTGACAAATAGTCAAAAATTTGCGGCTTCGCCCTTGAAGTATACACATATTAAAGGAGATCCGCTAATGAAACCAACAGAAATCAAAAAAATATTATCAAATATTATAAGTACTCTAGCAAATGACCCATGTGATTTTTTATCAAATCCTTCAAAGGATTTTTCTAGAACTAGAAAGTTATCTTTTGAAACTGTTATTAAGATGCTAATCGGTATGGGTGGAAATAGTTTATGTAAAGAGATCTATGATTGGTTCGACTATTCAAGGGATACTGCATCTGTTTCTGCATTTGTTCAACAAAGAAATAAAATTACTTCTAAAGCCATGGAATACGTTTTTAGAGAAATGATTAAACAGTGTGATGAGAATATTTTATTTAATGGGTACAGATTACTTGCTGTTGATGGCTCTGATCTAAGGCTTCCAGCAAATAAATCAGATACTGATTCTTATATCAGAAATGATGAAAAGACAAAAGGATATAATCTTCTCCATCTTGATGCTATGTATGATTTGATGCAGCACATCTATGTTGATGCTTCTGTCCAAAGTAAAAAAGGTATGAATGAACATAAAGCTTTAGTATCAATGGTTGATAAGTCTGAAATAACTCAAAAAGTGATTGTTATTGCAGATAGAGGCTATGAATCTTTCAATAATATGGCCCATTTTCAAGAAAAGAACTGGAATTATATTATTCGCTCCAAAGAATCCTATGGCATAAAATATACAACTCCCGATAGTGAAGAATTTGATATGGAAACTACCATTACACTTACTCGTAGAAAAACAAAAGATACAATGGCGTTAATAAAAAAGGATCCCAATAGATACCGATGGATTCAACCACACACAACTTTTGATTACTTAC
>JAEZJJ010000108.1 GCA_023436395.1 Bacillota bacterium | reverse complement strand
CAATGCATACTGAAGCAACTATTTTAATTGGACTTTATAGTGGAATAGGTGCCATTTTAGGTCATAGTTTTCCACTTTTCTTTCATTTTAAAGGAGGGAAAGGAATTGCTACTACTGCTGGGACGTTAATAGGAATAGATATGCGTATATTTGTGATTTCGGGTATTTTATTTTTAATAAGTTTCGGAGTTAGTCGCATTGTCTCCATTAGTTCACTGATTTTGACGGCTTCCATTCCTATTCTAATTATTATCTTTTATTCTGGGCAGGGTAGTATTGGTATAGAAGCTATGTTACTTTCATTTTTCATTACAGGCTTTACTTTCTATAGGCATAAAGCTAATATAAAAAGATTAATAGAAGGTAATGAGGCAAAATTAACAAGTAAAAAGTAAAGTTAGGAGAGAGAAGAGATGAGAAATATTACAGTTATTGGAGCAGGAAGTTGGGGACTTGCTTTGGGATTACTCCTAAATGAAAAAGGAAATTGTGTTACTTTTTGGTGCTACGAGGAAAAAGAAAAGAATGAGATTTTACAACATAGAGAAAACAAGAGATGTCTTCCAGGTATTAAAATTCCTTTAGAAATTAATTTTACTACCTCTATGGAGGAAGCTTTAAAAGAAGCAGAGCTGGTAGTAATGGCTGTACCTTCTAAAGCTGTTAGAATGACCGCTGAGAATATGAAGAATTATTTAAATGAATATACAACAGTAGTAAATGTTGCTAAAGGTGTAGAAGAGGAAACTTTACTTACCCTCTCACAAGTTATGGGAGAGGTTATTCCAAATCCTGTGGTAGTGCTTTCTGGACCAAGCCATGCAGAAGAAGTTGCAAGACACATACCTACAACCGTTACTGTAAGTAGCAAGGATATGAAATATGCATACGAAGTTCAAGATTTATTTATGAATAAGTATTTTAGAGTATATACCAATGAAGACTTAATTGGTATTGAAATAGGGGGGGCACTCAAAAATGTCATTGCTCTTGCAGCAGGTGTTGTAGAAGGTATGGGATTTGGAGATAATACAAAAGCTGCCCTTATGACAAGAGGTATTGCAGAAATGACTAGATTAGGTATTGCAATGGGAGGTAAACCAAGTACATTTTCGGGACTTACAGGTATTGGAGACCTTATTGTAACTTGTACAAGTGGACACAGCCGTAACCGTCGTGCCGGAGAATTAATAGGACAGGGGTATACGATCGATGAGGCTATTCAAAAAGTGAATATGGTTGTAGAAGGTGTACCGACTACTAAAGCAGGTTATGCCTTGATGCAGAAATATAAAGTGGAAATGCCTATTTTAGATGCTATTTATAAGGTTATTTTTGAAAATGAACCTGTTAAAGAAACTATTTATAATCTCATGCTACGTGATAAAAAAGATGAACATTAAAATTAAATAAAAATGGTATATATCCTCCTTTTGTACAATATATTTTAATGTACCCATACAATTAAAATATAAGGAGGCTTTCATATGGAATATTATGATATTTACAAAGATATTTCCGAAAGAACAAATGGAGATATATACATAGGAGTGGTTGGACCTGTTAGAACAGGTAAATCCACTTTTATTAAACGTTTTATGGAAACGTTAGTAATTCCCAATATTAAAAATGAGCATAGTAAAGAACGTACTCAGGATGAATTACCTCAGAGTGGAGACGGCAAAGTGATTACAACAACTGAGCCCAAATTTATTCCAAATGAAGCTATTGGGATTACTATTGGTGGAGACTTTGAAGTCAAAGTACGTATGATTGACTGCGTAGGTTATATTGTGCCAGAAGCAGAAGGACACTTATATAACAATGTACCTCGTATGGTAAAGACGCCTTGGTTTGAGGAAGAGATTCCATTTGCACAGGCGGCAGAGCTAGGGACAAAGAAAGTCATTAATGACCATTCTACGATTGGTATTGTGGTAACTACAGATGGAAGTTTTACTGATATTTCTAGAAATAGTTACATAGAAGGAGAGCAACGTGCTATCAATGAATTAAAACGTTTAGGGAAACCATTTGTTGTCATTTATAATACAAAGAAACCATTTGATGTAGAAGTTATTGAAGCAACTAATGCTCTTTCAAGAGAGTATGATGTGCCGGTAGTACCTATGGATATTGCTCAAATGAAAACAGAAGATATTCATCAAATTTTAGAAAAGATTTTATATGAATTTCCGCTTAATGAAATACAATTTATGTTACCTAAGTGGGTAGAAACTTTAGATAATGAACACTGGGTTAAAAAGGCATGGATTGATTGTGTAAAAGAACAAATGATTAATGTAGAAAATATTAGACAAATTAAAGATGTGACTAATGAACTTCGTGGACTGGATTTTATTAAGAATGTATATTTAGAGAAGATACAGTTGGGTGAAGGGGTTGTAAAGATTGATGTCAATACAACCGATGAACTTTTCTATCGTGTATTATCAGAAACGACAGGGATGGAAATTCATGGAGATCATGAATTAATGAAATTAATTAAAGAGTTAGCAACAACTAAGAAAGAATATGATAAAGTAGCTTATGCCATGAATGAAGTTAAAGAAAAAGGATATGGTGTAGTAAGTCCAGTTTTTGATGAGTTGAAGCTAGAAGAACCAGAGATTATTAAGCAAGGTAATCGATTTGGTGTTAAACTAAGAGCAAGTGCGCCAAGTTATCATATTATTAGGGCTAATATTCAAACAGAAGTAGCACCAATTGTAGGAACGGAAAAGCAAAGTGAAGATTTAATCAATAATATATTAAGTGAATTTGAAACAGATCCTACAAAAATATGGGAATCTAATATTTTTGGAAAATCCCTTCATGAACTAGTCAATGAAGGATTACAAAATAAGTTATATAGAATGCCTGAAGATGCACAGCAAAAACTTCAAGAAACATTACAAAAAATAATTAATGAAGGAAATGGTGGTTTAATTTGCATCCTTCTTTAAAAGAGGCACTTAAAGTGCCTTTTTTTTGTTCACAAATTTTAGGTAATAGCTTGCAAGATAAGCTATTACATTATATCATGATAAGTATTAAGGATAGAATTGGAAGTGAACGAATGAAAAAAAGTAGTAATATGAAGCAAATAAAACAAAGTAATAAGAACAAGATGACCTTTCAAGGGCAAATAGCTCCCTCTCAGCAAGGAAGTTATTTTAATCCTTATGCCAATAATAGTTCAGTTCAAACTCGTATAAGTTCTACATATAATACACATACAGAAATCAAGGATATAGCAACGAGAAAAAAGAAGAATTCTAATAACAATAGAGTAAATAGTAACAGTAAAAAAAGAAATAAAGTATCTGAATTAGAAAATACAACACAGAAAAAGATACTATCACAACAAACACCATATACTAATTCTTATCGCTCTAGTTATGAAGTTAGGGATGGACAATCTTATTCTTTAGGACATGGTAGTACGGAAAATAGACAAATACCACAAGAGTCTATATCACCACAAAAGAGAAGAGAAACATTAAGGAAAAGTAATAAACTGACCAAGGCACAAATTCAAAGAATGAAAAAAAGAAGGAAACGACGATTTGTTTTACGTGTTGCAATGACTATGGCGATGACTACTTTGGGTGTATGGGGAATGATACAATTAAAAGATATGCTTGAAAAGCCTAAGGTGTCTTATCAAATTGTAAAGACTGGAACGGTAGATAATTCTATAAGTTTGAGTGGGATTATTTTGAGAAATGAACAAGTCATTTATAGTGAAGATGAGGGAACTATTCAATATGTTGTTTCAGAAGGAGAGAAAGTAAAAAAAGATGGTTTGGTCTATGTTTTAGTGGATGAGCAACAGCTAGCCCAATCTACTAAGGTACAGAATGAAGTCGATGAGCAAATTTATCAAAAAGCAGAAGATCGTAAAGAAATTTCGTATTATCAAGATCAAATATATAATTTAAATGAAGATGTAAAAACCAATCTAGAAATGTTTTATGATAATCGCTATGATAATACAACCCACTTTGTATATACCTTACGTGGACAATTGGATCAAAATATTAATAAGCGTACAGCCATTTATACTCAAGAACAGAAAGAACAAAAACAAAATATTGCAGATTTAAAGACAGAAATTGAAGCCAATATTAATCAGTACCATTTAGGAAAAACAGCACCACAAGCTGGTATTATTTCATACAAAGTAGATGGGCAAGAAGTGGTAAATGTATCAGAATTACTGGAGAAGATAGACTATGAAAAATATAATAGTATTATTAAGGGGTCTAAGCTCAACTATCACAATAAAAATACTGTGGCTAAAGAGGAACCAATTTATAAAATAATTCTAGATAATAAATGGTACATTATAAGTTATATTGATTTGTCAGAGGAAGAAGATTTTAAAGAAGGGCAAAGTTATTATTTAGATTTTACTGGCACTACTAATAAACAAGTCAATTTTAAATTAATTTCTAAACAGAATGAGGAAGATAAACGTATCCGGTTAGTGTTTGAAACTAATGATCAAATCAGTGACTTCTTAGATTTAAGAACTATAGATTTTACAATTGGGAATAAAAATGTCACAGGCCTTAAGATTCCTAAACAAGCTATTGTAGAACAAAACATGCTTAAGATTCCAAGTGTATATTGTGTAGAAAAAGAAGGTCAATTAGGTGTTTATCGAAAAACTGGAGAAGTGACAGAATTTGTACCTATTAAAGTACAGTACCAAAAGGAAGAAGATAGTTATATTAGACAGGATATTGTACAAGCAAATAGTATACAGGTTAATAATATAATTGTTGAGCCTGAAACAGGCAATACCTATCAAGTAACGGACATAGAGACTAAACAAGGTGTTTATGTGATTAATGGAAAAATAGCTGAGTTTAAAACTATAGAAGTGGAAATGATAAGTGGAGAATATGCTATTGTAAAATATGGCGGAAATACACAATTAAAAGAAATGGATAAAATGATTTCAAATCCAAAAGGAATAAAATTGGAGCAACTTTTAACAGATATGAGTATTCAAAATGAGTAATAAAGGTGAGGGTAAAATGAAAGAAAAACTTGAACAAATAAGAAAAGAAATTGGGGAGGCAGCTAAAAAGAGTGGTAGAGTTGCTGAAGATATCACTTTAATAGCAGTTTCAAAAACATATCCTGCTCAGGCAGTACAAGAAGTAATGGCTTTAGGACACAAGGATTTCGGTGAAAATCACGTGCAAGAGCTAATACAAAAGATTGAACAAATTAAAGAACCGGTCCATTGGCATTTTATTGGTTATTTGCAGACAAATAAAATAAAATATATTATAGGAAAAACAGCACTCATTCATTCTGTAGACCGATTAAAATTAGCAGAAGAGATTAATAAACAATCTGCCAAGAATGGCTGCGTAACAGATGTTTTAATAGAGGTGAATGTTGCTGAGGAACCTTCTAAACATGGGTTTTTAATAGAAGAAGTTTTACCAGTTATGTCACAATTAGCTAGGCTTAAAAATATTAGAGTACGTGGATTGATGACGGTAGCTCCTTTTGTAGAAGATCCTGAAGAAAATAGACCCATATTTAGGAAACTTTATGATTTATCGGTTGACATACAAAAGCAAAAGTTTGATAATATAAGTAGTGATATTCTATCAATGGGAATGAGCAATGACTATAAGATAGCTATAGAAGAAGGTGCTACAATGGTGCGAATTGGAACAGCTATTTTTGGAAATAGAGATTACACAAAATAATTTTTGGGAGGAATTACAAATGAGTGGCTTTATGTCAAAATTTAAAAATATTTTTATACCAGAAGATGAGTTTGATGAAGATGAATTAGAGGAAATGGAACAAGAAGTAGAGCAAGTGAATAGAAATGTAATGCATCAATCATATGCTCCACCAATGAATATGCCAAAAGTAGTATCACTTAATCAACCTAACCGCATGGAATTACTTAATTTTACAATGTTAAGTTACGATATGACAGGTGAAATCTGTGGTTATATTAAAAATAAGAAACCTATTATTGTGAATATGGAAAAATTAGCTTCTCATGAAATGCAACGTGCAGTTGACTATTTAACAGGAGCATGTTGTGCCCTAAATGGAACAGTAGAAAAAGTAACAGATTACATTTTTATTTTTGCACCTGAGCATGTCAATATTAATCCAGAAAAATTAAAACAACGTAGTGTATTTCCACCTACTATATAGAAAAGAATGAGACAAACATTAAATCATATAGTAGATATTGATGAAAAACGTTTTGTCAAAACTGTACTAGAGTATAGTAAGCGTTCGGAGGAACAATATAGACCGCTTTTTACGCATTTTTATAATAAGGACTGGATCTCTAGTATGTTAGAGAGATATATTGATCAGTATACAAGACAGAGATGTTATTTTTATGGTGGGTTTGATGCTTCAGAAAGACAAATTTTAGGTATTTCTCCTTATGAGATACAACAAGAAGATTTTCCTATAATGGCATTAAGGATAACAGTAAAGACAGGAATTGGAAAAGCTCTAACACATCGAGATTACTTAGGGGCATTACTGGGTTTAGGTATTGAAAGAGAGACTATAGGAGATATTATTCTGAAACCTTTTGGTGCATACATTATTGTAGAAGAGAATATGGTCCCTTATATTAGCAGCTGTTTAACAAGTATTTCAAAATACCAAAGTATAGAGAGTCAAATTATTTCTTTTTCTGATTTACACATTGATCCACCACAAGTGAGAATTTTTGAGACTACTGTGGCTTCTTTAAGAGTAGATGCGGTGGCTGCAACAGGATTTGGGTTATCAAGAGGAAATATAACTAAACTTATTGAAGCTAAGCGTGTTAAATGTAATGGTATAACAAGTACAACTAAACAACTTGTTAAAGTGGGAGATACTATTACAGTAAGAGGTTATGGTAAAATGCGATTAAAACAAGTGGGTGGATTAACAAAGAAGGATAGATTTCATATTACAATAGAAAAATATGTATAGGGGGAGTAACAATATGTTATCACCAGTAGATATTCAAAACAAAGAATTTAAAAAGAGTAAGATAGGTGGCTATCACATTGAAGAAGTGAATGATTTTTTAGATGAAGTATTAAAAAGTTATCAAGAAGTCATCAATGAGAATTATGCTTTAAAAGATAAAATTAATGTGTTAAATGAAAGTATCCAGTATTATCGTTCTATGGAATCTACTATACAAAACGTATTAGTGCTTGCAGATAAAACGGCCCAAGATACGAAAAGTGCAGCTTATGAGAAGGCAGAGCAAATTAAGAAGGAAGCTGAGCAAAGATCAGAAAAAATGACTCACTTAGCAGAAGAGCGAGTAAGTCGAATTGTAGAACAAGGTAGACAGGAAGCTTTTGAACTTGGTCAAAAGGTTGAAGATATTAAAAGACAATATTTATCTTATAAAGCCCAGTTTAAACAATTACTTCAGTCACAAATGGAACTTTTAGAACAAGGCGATTCCAGAGCAACAATTGCCCAAGATGACCTTGTACAAGCTTTTGCAACTATTGAAAAAGAAACAGTTGAGGGAGTGAGCAAAGTTCAATCAGAGGAAGAAGAAGAAGATAGCTATACCAAAGAATATTTACCAATTAGCGAAGATGAGATATCTTCTTTATTACAGAAAAAAGCATGATTGAATGAAGATGACAAGTATTATGGAAAAGTACATTAAATGATAAAATAAAATGTAAAAACGTGCTTAAAAGCACGTTTTTTTCTAGTAAATATAAGGAGGAAATGATGATCATTATAGCAATACTTACAGTCATTATTTTAGTCGGAATAGACCAATTAACAAAACTATGGGCAGTAGCAACACTTGCAGCTGGAAATGGAACAATGAGTGGTATAGCAGATATACAACTTTGGCCTAATGTTTTTCATTTGCACTATACACCTAATACAGGAGCTGCTTGGGGCATGTTAAGTGGAAAACAGGGTATACTAATTATTGTTACAAGTGTTATTATTATTGGGATGATTATGTATATCAGAACTTTACCTCAAACAAAATGGGGAAATTGGGGGAGAGTTGCTTTTATACTTATTATTAGTGGAGCAATTGGAAATCTTATTGATAGAGTATGCTTAGGATATGTACGAGACTTCCTGTATTTTATACTTATTAATTTTCCAGTATTTAATATAGCAGATATACTTGTAGTAGTAGGTGTGGGGTTATTAATGTTAGTTTTATTATTTGGAGACTTAGAAGATAAAAAGAAATTAGAAAAGTAAAAGATAGAAGAGGAAACGAATGAATGGCAGAAAAGATTGAACATGTTGTAGGAGAAGAAGAAAAAGGAAGACTTGATAAGTATTTAGCAGATTTATTGCCTGATTATACACGTTCCTTTATACAAAAACAAATTGAAAAAAAAGGTGTTTTAGTGAATGAGAAAGAAGTGAGTAGTAAATATCAGGTGAAATCAAATGATAAGATTGTTATTACCATTAATGATCCTATCGAAGTTGACATTGTACCTGAGCCTATAGCTATTGAAATTGTTTATGAAGATGATCATTTGATGATTGTTAACAAGCCACAAGATATGGTAGTTCATCCTGCTCCAGGCAATTATTCAGGAACTTTAGTAAATGGCCTACTCTATCATTGTAAAGATAAATTATCAGGAATAAATGGTGAGATTAGACCAGGGATTGTTCATCGTATTGATAAGGATACTTCTGGGTTATTAATGATTGCAAAAAATGATAAAACCCATTTAGGATTATCTGAATTATTAAAGGATCACCATATTATAAGAAAATATCACGCAATTGTACATGGGGGGTTTAAAGAAGATGAAGGAACTATTGAACAACCCATAGGACGTTCACCTCAAGATCGTAAGAAGATGGCGATTGTTAAAGAGGGACGTTATGCAAAAACAGATTATAAAGTCTTAGAACGATTTAAGCACTTTACTTATGTAGAACTTACGCTCCATACAGGAAGAACACACCAAATACGTGTCCATATGAAATATATAGGACATCCACTTTTAGGTGACCCTGTATATGGGCCAATGAAAAATCCCTTTGGATTAGATAAACAAATGCTTCATGCAAAGGTATTAGGTTTTATACATCCTATTACCCAAGAACAGATGTATTTTGAAAGTGAATTACCGGAGTATTTTTTGAGAGTAATTGACAAGCTAAGAAAATTATGAGAGAATAAATCAAATCATATTCCTTTAAACTAGCACGAGAGGCTAATAAGGATGCACAAAGATGTAACGTCATAATGAATGGCAAGTGATGTGTGATACTCAGAGACCTTTCGGTTAAGGTCTCTTTTTTGCGTCTAGACAATAAAGATGTAGGGAATAATAGATGAAATGCACCGAACTAATAACAAATAGAAGGATGGAAGTTATCATGGATGAAATAAAGATTTTGATGGATGAGGCAGCAATAAATCGTGCGCTTACTCGAATAGCTCACGAAATTATAGAGGCTAATAAAGGTGCGAAGGATCTTGTTTTAATAGGGATAGAGACAAGAGGAGTACCACTCGCCAAGGTTTTATCTGATAAGATTAGAATGATAGAAAATAGTGTTGTGCCTGTAGAGCGTATTAATATTACTTTTTACAGAGATGATTTAGAAAAGAAGTTCGACCAACCTTTTACAGAAGCACATGCAATCACCTCAAATATTAATGGTAAGGGCGTTATTTTAGTAGATGATGTTATTTTTACTGGTAGAACTGTGCGTGCAGCAATGGATGCCTTAATGGACATAGGAAGACCAAGTTTTATTAAATTGGCTACACTTATCGATCGTGGACATAGAGAACTTCCCATTAGACCAGATTTTGTGGGAAAAAATATTCCTACTTCAAAGAAAGAGATTGTTCAAGTGCGTTTATCAGAGGTTGATGATGAAAATGTGGTACGCTTAGTGAGTAAAAATAAATAAAAATTAATTTAGTATTAGACAACTTATACTTGATAGATTTTAAAAGTATAAGTTGTTTTATTTTGAATAAAAAATAAGATAAAATGATAAAATATTGTAAATAATAAAAAAATTTATGGTATAATTATTTATAATTTAAAAATTATACATAAAAATTAAATAATATAGACATTAAATGCCGTTTTAGTTATAATAAAATAAAATACTATATGGCATGAGAATATGTTGTGTTAAAGGGGAATTGCTATGGAGGAGTATATTACGTCATTTTTGTATTATTTAAAGCATATTAAACGTGCTTCAGGTAATACAGTCCAGTCGTATGAAAGAGATTTAAAATATTTCGTTCGTTATGTTGAAAAAATGGGGAAAATAGAGGTTCAGTCTTTGACTGACCAGCAATTAAGAGTTTATTTAGAACATATGAAAGATGGAGGGAAATCTACAGCAACAATTTCTCGTACGTTAGCATCTATTCGTGCTTTTTGTCAATATCTTGTAAAAGAACAGTTGTTAAGTGAAAATCCAGCAAGATTAATTGCATTACCAAAGATTGAAAAGAAAGTACCACGTATTTTAACACAAGAGCAAATAAGTTCTCTACTTGAGCAACCGAATAAAAAGGATACAAAGGGGATTCGTGATCGTGCTATGTTAGAATTACTTTATGCAACAGGTATACGTGTATCCGAATTGATATCACTCAAAACAACAGATATTAATTTACAACAAGGTTATATCATATGTAGAGATGCACAGAAGGAAAGAACGATTCCTATTGGTAAATCGGCTATTTCAGCATTGAATACCTATTTAGGAGAAGTAAGACATATTTTAATTAGAAGTGCAGCAGATAAAACGGTATTCGTGAATTGTAATGGATATCCTATGACAAGGCAAGGGTTTTGGAAGATTTTAAAAACATATGCTAACTCAGCACATATTCAAGGAGAAATTACACCTCATATGCTGAGACATTCTTTTGCTGCGCATCTTGTACAAAATGGAGCAAATTTAAAGTCGGTACAACAGATGTTAGGGCATTCAGATATTTCTACAACCCAAGTTTATATGCATTTAAACAAGGAAACAGAAGAATTAATGGATGTTTATCAAAAATCGCACCCACGTGCATAAAAAACTAGAGCAATTTTGCTCTTTTTTTTGTGCAATTTTTTTATGGGATATGGTACAATAAGAATTAATAAATATTATGTTGGGTGATACTATTAGAAAATCTAAATAGACACTTAAGAATTAGGAGGGTAAATAGATGAAAAGAGCAATATGGATAGTCTTAGACAGCGTGGGAATGGGAGCAATGCCTGATTCAAAACTATATGGTGATGGGGATGTCAATACAATTGCCCATGTTTATGAACACTGTAATGGATTACAATTAGAACATATGATTGCGTATGGATTAGGAAATATAGAAGGAATGAAAGCTCTTCCAGTATGTAAAGCACCTCAAGGAAGTTTTGCGAGAATGGGTGAATTATCAAAAGGAAAAGATACAACAACTGGACATTGGGAAATGATAGGTATTTATACAGAAGTACCATTTCCAACTTATCCAGATGGTTTTCCTAAAGAAATTATGGAGGCTTTTGAGCATAAGATAGGGAGAGGTACTTTAGGTAACTGTACAGCTTCAGGAACAGCAATTATTGAAGAACTAGGAGAAGAACATGTAAAAACAGGAAAACCCATTATTTATACTTCTGCAGATAGTGTCTTTCAAATTGCTGCTCATGAATCCATTATTCCGCTAGAAGAACTATATGAAATGTGTGAGATTGCGCGTGAATTATTAAAAGGTGATCATGAAGTAGCTCGTGTGATTGCAAGGCCATTTACAGGTGAAGTAGGAGCATTTACACGTACATCTAACAGACATGATTATGCAGTATGTCCACCTCAGCCTAATCTATTGTCTTACTGTAAGGAAAAAGGAGTACCTGTTATTGCAGTAGGAAAGATTAAAGATATTTTTAATGGGCAAGGCATTACAACAGCTATTCATACGAAGGATAATGAGAATGGTATAGCTGCTACATTAGAATGTATGGATAAATATCAAGAAGGACTTATTTTTACCAACTTAGTAGATTTTGATATGAAATGGGGACATCGTAATGATCCTTCAAGTTATGGAAAAGGGTTAGAAGCTTTTGATCAAGCATTACCCCAAATTGTAGATGCTTTAAAAGAAGAAGATATTTTAATTATTACTGCAGATCATGGTTGCGATCCAACAGCTCCAGGAACAGATCATACAAGAGAATATGTGCCTTTATTAGTAATTGGTCATGATATTAAAGCAGGGGTAGATTTAGGTACTAGAAAGAGTTTTGCTGATATAGGCCAAACTCTATGTGAATTATTTGAACTTCCACAACTAAAAATTGGTGAAAGTTTTTTAAAAGAAGTGTGTAAATAAAGTTGTAGGAGGAACGATAAAATGAGAATGTATGACATTATTGATCACAAAAAAAGAGGTCTATCTCTCTCACAAGAAGAAATAGATTTTGTAATCAATGGTTACACAAAGGGTGAAATACCAGATTATCAGATATCAGCATTATTAATGGCTATTTATTTTCAAGGAATGACATTAGAAGAAACAGCACATTTAACCATGGCAATGGTTAGAAGTGGCGATCAAATAGATTTATCACCCATTGATGGTATAAAAGTGGATAAGCATAGTACTGGTGGCGTAGGGGACAAAACAACTATTGTATTAGCGCCTCTTGTAGCAGCAGCAGGTGCTAAAGTTGCTAAAATGTCAGGGCGTGGGCTTGGACATACAGGGGGAACTATTGATAAATTAGAATCTTTTAAAGGCTTTAAAGTAGAATTAACAGAAGAGCAGTTTTTTGAAAATGTAAATCATCACCATATTGCAGTAGTTGGACAAAGTGGAGAGTTAGCTCCAGCAGATAAAAAACTATATGCTCTTAGAGATGTGACAGCCACTGTTGATAATATGTCACTGATTGCTAGTTCAATTATGTCTAAGAAAATTGCTTCTGGTGCAGATGCTATTTGTCTTGATGTAAAATGTGGGACTGGGGCTTTTATGAAAAATTTAGAGGATGCTAAAGCATTAGGTCAAGCTATGGTGGACATTGGAAATCATATTGGACGTCAAACAATGGCGGTTATTTCTGATATGAATCAACCTCTAGGATATGCAGTGGGTAATGCATTAGAAGTCATAGAGGCTATTGATACACTCAATGGGAATGGGCCAGAAGATTTAACTTTATTAACACTTACCTTAGCTAGTCAAATGCTTGTATTAGCCGGGGTATCAAACGATATAGAAAGTGCTAAAAAAGAAGTACAGCACCTACTCAGTACAGGTGCAGCTATTGATAAATTGAAAGAGTGGATTCGTTTGCAAGGAGGAGATGAAAAAGCTGTAGATGATTTAAGCCGTTTACCACAAGCTAAATATCATAAAGAGGTTTATCTAGAAGAGAAAGAGGGATATGTTAAAGCTATTGATGCAGAAGCAGTGGGCCGTGCAGCTCTTGTTTTAGGTGCAGGAAGAGAAACAAAGGAGAGCAACATTGACTTAGCTGTTGGGCTTATTATTCATAAAAAAATAGGAGATAAAATAGAAGAAAAAACACCTGTTGCAACCCTTTATTATAATAATGAAGAGAAGTATCAAACTGCAGTTGAAATTTTAGAACAAGCCTATGAAATAAGCAAAGAAAAAGTAGAAAAACCTATTTTGATTTACGATATTATTCATTAGATAAACAAGGCTGTTTTCTTATAACGGCCATAGGTATAAATTGTATAGAATTACAAATACTATGGGCAAAGGAATTATAAGGAGGACAGTTATGAAAAGTAGACGTGCAGGAGTTATCTTTTTATTACTTATTGTGATATGCTCTTCTCAGGTTTTTGCAGCATCTACACCTCAGAAGGCAAATAGTCAAAGTTTAGCGACAACAGCTAGAAGTTATATACTCATGGAAGAGTCAAGTGGAAAGGTATTATTAGAGCGTAATGCAGATGAACCTTTGCCACCTGCCAGTATTACTAAAATTATGACACTATTGCTTATTAATGAGGCAATAGATACAGGTAAGATTAATTGGGAAGACAAAGTAACAATTAGTGAGCATGCTGCACATATGGGTGGTTCACAAGTATTTATGGAACCTGGTGAAGAGCAAACTGTAAGAGACCTTGTAAAATGTATTTGTATAGCTTCTGCTAATGATGCTGCAGTTGCAATGAGTGAGTATATTGCAGGAAGTGAAGAACAATTTGTGGAGTTGATGAATAAAAGGGCAAAAGAATTGGGTATGACACATACTGTTTTTAAGAATGCTTGTGGACTTCATATAGATGGACATGTATCTACAGCGAGAGATATTGCATTAATGTCTAGAGCACTTATCAATGGTCATCCAGAGATTACAAAGACTTTAACAACATGGATGGATACCATTACTCATAAAACAAGACGAGGTGAATCAGAGTTTGGTTTGTCTAATACAAATAAAATGCTGAAGTGGTATAAAGGGACTACTGGACTTAAAACAGGATATACGCCAGAGGCAAAACATTGTGTGAGTGCTACAGCTACAAGGGATAATATGGGACTTATTGCTGTTATTATGGGAGCGGCCGACGGTAAGACACGTTTTCGAGAAGCTGGGCAACTTTTAGATTATGGTTTTGCAAACTATAAAGTAAAGGTAGGACCAGCAATAGGAACTATTATAGATGAAACACCTGTTAAAAAAGGTAATATTACTAAAATTAATGTTGCAACTCAAGAAACAAAGGCTTTTGTAGTACCTAAGAGTAATACAAATAGTGAGTTAACTTATCAAGTGAATTATAAGGAGCCTCTTGTAGCACCTATTGTTAAAGGAAGTGTGATAGGGGAGATTACCTATTATTTAGATGGGGTTGAAGTAGGTAAAGGACAGCTTATATCGGCAACTGATGTTCAAAAAGCAACTATTAAACAAATGATTCCCTATATGTGTAAGCGCTTTTTTAAGTTATCTAAGTAGATCATTTAAAGGGGTATTATCATAAACGGTTCAAACAGTCATAACTAGCCTAATGTATCATAGGTGTTAGTTATGACTTTTTCTATTATACTGATTAGGAAAATATAGTAATGACATGTTTAGAGCCGTTATTTTATACTTGCATAAATAGTGACAAGCAGATACACTTAGTATATAACAAAAGTTGACAGGAGGCTCCTTAAGTGGCTGTATTGTTTAAATTACAGGATTTTGAAGGTCCGTTAGATTTATTACTTTATTTGATTGATAAAAATAAAATGAATATTTATGATATAGAAATTTCTGCTATTACAGATCAATATATGATGTATTTAGAAGAGGCAGAAGAAGTAGAATTAGATCAGATGAGTGATTTTATTGTAATGGCTGCTACATTACTTTATATTAAGTCACGTATGTTACTTCCTAAACATACAAAAATAGGAGAGGAAGCAGAAGAAGATCCAAGAGAAGAATTGGTAAGGAAGTTACTAGAATATAAAAAGGTCAAATATGTATCAGAAAAGTTAAGTGCATGTCAAGGAGAAAGCAGTCAATATTGTTTTAGAAATAAACCTGCTGCTATTGACATTCCTGATAGTGTTATGAATTATGATAGTATTTTGGAGAATGTAACCTTAAAATTATTGTACGATACGTTTGAACAACTCATGAAACAAAAAGAATGGGAACAGCATGACAAAGAAGAGCGAAAAATTGATCATCAAATCTTAAAAAAAGATACTTATACTATTCAGCAGAAGAGTATGTATATTCGTAATCTGATTGCATTAGAAGGGAAAACTACCTTTTTTACTATTTGCAAACCACAAATGCCTAAAATAGAATTAATTGTTACATTTATGGCTTTATTAGAACTTATTCATAAAAAAGAAGTAACAGTACTACAAGAAGAGCCACAAGGTGATATTGTTATAAAAGGAGGAATAGAAGATGAAGAAGTCAGAGCTTGAAAGTAGTATTGAAGCCCTGCTTTTTTATGCAGGAGATATTATCTCGCAGAAAAGACTATGTGAAATATGTAATACAGAAGCTTTTTCTATTCATATGGCTATTAACGGACTAAATGAGTATTATGGAAAAAGTAATAGTGGAATTGAAATTATCGAAGTAGATGATGGTTATCAAATGTGTACTTCGCCCAAACATACAGAAATGATTCAACTGTATAGGCAAAAACCTGTAAAAAATCTTTTGACGCAGGCACTTATTGAAACATTGGCAATTGTAGCTTATTCACAACCTATCACACGAACACAAATAGAAGATATACGAGGAGTAAGGTGTGAACATGCGATAAGTAGACTTATTGAATATGGTCTCATCGAAGAGGTTGGAAGATTAAATGTTATAGGGCGACCTATATTATTTGGGACAACTAATGAGTTTTTACGTCATTTTGGATTTAAGAACTTAGAAGAACTTCCTAAAATCAAGGAAGAACTCTTAGAAAAGTTTAAAGAAGAAGTAAGAGAAGAAATGAATTATTACGAAGATCATGAGATGATAGCTGAGAATAAGCAAATCGCAATAGAAGGTGAGTAGTTAGCTACTGTTAGATGCATAAAGACTAGAATATAAGGGAAGATTTAGAGTGAGACAACATGGAGTGCTTAAGTGCAATAGAGGAGTGAAGGCATGAAAAGGAAGATAATAATTCCCTTTATATTAATAGGCAATATGTTTATGAACGTTGTATGTTATGGTAGTGATACAGTCCCTAAAGTGCGTGCCAAAAGTGCGGTTTTAATTGAACAAGAAAGTGGTCGTGTGCTTTATGAGAAAAATGGTCATGAGCCCTTAGCTATGGCAAGTACGACTAAAATAATGACATGTATACTTGCATTAGAAAAAGGAAAGTTAGATGATATTGTAACTATATCTAAAAGAGCAAGTAGTGCTCAACCTGTTAAACTTCATTTAAAACCAGGAGAAAAACAAAGATTAGGTGATTTGCTATATGCATTAATGCTACAATCTGACAATGATGCGGCAATTGCTATAGCAGAACATATAGGAGGTTCAGTAGAATCATTTTGTGAACAGATGACGGAAAAAGCAAAGGCAATAGGCGCAGAGTCTACTGCATTTAAAACACCTAATGGACTAGATGCAGAAGGACATTATGCTAGTGCATATGATATGGCCTTAATTGGAGCTTATGCCCTTCATAATCCGGAGTTTGTTAGAATTGTTACTACAGCAACTATTGAAATTCCTACGATGCCTACTGAAGGAAGTCGAAATTATGGATTGCAAAATAAAAATCGTTTTTTTTATTCATATGAAGGTGCAAATGGTGTAAAGACTGGTTTTACAAGTAAAGCAGGTCATTGCTTTGTGGGAGCTGCTTATAGAAATGATATGCAACTTGTAGGCGCAGCACTTGGATCAGGATGGGGAAGTGCTGGAAAAACACAAAAATATACAGATGTTATTAATATGATGAATTATGGGTTTAGCCATTATAAAAAGTATACCCTCATTGAATCCAAAAAAAACGTAGCACAAGTCAGTATCGAGAAGTCAACTATAAAAGACTTAACGATAGATTGTGAAAAAAAGGTAACTTTGCCTTTAACAGATACTGAAAAGTTAAATGTCTATATTAAAAAGGTCGTACCTTGTAAAATGATAGCACCTATCCATAAAGGTGATACAGTAGGAGAAATACAAGTGATTTGTGAAGGTGTTATTCTGGCCAAAGCACCTCTTGTGGCAGGTGAAGAAGTACCTAAAGCAACGATATTTGATTATATTAGGTATTGGCTAAAATGAATGTATAAATAAAGAAGGGGTATTATGAGATTACAAAAGTATTTAGCAAACTGTGGTGTTGCATCTAGAAGAAAATGTGAAGAATTGATCTTGGAAGGCAAAGTATCTGTTAATGGTCAAGTTGTACAAGAACTAGGAACACAGGTAAAAGAAGGCGATGAAGTATACTATAATCATAAGCGTATACAATTAGAAGAAAAATATGTATATTACATGCTTAATAAGCCTGTAGGTTGTGTAACAACAGTGCATGATGAAAGGGGTAGGCAAACAGTATTAGACCTAATGAAAAATGTTAAAGTAAGAATATTTCCAGTAGGAAGATTAGATTATAATACTTCGGGATTATTACTACTTACAAATGATGGTGAGCTCACTTATGGACTTACACATCCTAAGTATCATGTGAATAAGTCTTACGAGGTTAAGGTGAGTGGGAAGATCAGTGAACGTAGTTTAAATATGTTGCGCCAAGGTGTTGTAATTGATTATCGTAAAACTTATCCAGCAGAAGTAGACGTGGTAAAAGAAACTGAAAAGCATACATGGCTTAGAATTACAATTCATGAGGGACGTAATCGACAAATCAGAAAAATGTGTGAAGCGGTTAAGTGCTCAGTCGTGCAGTTAAAAAGAATTTCTATAGGGGATATTGAATTAGGATGTCTTAAACTTGGAGAATATCGTCCATTAACGCCAAAAGAAATTAACTATCTAAAGCAAATTGCTATGAAAGAAGAAGTTTAAAAAATAGTACATTAAAAACAAAGATGTGAATTGACCCCAATAAGTTAGACTTAAAAATCGAACTTATTGGGGTCAGTTCATTTTAATGCATTATTTATTAGGTAAATAAGATACAATTAATATAGAAAATTTTGAAATTAATTTAAAATATTGAAGAAGTTTTATTGCATATCTTGTTAAGAATGTGTAAGAATCAAGAAAAAAGTGTTAATTTAATGTATTTAGTATAAAAAGACTATTGGTTAAATTAATAAAAAAACTATGTTTCGGTAATAAATAACAAAATTCCATATTTTACTTGAATATTGCTTGTTAGTTTAGTAAAATATAAATGGCGATTTTTACACTTTGTTATAAATATTTTTTTATGGAGGGTACCAGATGAGCACTTTAGAAAAATTATCTGAATTAGAATCTCGTAGGGCCACTACAATCGCAGCAAGTAATGAGGCTGCTAAAAAACTAGCTCTTGCACAAGGGAAATTAACAGCAAGAGAACGTATTAGCACATTACTAGATGAAAATAGCTTTGTAGAAGTAGGTGCTTTCATGAAAAGCAGAAGTACTGCTTTTAACATGAGTAACAATGAAACACTAGCTGATGGGGTTGTAACTGGTTATGGTACAGTTAATGGCAATCCTGTTTATGTGTATAGCCAAGATGCAAGTGTTTTAGGTGGTGCATTAGGCGAAATGCATGCAAAAAAGATAGTTAGAATTTATGAAGAAGCATTAAAGGTAGGTGCACCTATAGTTGGATTTTTAGATACTGTAGGGATAAGATTACAGGAAAATGTGGATGCTTTAGAAGGCTATGGCTTGATTTATGAAAAAATGGTACAAGCATCAGATATTATCCCTCAAATAGCGGTCATTGTAGGTGACTGTGCAGGAGGAGCTGCGTTTATTGCAGGTTTATCTGATTTTGTGTTTATGTGTAATAAATCAGCACGCGTATTCTTAAATAGTCCTAATACACTAGATGATAAAATGGCTAGTTTTGATACCATTGCAACAGCAAGTGTACATTTTGCGGAAAGTGGACTTGCAACTTTTGTTGCAGACCAAGAAGAAGATTTAATTGCAAGTATTATTCGTTTGCTTGGTTATTTGCCTCAAAATAGTGGAAATGAGGGACCAGTTTATGAAGTAACAGATGATATCAATCGTATGGATGCAAATCTTAATAGTTTTGATTTTAGTATGCAAAGTACAAAAGAGATTGCGAGTTCTATAGTTGATTCAGGAGAATTATTTGTATTGAATGAAGCATATGGTGAAAGTGTTTTAACAGCTTTTGCTCGTATGGATGGTGGAACTGTAGGTGTCATTGCCAATATGGAAACACGTATGGATTATAAAGGTGTTAAAAAAGTAACACAATTTGTGAAGATGTGTGATACATATAATATTCCACTTGTAACACTTACAGATATTGAAGGTTTTAATTCTACAGTTTCAACTGAAAAACTAGGAATCATTAAAGCATGTAGTGAGATGACAAAGGCATTTGCACAAGCAAGTGTGCCAAAAATAAATATTATTCTTAACCATGCATTTGGAAGTAGTTATATAGCTATGAACAGCAAAGTATTAGGTTGTGATATGACTTATGCATGGCCAACAGCTACTGTATCATGTTTAAATACAGAAAGTGCTATGAAAATTATTTATGCAAAAGAATTAAGTGAAGGCACTTTATCTAATGAAGAGTATATGGAGAAGTCAGAACAATATAAAGTGCTAGAAACAAGTATTTACGCAGCTGCAGCTAGAGGGTTAGTAGATGATATTATTGAACCAGCAGCAACACGTAAACGCGTTATTGCTGCACTTGAAGTACTTATAACTAAAGAACGATAGAAGTGGATTAGCACCCAACATTAAAGGTAGGTGAAAATGATGAATGAAGTTATCAGCGCTTTTTTAGCAGGAATTCCTACATTTATACTTAGTATTTTGGTTGTATTTGTAATGTTAGAATTACTTATTGGTGCCATCTTCTTATTAGGTAAAGTGGTAGGTTTTTTTACAAATAAACTACAAAAGGCAAAAAATGTAGAAGCTGAAGTTGTAACTACTACAGAAGAAGTAAGTTTAGTTGCACAACATAATAGTCTAGATGAACTTGAATTGATAGCAGTTATTACTGCAGTCATTGCAGCAAGTATGGGAACAACAAGTGATCAACTTCAAGTGAAATCACTTAGAAAAGTTCAAAGAAAAGCACTTTAATTTGAGGAGGTCATTAATGATGAAAAAATTTCAAGTAACTGTAAATGGAAATACATATGAAGTAGAAGTAGAAGAATTAGGTGGAAGCTTTACACCTACGATGCAAGTACCACAAGTAACAAAAGTAGTAACAGCACCAGTAAATACAACACCAGTAGCACCACAAGCAGCACCACAAACAAATGGTGTAGCTAATGGTACTAAAGTTGTTGCACCAATGCCAGGTAAAATTGTAGAAGTAAAAGTGTCAGTAGGACAAAGTGTAAAAGAGGGAGATTTAGTAGCCATTCTTGAAGCAATGAAAATGGAAAACGAAATTTTTGCACCAAGTGCAGGGACTGTAGCTGCTATCAATGTATCAGCAGGTACAGCTGTTGAAACTAACGATGTTATTGTGGTACTAAACTAGTTCCAAACGACTTAAAAGAAGGAGGAACATTCTATGTTTAATGAATTCGCAACATCTATACAGAAGTTCATTAGCGAGATGGGAATTACAACTATTTTAACCAATGATGGTGGTTGGAAATATATTGCAATGATTGCTGTTGCATGTGTATTACTTTATTTAGCTATTGCCAAAGGATTTGAACCTTTATTATTAGTTCCAATTGCTTTTGGTATGCTACTCGTTAATCTTCCGAATACAGAAATTCATATGTTTAATGGTCATGGCGCTAAGGAAGTATTTGAATTCTTAAAAGACGGCAATGGTGGTCTATTAGATTATCTTGGGTTAGGTAAGGAATTAGGTATTTTTCCACCACTTATTTTTGTAGGTATTGGTGCCATGACAGATTTTGGACCACTGATTGCCAATCCCAAAAGTTTATTACTAGGTGGTGCTGCACAGTTAGGTATTTTCTTTGCTTTTTTAGGCGCACTACTTTTAGGATTTGATCCTAGTGAAGCAGCGTCTATTGGTATTATCGGAGGGGCAGATGGACCTACGGCTATATATTTGACGACTAAATTAGCACCTCATTTATTAGGGCCAATTGCAGTAGCAGCTTACTCTTATATGGCATTAGTACCCGTTATTCAACCACCTATTATGAAAGTACTTACGACAAAAGAACAACGTATGGTAAAGATGGAACAATTAAGACAGGTATCTCGCGTAGAAAAAATCGTTTTCCCTATTGCTGTTACTGTGATTGTATCATTACTATTGCCTTCAGCAGGTACTTTAGTGGGTATGTTAATGTTTGGAAACCTCTTAAAAGAAGCAGGATGTACTAACCGTTTAGCGGAAGTAGCAAGTAATGGAATGATGTCTGCGATTACAATTATGTTGGGGTTAGTTGTTGGAGCAACAACCTCAGGGGATACTTTTATTACTTATGAAACTATAAAGATAGTTATTCTTGGTCTTAGTGCCTTTTGTGTAGGTACAGCAGGTGGTGTACTCTTTGGCAAAGTGATGTATTACACAAGTGGCAAGAAAATTAATCCACTTATTGGGGCTGCGGGGGTATCTGCTGTACCAATGGCAGCACGTGTGGCACAAAAAGTGGGTCAAGAAGAATGTCCAAGCAACTTCCTTTTAATGCATGCTATGGGACCAAACGTAGCAGGAGTTATTGGTTCAGCCATTGCAGCTGGTATTTTATTATCTATTTACGGTCATTAATGAAATGAGAAAAGAGCATATACATATATAGGAGGTTATAAGATGGCAAATATTAATCCAAGACCAGTTAAAATCATGGACACAACACTTCGTGATGCCCATCAATCCTTAATAGCAACAAGAATGACAACAGAAGAAATTTTACCTATTGTTTCAAAAATGGACAAAGTAGGATTTTCAGCTATGGAAGTATGGGGGGGAGCGACATTTGATGCTTGTCTTCGTTTCTTAAAAGAAGATCCATGGGAAAGATTACGCAAAATTAAAGATGCAGCACCTAATACCCCTCTTCAGATGTTATTTAGAGGACAAAATATTTTAGGTTATCGCCACTATGCAGATGATGTAGTAGAATATTTTGTGCAAAAGAGTATTGCAAATGGTATTAGTAATATTCGTATTTTTGATGCTCTTAATGACCTTCGTAACTTACAAACAGCTGTAAAAGCAGCCAATAAAGAAAAAGGTCATGCACAAGTAGCTATTTCATATACTATTAGTGATGTACACACAGTGGCTTACTATGTAGAACTCGCTAAACGTATTGAAGAAATGGGTGCTAATTCTATCTGCATTAAAGATATGGCAGGATTACTTGTGCCATATGCTGCTGAAGAATTAGTAGGGGCCTTAAAGGAAGCGGTTCCTCATATGCCAATTCAACTTCATACGCATTATACAAGTGGTGTGGCTTCAATGACTTATTTAAAGGCAATTGAAGCAGGGTGTGATATTATTGATACAGCTATGTCACCAATGGCAATGGGAACTTCACAACCAGCTACAGAAGTACTTGTTAAAACGCTGCAAGGCACACCTTATGATACAGGAATTGATCCAGAAAGTTTAAATGAAATTACAGAATATTTCAAACCCCTTCGCCAAAAATATTTGGAAAGTGGGCTAATAAGCCAAAAAGTACTAGAAGTAGATATTAATACACTTCGTTATCAAGTGCCAGGAGGAATGCTTTCCAATCTTGTATCCCAACTTAAACAACAAGGGGCTGAGGATAAATTTGATGAGGTACTTAAAGAAATCCCTAAAGTACGTGCAGATTTTGGCTACTTACCACTTGTTACACCTACAAGTCAAATTGTGGGAACACAAGCTGTGTTGAATGTATTAGCTGGAGAACGTTACAAAATGGTTTCAAAAGAATCAAAGGGAATTGTAAGAGGGGAATACGGTCAAACACCAGTACCTATTTCTGAAGAATTTGTTAAACAAATCATTGGTGATGAAAAACGCATTACTTGTAGGCCAGCTGACCTTATAGAACCAGAATTAGAAAAATTAGAAAAAGAAATAGCTATTTATAAACAACAAGATGAAGATGTTTTATCTTATGCATTGTTCCCACAAGTAGCAATGGACTTTTTTAAGTATAGAGAGGCACAACAAACTAAGGTAGATATACAGGTAGCAGATGTTAAAAATGGGGCTTATCCAGTATAAATTAATTAAATAAGAATGACTGAAAATGGTTAAAGGGGTAACTAAAGGAGATTAAACTTTTAGTTGCCCCTTTGCTATCAGTATAAAACCATGTAAAATAAAGGGGTATTAATGTATTTTGTAGTTAAGATATGGTATAATAAACTAAAGTATTATCTAGTCAATTAGGTAAAGGAAGGACTTATAAAATGAGTAAGAATGATTTAATCCATAGGATTAGAAAAAATATGCCTAAGCTAAGTAAAGGGCAGAAATTAATTGCTAATTATATATTAGATCACTATGAAAAAGCTGTTTTCTTAACGGCTGCTAAGCTTGGAACAATTGTAGGGGTAAGTGAATCCACAGTTGTTAGGTTTGCAAACGAACTGGGGTATGATGGATATCCAAAATTTCAAGATGCACTTGAGGAGTTAGTGAAAAGCAAATTAACGGCTATGCAACGTCTAGAGGTGACTACAGATCGTATTAATACAAATGAAGTACTTAAAAGTGTACTTCAGATGGATGAAGAAAAAATTCGTTATACAAGAGAGCAAATTGATAATGAAGCATTTAATCAAGCCATTGAAAAGATAATAGGGGCTAAAACAATATATGTATTGGGTGTAAGAAGTTGTGCTGGACTTGCAAGTTTCTTGGGCTTTTATCTTAACATTATTTTTGATAATATTAAGGTGATTAATACGAATAGTATTAGTGAGATGTTTGAAGCCATCCACCGTATTGATGAGAAGGATGTAGTGATTGGGATTAGTTTCCCACGTTATTCAAAACGTGTCATGAAATGCTTAGAATATGCACAGGGCAAAAAGGCTAGTGTCATAGCAATTACAGATAGCTATATTTCACCAATTGCAGGTTATTCAGATTATGCACTTATTGGATGTAGTGAAATGGTTTCATTCGTAGATTCTTTAGTAGCACCACTTAGTATTATAAATGCGATTATTGTAGCTATTAGTTTGCGTAAAAAGGATGAAATTTCTGTAAGTCTTGAAAAATTAGAGAATATTTGGGTGGAGTATGAGGTGTATGATGACTCAGAACGTGATTTATGGAATGTACCTCAAGAGGAGCAAAAAGAAAAATTTGATTAACCATCTATGTGGGAGGATAAAATGAGTCTAGTAAGTATACGTGGCGCTATTACAGCCGAAGATAATACAAGAGAAGCCATATTAGAGGCAACAAAAGAAATGCTAGAAGCTATCTTAAAAAATAATGAACTTAACTATGAGGAACTTATACAACTTCATTTTAGTTGTACAAAAGACTTAGATGCTGCTTATCCAGCAGTAGCAGCAAGGCAGCTAGGGATTACAGATGCAACGCTTATGTGCTTTCAAGAGATGTATGTTGTTAATTCACTGAGCCAGTGTATCAGAGTGGATATTCTTGTAAAGGCCCCTCATCTTAATAAAAGTAATATCAAGCATCAATATTTAAGAAGAGCTGTCGGTTTAAGACCGGATTTAGTGAATAAGGAGTAAAGAAGTAATGAAAACATTTTCAATAGCTATAGATGGTCCTGCAGGAGCAGGGAAAAGTAGTATTGCAAAACAGATAGCAACAAAACTAACATGTATTTATATTGATACAGGTGCTATGTACCGTGCAGTAGGTTATTATTGCATGTGTCAAGGAATAGATTATAATGAAGAAGCACAGGTGGAAAAGGTTGTAGGCAAGATTCAGCTTAGATTAAGTATCCAAAATGAGGTACAACAGATTTTTTTGAATGAAGAGAATGTGAGTCTTTTAATTCGTAATGATCAAGTGGCTGCAGCTGCATCTAAGGTAGCAACTTATAAAAGTGTACGTGAAGCACTTGTAAGAATGCAACAAGAAATGGCAGAAAGTACCTCCCTTGTAATGGATGGACGTGATATAGGTACAGTTGTACTACCTGATGCTACATTAAAAATATTTTTGACTGCTTCAGTAGAAGAACGCGCAAAAAGACGCTATAAGGAATATGTAGAAAAAGGTGAAACACCTTGTTTAGAAACACTTATGTCAGAAATTCGAGAAAGAGATTTTCAAGACTCTCATCGTACAATCTCTCCTCTCAAAAAAGCTGAGGATGCAATTGAATTAGATACAACTTATATGACTATTGATGAAATTGTAGAAGTAATTATTGGATTATTAAATGCACGTTTATAGGAGGATAGGAAAGTGGAAATTATAGTGGCAAAAACAGCAGGATTTTGTTTTGGTGTAAAACGTGCTGTTGATATGGCCTTTGAACATGAAAATAAACCAGGGACATATACCTATGGCCCTATTATTCATAATGAAGTTGTTATTAAATCTTTAGAAGAAAAAGGAATTACGGCAATTGAAGCAATGGATGAGGAGAATATTAATAAATTAATTATTCGCTCCCATGGTGTAAGCCCTAAGGTTTACCATCAAGGGGAAGAAAAGGGGATAGAAATTGTTGATGCAACCTGTCCCTATGTTAAAAAAATTCATCGTTACGTTGAAAAGTATTACAAAAATGGATATGGGATTATTATAGCTGGGAATAAAGATCATCCTGAAATTCAAGGCATCAATGGTTGGGCAAATGAAGCCTGTTTTATCGTAAAAGATCGAGAGGCTTTAAAAGAAATCTCATTTAATAAAAGTGGACAGAAGTATCTTTTAGTAGCACAAACAACTTATAAAAAGCAAGTAGTAGATGAAATCTTAGCTGCCTTAAAAGAAGAAGGAATTGATGTAGAGTATATTAATACTATTTGTAATGCAACTAAAGAAAGACAAGAAGAAGTGGTAGAAATTGCAAAGCAAGTAGATGTTATGCTTGTTTTAGGAAGCACAAAGAGTTCAAACTCATTAAAACTTTATGAACTGAGTCAAAAGCATTGCGTTAATAGTTATTTTATAGGAGAAGCAAGTGAATTAAAAAGAGAGCTATTTGAAAACTGTAATAAGGTTGGCGTTACAGCAGGAGCATCCACACCTAACTCAGTTATTCAGGACGTTATAGCATTTATAGCAAATATGAACTATTAGAGGGATAAAATAATGAATTATGAGGGGTTTAAAGAACAGGTTTTAAATTTAACAAGTATTAATCTATCGGCATATAAAGAAAATCAAATGAAAAGGCGCATTGACGCACTGATTAAAAAGCATTCATGTAATGGATATGAGGAGTATGTACAACTTCTAAAGAAGGATCATAAAATTCTTGAGGATTTTATTACTTATTTAACGATTAATGTAACAGAATTTTTTAGAAATCCTTCTCAGTGGGATATTTTAGAACAGCATATTTTTCCATTGTTATTAGGTAAAAAGAAAACCATTAAAATATGGAGTGCAGCTTGTTCTACAGGTGATGAGCCCTATTCTTTAGCAATGGTTCTTTCTAAGCTTGTGCCGCTTAATCAAATTCAAATATTGGCAACGGATATAGATAAAGAAGTATTAGCTAAAGCCCAAGAAGGTGTATATAATAGTCGAAATATGATTAATATGCCTAAGCATTTTAAAGAGATGTATATGAAAGAGGAAAAGGGTAATTTTTATATTTCAGATCAAATTAAGAAGTGTATTACTTTTAAACAACATAATTTATTGAAGGATCCTTACCCAAAAGGAATGGATCTTATTGTGTGTCGTAATGTACTTATCTATTTTACAGAAGAAGCAAAAAAAGAAATTTATCATAAATTTAATGAAGCTTTGGTGGAAGAAGGGATCTTATTTGTAGGAAGTACAGAACAAATTATTATGTGCCAAGAGTTTGGATTTGAGCCTAATAAGATCTTTTTTTATCAAAAAGCAACGACAAATAAGTAGTGTATTGTAAGAGGAGTTAATAGAATGGACAAATTAGCACAATCTGATAAGAAACCTAAGACATGGGATGAGGCAATTAAAGAATTAAGTGCTTTTATTAAAGCAACTAAAGAGCATGAAGCCAAGCAAGAGTCAAAGGATAAGAAATAATCATAGAACATGCATCACTAGAAATACTAGGATGCATGTTTTTTGTTATGAATAGAAGAGAAAAATAGAGCAAAGAGCTGATTCGCCAAAATAGAAAAAGAAAAATCTTCTAGAGAGAGATAGGGCATATGAGATGCATCATACCAAATTGGCAATGTAAGTTTGTGAGTAGTAAAGAGTGGTATATAGGCACTCTCTTTAACAACTGCACACTCTTCTTTATTCACTTTTCTCTTATCACAGGCAGGAATAAAATGAGCAAGGGAACGATGCATTAACTGATTCTGAGAAGGAATATAGTAATAATCTTTGTAAGGTGTAAGATACTGCTTTAATGTAAGATAAGAAAAAGCTACTTGTATCGTTAAGTGCGGTGTATGACTTTTCCAATTTAGAGTAATATGCTTATAATGTCCCTCAAAGTCAGTTATAAAAGCATAGGGAACCTCTAAGATGAAATCTAGGGAGTTAGAAGATTGCTTGATCTCTATGCATTTAAAGTGTTGTAGTTGGTACAGGATTTGATAGAGTTCATAAAATCCTAGAAGGCTGCGGAGTTCATCTTGATTATGTCCTAAAATCAGGGAGAGATAGATAGATTCACTGCAATTTTTGTAGGTATTATAAACTTTAACTAATGATTTGCCACTCGTTGTAAATTGGCGAACAATATTTAAGGCATTTTCTAGAAGCGTTCGTGTGGCTCCTAAATAGTGTAAGTGCTTTTTCATATCAATGACATGTATTCTTTGTAAGTGTGTTATATCAAGTTCATAGTAAAGACATCTATTTAATAGAAAGGGCCAATCAAAAAATTTCCCCCCATAGGTATAGGCATGAGAAAAAGAAGTAATAAATGCTAAAAATTGATTGAGGAGGTCCTTTTCTTCTTCAGGTACCTGAAGTGACCATTGTTTATTTACAATTTCATTTTCATCATTAATAAAGCTGATGCCAATACAAATAATATGGTCAGTTTGTTTATTGAGACCACTTGTTTCAATATCAAATAAAAAATGTTTTTTATCAAAAAGAACAGCAGTCATTATCTATACCTCTTCGTTTAAGGTATGCTTTAACATCTTGGCAAGACTTAAATCTAAGTTAAGCATATCAGTGGCATTTTGATAATTTTTATAGGAAGCTTGATCAAAGGCATGATTCGTTTTAAGAACAGCTTTAATAAGAATATTTTTAGGCGTATGTGTCATATCAATGAATTCAATCATATTGACGCGATAACCAACTGCTTCTAGTAGTTGGGCACGAAGTCCATCTGTGACTAATGCTGCAATACGTTCTTTAAGGATGCCATGTTTTAAGATAGGATTTAAAGTATCATTTTTAATTTGAGTATAAGCTTCATGATGGCAACAAGGAACAGCAAAAATGATTTTACTTCCCCAATGAATAGCTTTTTCAAGGGCAGCATCAGTAGCTGTATTACATGCATGAAGAGAAACGACCATATCTATAGGTTGATTTGTCGTATACTGGCCAATATCCCCTACTTGAAAGTAAAGCTTTGTATAGTTGAGTTTGTGAGCTAAATCTTTACAAAAAGAAATAACATCTTCTTTAAGATCAAGACCGATTACTTCAACCTCTTTTTCTAAAAGAACAGTAAGATAGTGATAGAGGGCAAAAGTTAAATAAGATTTGCCACAACCAAAATCAATAATACGTAGTTTTTTCTGTGGCAATTCAGAGATGCTATCAGCGACTATTTCTAAATAACGATTAATTTGTTTGTATTTATCATATTTAGAAGGTTTGATTTGACCTGACTCGTCCATAAGACCTAATGCTTTTAAAAAAAGCATAGAAGAGGGGCTGTCTAAAATATACTTTTTTTGTCTATTATGAGAAAGAGAAGCTGGTGCTTTTAAGCTTGGTGCAGATTTTTTAAGTGTAATATTCCCTTTTTTATTAATTAACCCATGATAATCATTGGTAACAGTAAAAAGTTGAAACTGTTTAAAAATAGAACAATCTGTTAAAATCCAAGGAAGGAGTGCTTCAGCAGATAAGTTCTCATGGTATTCTTTCGTACCAATTGTTTTAGAAATTTGATAACATAGTTTGTCCCTAATAACAATAGGGCGAATAACTATTTTTTTACAGTCTGAAGATTGACGTGGATTGCTCCAGATGCAACGAATAAAGGTATGCTCTTTAATTGAAGTTGAAATAAGCTCGATTAATGTATTCATAAATTACTCCATTATCTTTGTGAAATATAAATTCATGGTGCAAATTATAGCACAAAATACTTGTAATATCAATCATTAGCTAGGCTTTGGATGGTGTGGTATAATACCAATGAAAAGAGGTGATGAAATGTTTGAGCAAGATTATAACAGTTTAAATAGAGAGCAAAAAGAGGCTGTAGATATATTAAATCAAAATTTACTTGTCTTAGCACCAGCAGGAACCGGTAAAACAAAAGTGATTGCACTCCGAACAGTTTCTTTAATACAACAGCAAAGTCCAGAGCGCATTTTGTGCTTAACCTTTACTAATAAAGCTGCTAAAGAAATGAAGGAGCGTATTAAACTTTACATCCCAGAAGTAGTTGATCAAATAACAATCAAGACATTTCATTCATTTTGCTATTACTTAATTAATCATGAAAAAGAAAGTTCGCATTTTTCATTTCCATGTACATTAATAGATGAAACCGATAGCTTAGCGATTGTAGAAAAAATCATAGTGACCAATAGGCTAAATGATGATGGGATTAGCTACCAACAAGTTGTTAGTTTTCTTGAAAATATTAAAAGGCATAGTCTATCCTTTCCAACGGAACAACGTTATCATTATAAAACCATTATTGAAGATTATTTTAAGAATCAAGAACAAGTAGGTAGATTAAGAAGAGAAGATATGTTTTTGAGGCGTTTTGGTTTAAAAATACTCAATACATATAGACGCTACTTATTAGAAAATAACTGTATTGATTTTATGGACCTTATTGTTGAAGCTAAATATTTGTTGGAACAACCTGAAATTTTAATGAAATGGAGAAGTAAATACGCAGTCATCCAGGTAGATGAGATGCAAGATACAAGTAGTAGAGAGTATGACATTTTAAAGCTATTAGCAGGTAAACAACTTTCTCTATTTGGAGATTTTAATCAAACGATTTATGAATGGCGAGGTTCTAATCCTCACCAGATGACAGCAGAATATAGGCAAGATTTTCAGCCACTAGAGATTCAACTCACAATTAATTACCGTTCCACTAGGAATCTTTTAGAAGCAGCAAATGGTTATATAGCAAGTAGTAGATTATACCCTATGCAATCTATCCCTAAGGCGACTTGTGAAGGAGAGAAGATTAGTCTTATAGAAGCAGCTACAAAAGAGCAGGAGATTTTACATTTAGAACAGGCAGTGAGAGAAAGTAAGGAAAGGACAGAGAGCATAGCCATATTAACCAGAACCAATGAGTATGCCAAGAAGATTGCCCATCATTTCAATAAGCATGGACTAGAAGCTACAGTAATTGAGGATACTAAGTTTTTTAGAAAAAAAGAGGTAAAGGATTTATTAGCTTTTTTTGAATATAGTATAAATGATAGAAATGGTCATGTACTATTAAAACTAGGGGGACATCCTTACTTAAATATGCCAGAGTGGTTACTTAAAGAACTTAGAAATTGTAAGTCCTGTTATATGTATTTACATGATTGGTTTAAAAGTGATTCCAAGGATCCTTATGCATCTTTATCTCAGGCATATGTACATGAAAAGATAGTGGTCTTAGATGTAGAGTCTACAGGATTATCTACAACTAAAGATGATATTATTCAGATAGCAGCTATTCGTTACGGCAAAAGAGGTGTAGTGGATGAGTTAAATGTGTTATTAAAGCCTACTCAGTCTGTAGGAGATTCTTATTATGTGCATGGTTTTTCCGATGAACAACTAGAACGTGAAGGAATGGCGCCAGAAGAAGCATTAAGGCAATTAGCTACCTTTATACAGGATGCAGTCATAGTAGGGCATAATGTCAATTATGACTTACAGATTATTAAAAGCATGATGAGTCGTTATAAATTGCCACCTATAGAAGATGAAAACGTTTATGATACGTTAGATTTAGCTTATAAGGTCTATCCTAAGTTAAGTAACCATAAGTTAGTAACACTATCTCAGCTCATTAGGACTGAAACGACACCTACACATAATGCGATGCAAGATATTTTAGCCACAAGTGAAGTGCTTGTCCATCTCTTAGAACGCATTGAAGAAAAAAAACAAGAACGATTAGAAAAAATTGAAGCCTATGGATGTTATTTAAATGAATATAGGGAAAAACTGAGTAAAATAAAAGGGTATTTATTAGGGCATTCTTTATCAGAAGGTATTACTTTTTTAATGAATACATGTGATTTTAAAAATTATTATAGTGCCTCACAGATAGAAAGTATAAGAAATTTATACCGTATAGCAAGTCTTTTAGAAGATGATCATCTTTCTTATCAGGATAATATGATTAATCTATTGGCTTTTTCAGCCATGCATTATAGTGAAATCGAGCAGAGTGACTTGTTCAAGGGGAGAATCCCTATTATTACAGTACATCAAGCAAAGGGGCTAGAATTTGATGAGGTCTACATTGCAGGATGCAATGATCGTACTTTTCCTTCTTATAGAAGTTTAAAAGAACAACAGTTAGGAGAAGAAATGCGATTATTTTATGTAGCACTTACAAGAGCTAAGAAAAGATTATTTATTTCTTATCATCAAGAAGCTAAAAAAAGCATTTTTATTGACCAAATTAGCGAGAGATATAAAATGGTTAAACACTGTAGTTGCACATCAAAAAGTGAGATATAATATAATAAGATAGTTAAGAACATTAAAGTAAACTGGGAAATAAGGAAGGGGAATAAACATGGACAAAGATTATCAAATTGTAAAAATGGCAAAACAAAAAAGTATTGCACTCATTGCTCATGATAATAGAAAAAGCGATATCATTGAATGGGCAAAAAATAATAAAGATAAATTAAGTAGGCATTTTCTTTGTGGAACAGGTACAACAGCTAAACTGATTGCTGCTGAAACTGATTTGCCTATTACGGCGTTTAATAGTGGACCCTTAGGCGGAGACCAGCAAATTGGGGCTCGTATTGTGGAATGTAAAATAGATTTTATGATTTTCTTCTGGGATCCATTAGCATCTCAGCCACATGATCCTGATGTCAAAGCACTACTACGTATAGCAGCTTTATATGATATTCCTGTAGCAACCAATCAATCAACAGCAGATTTTCTCATTCAATCCCCATTAATGGATGAAACATATGAACGTAAAATTATTGACTATGCAAAACGTATTCATTTAAGAACTCAGGCCTATGCAAATGACGAAGAATTAATATGATTAGATATGACAAAAAAATAAAGATTATTCATAATTATTATTAAGTAGTACTTTCTATTGCACAAATCACCTGATTTATGGTAAATTATTAATAATGAGTTATGTATACTGTATACAATAATTCATTTCAATCAACATACATTATAATTTACTTCAAAGGGGGTGAAGTAGAAGGGAATAGTCAGTGGACTAATCACTTCTACCGTGCATATGACACATTGGAGAAACTTTAAATCAGGTAAATGGGAAAACGAAATTAATGTAAGAGACTTCATTGTTAACAACTACACAGAGTATACAGGAGATGATAGTTTCCTTGCTGGACCAACAAAGGATACAACAGATCTTTGGGAACAATTAAGTGAACTTATGGTAAAAGAAAGAGAAAGAGGATGTTTTGCAGATACAAAAACAATTGCAACCATTACTTCTCATGCAGCAGGATATATCAATAAAGACAAAGAGAAAATCGTAGGTCTTCAAACAGATGCACCACTTGTTAGAAGTTGCCATCCATTTGGTGGAATGAGAGTTGTAGAAAATGCATTACATGCCTATGACTACGAAGTAGACCCAGAAATGAAAGAAATCTTTACTAAATATAGAAAAACACACAACCAAGGTGTATTTGATGTTTACAATAAAGATATTCGTACAGCACGTAAAGTAGGTGTTGTAACGGGTCTTCCAGATGCTTATGGACGTGGACGTATCATTGGGGACTACAGAAGAGTAGCTCTTTACGGTATTGATCGACTTATTGCAGATAAAATGAAAGATAAAGAAGTAAAAGGTGCAACATTTACTGCTGAAACAATGAGAGACTGCGAAGAATTAGCAGAACAAATCAAAGCATTAAATGAACTTAAAGAATTAGGTCAAATGTATGGATTTGACTTATCAAGACCAGCTGAAAACTTCCAAGAAGCAGTACAATGGTTATATCTTGCGTACC
>JAEZJJ010000104.1 GCA_023436395.1 Bacillota bacterium | reverse complement strand
TTCTCCTCCCGTGCTCTGTAGTATAATTGTTTACTTGAGTAAAGTATTGCCAAAGGAGTTAGGGGCTTAAACATTTTTCATAAATTTTTGTGCCTTGAGCACAGCGAAAGGAATGATAGTTAAAATGATAAAAAAAGAAATTAAAATAGATAATATACCTATTATTTTATGGGGAGAAGATAGTCCTAAATTATTTATAGCAGTACACGGTAATATGTCATCTAAGTCAGATGTGCCTATTGCTATTCTCGCAGAAGAAGTAGTGCCATTAGGTTATCAAGTTTTGAGCTTTGATTTGCCAGAACATGGAGATAGAAAAAATGAATCTACACTTTGTAAAGTTGAGACTTGTGTTCAGGAGCTAACCAAAATAATGGAGTTTGCAATGAAAAGGGCAAAACATATCTCCCTCTTTGCGTGTAGTATGGGAGCATATTTTAGTATGCTTGCGTATAAAGATATTGGATTGGAACAAAGTTTATTTCTTTCACCTGTTGTAAACATGGAACGTATCATTCATAACATGATGACATGGTTTAATATAACAGAAGAAAAGTTGAAGGATGAACAAGAAATTCCTATACCTATAGGACAAACGTTATATTGGGATTATTACAGCTATGTAAAGGAAAATCCTATTGTTAGATGGTGTAATCCTACTTCAATTCTCTATGGTGAAAAAGATGAACTGTGTGAAAGAGAATTTGTAGAATCATTTGCAAAAACTTTTAGGTGTGAAATAGAAGTGGTTCATGATGCTGAGCATTACTTTCACACTTCCCAACAACTTATGGATTATAGAAAGTGGTTAAAAAAGCATTTGCAAGTGTAGGCGTCTATAAACTTTAGGTAAATGAGAAATCTAGAAAGCTCTCAAGTTAAGGAATACCATGACTTGAGAGCTTTTTAATATGGATAGGAATTTAGGATGAAGGAAATTATAAAAGTATAGAATAAAGTACAAAGCCTATGCCTCATGATATTGAAAGTGTGAATGAATCTAAAGTATGATAAGCTTAAGGTAATCATTAACTAAAAGAAGAGGAAATAGAGAGGCCATGAAAGAGATTTTATTAGTAGAGGACCATTTAGAATTAGCAAGGGAAATACAAATCAACTTAGAAAAGTGGGGGTTGCAGGTAGAATTGGTAGAGGATTTTAGCAATGTCTTAGAAGCAACCATTAAGAAGCAGCCTAAGCTTATACTTATGGATGTCAATTTACCTTACTATGATGGTTTTTATTGGTGCCAAAGGATCAGGGAAGTATCAAAGGTGCCTATTTTATTTTTGTCTTCCAGAGATTCCAATATGGATTTAATCATGGGAATTAATAATGGGGGGGATGATTATATTACGAAGCCTTTTGATATTCAAGTGTTAGTCACTAAAATAAATGCACTTCTAAGAAGAGCGTATCAATATGCAGACTCAGGGACACTTCTTTATTATCATGATGCTGTACTAGATACAGATAAATGTGAACTTAGGTACAATGGACATCTTTTAGAACTTACTAAAAATGAAATAAAGATATTAACGCTACTTATTCGTAATAAGGGGAAGGTAGTGTCGAGAGATAAAATAATGATGAGCTTATGGCATGATGATGAATTTATAAGTGATAATACCCTTACTGTGAATGTTACAAGATTACGTAGCAAAATGAAAGAGATAGGATTAGAAGAAGCAATTAAGACTAAAAAAGGAATAGGGTATATGATGCAATGACTATAAAAAGGTTTATTTCTGAACAAAAAATAAATATTATATTGCAACTTATGGTATTGTTATGCATTAATGTATACTTATTTATATTAGATGTAGGAACTAGGCAGCAAGGGGATATCCTTTACTTAGATGTATTACTAATAACTTTTTATTGGGGTGGCCTTTATGTAAGTTATAAAAAGTGGAAAGACAAGTATGGACCTTTATATCATGCATTAGAAAAGGGAGAGGAGATTACAGAAGAAGAGATTGGACATGGTGATGTGGTAGAGGAGATTATGCACTATCTATGGACTACAAAAGAGAACGGACTAGAGAAAGAAGAGCAAAATACCCAAGAAAGAATGAAAGAAGTGGAAGAGTATCTCACCAAATGGGTACATGAAATTAAGTTGCCAATTAGTGCCTTAAATATGATGGTGGAGCGGATAGAAGATGAGCCTATAGGCTATGAGATTAAAAATGAAATAGAAAAAATCAACTTTTTAGTTAATAGTGTACTTTATGGTAGTAGAGCTACAGCAGCTGTAGAGGATTTATTTATCAGAGAGGAAAGGTTAGAGGAGATTGTCAAAATAGCAGTTAGAGAGAATGCATTTTTTCTCATTAGACATAATATAGAAATTATGATGGATCACTTAAACTACGAGGTATATACGGATAAAAAGTGGATGATTTATGTGGTAGAACAAATGATTAGCAATGCGATTAAGTATGCTAAGGCAAATGGGAAAATCAGTTTTTATGGTGAAGAAGATGAAAAATATGTGACTCTCAATATTAAAGATGATGGAATAGGCATTGCAAAGGAGGATCAGGAGCGTATTTTTAATAAAGGTTTTACCGGCAAAAATGGGAGAAATACAACTTATAAATCCACTGGAATGGGACTTTACTTTTCTAAGAAAATTCTAGACAAGTTAGGTCATAGCGTAGAAATGGAAACTATAGAAGGGGAGTATACCTTATTTAAAATAAAATTCTGTAAGATATCAGATTATATAAAGGTTGCAAAAATGTAACATTACAAAACGAAATGTCATGTTAAGTGAAGGAATAATAAGTACAATACTGCTACACTTAGATTATTGAAATTGAATTTTGGAGGTGTTGAAATGAAAGAAGTTTTAAAGATAAGCAACTTATATAAAGATTATGGTATCAAAGGATTTAAAACCCAGGTATTAAAAGGGATTTCTCTTACTGTAGAAGAAGGAGAATTTATAGCTATCATGGGGCCTTCAGGCTCTGGAAAAACGACTCTATTAAATCTTTTATCTACTATTGATAAGCCAACAAAGGGTGAAATCTTACTAGATGACAAAGAGATTACTAAACTAAAAAGTAAAGAACTTTCAAAGCTTAGAAAAGAGAAAATAGGGTTTATTTTTCAAGAGTATAGCCTTCTAGATAATATGAATCTCATGGATAATATTGCCTTACCTTTAGCCTTAGGACGTAAAAGAAGTAAAGAAATTGAAGAAAAAGTTATCGCAATAGCTAAGACCTTTGGGTTAGAAGAACATTTGAAGAAGTACCCCTATGAATTATCAGGTGGGCAAAAACAAAGAGGAGCTGCTGCTAGAGCACTTATTACAAATCCAAGTGTTATATTTGCAGATGAACCCACAGGAGCCCTAGATTCAAAATCATCTTCTGACTTATTAACCTGTTTAAGAAAGGTAAATGAAGAAAAGAAAGCTACTATTATTATGGTTACTCATGATAACCTTTGCGCCAGTTATACTCAGAAGGTCTATGTACTCAGTGATGGAGAAATTAAATGTGAGCTAAATAGAGGAGAGGACCGAAAGGAATTTTATAGGCGTATCATTGATTTGTCAGCATCCCTAGGGGGTGCAAGATAATGCAAGTATTTTCTATGGCATATCATAACTTTAAAAATAATATGAAAACATATACTATGTTTTTTATTTCCATGGTATTTTCGGTACTTATATTAAGTAATTTCATGATTCTTATGTATGGAGATGTTTTAAATGTTTTAGGTGAGTTTAACGCCAATTATACAAAGTTAATTATACAACTGCTAAATATTGTTCTAGGTGTGTTTATTTTCTTTTTCATTTGGTATACATCAAATATTTTCCTCAGAAATAGGAAAAAAGAAATTGGTCTGTATACTTTTATGGGGGTTGATTTAAAGACCATAGGTAGTATTTACTTTATGGAGATGATGCTCATTGGGTTAGCTGCATGCATTGTTGGAATCAGCCTTGGTGCACTACTTTCTAAATTCTTTCAAATGATTATTTTTAGCCTTGCAGATTTTAAAGTGAATGTGACGTTGAATGTTACTGGAGAGGCTGTACTATATACCTTTATCATTTTTATGACAATTTTCATACTGATGAGCATAAAAGGATTTATAAGTATTATGCGAAGTAAGGTCATTGACTTATTAAATGATAGTCGAAAAGTAGAGCGTATGCCTAGAATAAATGGTATGACTTATATAGTTGCTGTTCTGTCTTTAGGGATGATTTTATATGGCTATTACTTAGTAGAAGTTTCTACAAATAATGCAGTTAAAACATTATTATTAGTATGTATAGGAACTTATGGTATTTTTTATGCATTGATTCCCGTCGTTCTTAAGTTTCTCATTAGTAAAAAAGCAATTTTATATAAAGGTGAAAATATTATTGCAATCAATAGCCTTGCTTATCGTATCAAAAAGAATTATACCACTTATGCAACTATTAGTTTATTAACAGCATGTACGATTTCTGTATTAGGAACAGCAGTTGCTATGAAAAATCTTTATACAATAACAGTAGAAAATGATACTCTTTATACATCGGCTTTTGCTTCAAAAGATGAGATTAATAAAAAAGAAATAGAAAGAATTCTAGTTCAAATAGGTGAAAAGCAATACGCAATAGATACTACAGTCCTTAAAGCAAAGTCAACTTTAAAGGAAGTAGAGAGCTCACAACAAAGCAATTACAATATCCTTTACTATGAACAGTTTTTAGATATTTTAAAAGGCAATGGTAATGAAGAGGCTATAGCTGAGGTAAATGAAAAAATGGTGGAAGGCAATAAAGTGATTTACATTCAAAGGCCAGGAACTTTAGCAAGTCTTATTGAGACTACGGAAGTTACCATTTATGATCAGCCCTATGAAGTAAGCAAAGGTGATATTCGCTTTAAGACATTAGGGTCTCTTTTAAATAACGAAACACTTGTGGTGAATAAGGAAGTCTATGAGAAGTTAAAGACACAAGGTGAAATGTTAAACTTTTATGGCATCAAAGTTAAAAATGAAGAGCAATTATTAGATAAAAAGATAATGGATGATATTACAGAGCAAATTACACCTTATTTTAATAAAGATATGAAGACTCAAGTAGGACTTTATGCAGTAGAAAGCATTGCATGGTTGAAAATCGTGTATGCAATGGGTGCCTTTTTGTTTTTAGTTTTTATACTTGCAGAAGCTAGTATTATCTCGACGAAAATATATAGTGATGCCATAGAAGATAAGGAGAAGTATAAGATTTTAGCACATTTAGGAGCTTCTAAAAAAGAGTTAGGAAGAGCCATTAGTAAGGAAGTCGCCCTGTTTTATATTTTACCATTAATGGCTGGTCTCATAGATAGTTTCTTTGCCATTGAAGTTTTGGGAGATTTTTTAACAGAGGATTTATTAGGAACCTTTATTGTAAGTTCAATAGTTTGTGTAGGGATCTTTATAGTAAGTTATATTATTTCTATAGGAAATTTTAAAAAAGTAGTAAAGGTTGTAGATAAAGTATAAGTTGATGTAATTATACTAGATAAGGAGAAACTCATCTGATCTATTCAGCAGTGTTTTTTCATTATAGTTTTTCTAGTTTTAAAGGCTATATCCATTGAAATTCAAAGGATATGGCCTTTGCTGGGTGCTTTAGCGTAACAAAACCCTAGTTTTACTATAGGGGTAAGCAAAAATACTTTAGTATATGAAACCTCCTAGTATAATAGAATGTGGGTTTGGCGACTGCATTACTATAAATAATAGGAGGATTTTACCGTGAAAAATAAAATAAAAACAACAACTCATTCAACATATAGATGCCAATATCACAATATAAAATACTAAATATTTCAAATATATTGACAAATAAATGTAAACTAAGTATTGTTAAAAAAGAAATATGAAAATAGGGAGGATATAATCATGGATGTTTTAAAGTTTTTGGGATACTTGGTATGCAATACTTTTTGTACTATGCTTTCAGCAACAATGATTTATTATTTCTTGAAAATCAACTTTAAACTTGAAAACAAGAAAAACAGCTTAGTATTTTTAGTTTTAAGTTTTGGACTCCTTAATGGAGTGGTTGTATCAATATGGACAAACCTTTTTGAAATCTCAAGTGCTTTGCAACCTATTAAGCAAATTTTACTTTTAGTTATAAGTGTAATCATTATTAGATTTTCGCTTAAGGTAAACTGGCTGAAAGCTGTTCTAGCATTTGTTGTTCAAATAGTTAGTTTAGGCGTTGGTAACGCATTAGTCTTTCCTATATTACATATAACTCAAGAAAAGACTCTTTCTAGTTTGCCTACATATATATTTGTAAATATATTTATTTATGCTATAACGCTAATAGTAATGGTTATAGTTCAAATATTAATAAAATTAACTAGAATAGTAATAAGTAAGGACAATGATAAAAAGGCTTCAGAGCATTAATTTTTACAATCAATTAAAGTATATATGTACTATGAATGTATATACATTTCGAGTAAACATACTACACGAAACAATAAAATATATAATACTACTCAGATAAATTAATAAAGTTTGATAGTCTATTGAAATGTTAACTGTAAAAAGCTATACTCACTAATAATAAAATGGGTATAGCTTTTTTATGCAATTTAATCTTCTTTTGGAGCCACATAATCGGTATAGTATTCTTTGAAATAGAATTCATCTAAGCCTTTTTGTTGAACTTCTGGAGAGACTCTGATTGATTTTATCTTGTCCACAATATAGAAGATGGCATAGGTAAGAGCAATAGAGTAGATAGCAATGAGTATAGAGCCAAATAGTTGTACGCCAAATTGCCTAATACCTGCCCTTATACTATTGATCACAGGATTTGCAAGGATACCAATGAGTAATGTCCCTACAAATCCCCCCATACCATGAACTCCCCATACATCAAGACTATCATCCCATTTTTTACGTTCAAAGATAACGCAGTAATAGCAAATGATAGAGCCAATAAAGCCTACTAATACAGCAGCACGAGGTGTGATATAACCTGAGCAAGGTGTAATGGTTGCAAAACCAGCGATGATACCTACACCAAGTTCTAGGAATGAAAGAGTCTTGTGGTGGAGATAATGCAAAATAAGCCATGTGACCATACCAGAAGCCGCAGCTAAGCCTGTATTGGTAAATACAATAGCTGCTGTAGTAGCTGCTGAGAGTGAACCACCCATATTAAAGCCAAACCAACCAATGGTGAGCAGTGCAGTACCAATGGCAACAAGGCCAATATTAAATGGTTTAGAAGTATAGTGATAAGCACGTTTTCCTAAGAAGAACACACCACTTAAACAACCAAAACCGGCAGTGATATGAATAACAGCACCACCTGCATAATCTACAAAGCCCATTCTTGCAAGGAAACCATTGCCCCATACCCAATGAGCAACAGGGAAATAAACAATGATTGTCCATAGAATAAGGATTTTAATCCAACCAGAGGGTGTTAACCTGTTAGCAAATGCACCAGTCATGAGGGGAGCTGTAATGATCGCAAACATCATTTGGTACATGAAGAATAATAAACGTGGAATGACATCGTGATATTGATCCACAACTACAGGTGTAAAGTTATTAAATAAGAAAAACTGTGCAGGATTGCCAATTATACCCCAGATATCGTCACCAAATACAAGACTGTATCCGCCGAATATCCATAAAAGAGGAACAATCCCAATAGCAATAAAGGATTGAAACATCATCGTTAATGAGTTTCTACGTTCTACTAGACCACCATAAAAGAATGCTAAACCAGGGGTCATAATAAGAACAAGTACTGTGGAAATAATCATAAAGGCTACGTCACCATGTATTATCATTACTGTATCATCCAACTTTCATAAATAGTATATGATTTAGAGTGCGCAAGATTTGGGAAATCATTCATAAAAATATAAAATTTATATTCTGAATTTAATAGATATTAAGTGTTTTTTGTGTTAAAAGGGTTTACTGATCGTGAAGTAAGTGATATCATAATAGAAGAATATAACGCTTAGGAGGTGAAGAGAATGAGTCATTTTGTTTGTGGAAATACAACTTTAGATAGATTACCAATGGCATTATCTGGGATTACACATGTTGTATGCCTTTTTGCGGGAGGAGTCTGTCCAAAATTGAATACTGTTTCCAAACAAAGTGAGTCATCTTTACCTCAATAAGTGATGTAAATTTTTATGCCAGGTGAGGAGAAGCTTACCTGGCATTTTTAGGTGGTACTATAACCGTAATGCCCTTTGTAATATGAAGGGAGGTTGACTGATGTGCTATTGATCAGCACCCAAGGAAGTTTAAGGTTTCAGGAGAAGAAATGTGAAATGAGTTCATTTCCTTGAGGGTCAATAAACGCTATGGTATGTCTAGAGCATGATTTCTAATTTGATAAATGAGTTAATGTGTAATTCACTGTAAACCATCAATAAAAGTCCAGGTAAGAAAGATCTACCTGGGCTTTTATTGATTGGAGGAGATTAAATGATAGAGTTAGCAGTAAATGAAGTGAAAAAAGAATTTAGTATTTATCGTGTTTTAGATGGGGTTAGTTTCGAAGTACAAGAGCATGAAAGGGTAGCCTTGATTGGAAAAAATGGGACAGGTAAAACCACCTTATTAAAAATCATTATGGGTATAGAGCCAAAAGATCAAGGAGATATTTTTATTCGTAAAGGTGCAAAGCTAGGATATATAGAGCAAATTCCTGACTATGAGGAAAAGGTGACAGTAAGGGATGTACTTAAGATGGCATTTAAAGAACAGCTTCAGATGAAAGAAGAGATGCACCAGATGGAAGAGGCAATGACAGTAGCTAATGAGAAAGAATTAGAAAGGCTACTTGCTAAATATGGTGAGATTTGTGGACGGTTTGAAAGTCAAGGGGGATATGAAATAGAAGAACAACTGAGGCGTATGAGTGAGGGACTAAAGTTTACAGAAAGCTTTCTGAATAAATCTTTCATGTGTTTAAGTGGTGGGGAGAAAACCACTGTGTTATTAGGCAAAGTATTACTAGAAAATCCAGATATTTTATTATTAGATGAGCCAACTAATCATTTAGATGTAAGGGCTATAGAATGGTTAGAGGCCTATCTGCGAAACTATAAAGGCGCAGTTCTAATGATTTCCCATGACCGCTATTTCTTGGACCAAGTTGCTACAAAAGTAGTGGAATTAGAGAGAGGCAGAGCAAGCACCTTTTATGGAAATTATACAGAATATGCCAAGGAGAAGGAACGCCTATTATTAGCAGAGTTTGAGGCTTATGAAGATCAACAAAAGAAGATTAAAGCCATGGAAAAGGCAATTAAACGTCTTAGAATTTGGGCTGCACAAGGAGATAATGAAGATTTATTTAAAAAGGCAGCTTCTATGCAAAAACGTTTAGATAAAATGGAAAAGCTAGAAAAACCTATTTTAGAAGCACCTCAAATGGCACTTGATTTTAATGGGGCAGAAAGGTCAGGAAAGGATGTTTTAAGCATAAAAGGAGTAGATAAAGGTTTTGAGCAAAAGAAGCTTTTTGAGGCACTAGAGTGGCAAGTAAGTTATCAAGAACGTGTGGCTTTAATAGGAGAGAATGGCTGTGGTAAATCCACCTTGATTAAAATGATACTAGGGGAGGAGTCAGTAGATAAGGGAGAAATTCAGTTAGGCACAAGGTTAAAAATAGCCTATTTGCCACAACAGATTTATTTCCCAAATGAAAATTTAACCGTATTAGAAGCATTTAAGGAAGATGTGGTCATGACAGAGACTAGGGCAAGGCAAACCTTAGCCAAGTTCTTATTTTTCGGAGAAAGTGTTTTTAAAAGGCTAAAGGGTTTATCAGGTGGAGAAAAAAGCAGATTACTTTTATGCAAACTTATGCAGCAGGATATTAATCTATTGATTTTAGATGAGCCCACTAACCACTTGGATATTGATTCAAGAGAGAATTTAGAAGAAGCTTTGCAAAACTTTAATGGGACTTTAATTTTTATTTCTCATGACCGCTACTTTATTAATAAATTAGCAACACGAGTGAGTGCAATCATAGATTATAGAATCACTAATTATTTAGGAGACTATACTTACTATAAAGAAAAGTGTAATGAGAAAAAAGAACCATATAAGAAGGCACAGCCTGAGGAAGTGAAAATAGGTAATCAAAAGAAAGGGGATGTGCAACAAAACCTACCTAGGGAGCATAAATCTTCTGTGAATACTTTTAAAATGAAACAATTAGAAGAACAGATGGAGTTTCTAGAAGTCAAGGAGAAAGAGATGCGTCAAGTTCTTGAAGGTTTAGGGAGTAACTATATGGCATATATGAAAGTTGAAGAAGAACTAAAAGAAATAGAAGACCAGTTAGAAAAGGTTATGGCAAAATGGCTTAGTATGCAAGAAGGAGAATAGAAAAGGGCACATTTACTAAAACTCTACGGTTCGTGGATAGTTTCATCTAACAGAGAAAGTTACACTTATAAATAAAAAAGGAGTGTAGCAAGATGAACGTAGAGTTTTATGAAATTAATTTAGATGAATGGTCACGTACACCATATTTTAGTTTTATACCAAGATGCTGCCAACAGGCTTTAATATTTGTGTAGATTTAGATGTGACGCAGATGAGAAGTTATTTTCGTGAAAAAGGATATAAGTTTGCAATAGGTTATCGTTATATTACCACCAAGCTTATTAATGAAAGAGATTATTTTCGTATAGCCTATAAGGAGGGGAAATTAGGATATTACAATTATCTGAGTCCTTCTTATGCCAATTTTCATGAGGATGATCACACTACAACAATCATGTGGGTAAACTATGAGGAGTCCTTTGAGGCATTTCACCAACATTATGTAGAAGAAGAGGAAAAGTACCTAAAAGTACATGGGATTTTAGCAAAGCCTGAAATGCTGCCAGAAAATAGCTGTATGGTGGGAGTATTACCATGGACCTCTTTTAAAAGTTATTCTCCAGTGCCTTATGCACCACCTATGCAGTTTTATCCAGTGCTGCAAGCAGGTCAGTTTAAGGTGGAAAACGACAGGCTATTCATGCCATTTTCTATAACGGTTTCTCATGCAGTCGTAGATGGTTATCATGTAAGTGAGTACCTAGGACAACTGCAGTATGCTATGAATAAGCCAGAAACATGGGCAAAATAAGAGGTGCATACTATGATAAATACATGATAAAATCAATACATAGGTAAGATAAGAGTATTTATTAAAAGACAAAAGTAAGCAAAAAAGTCGGATGATTCTACAGGGAAGATGATAGAATATAGGCTATTAGCGAGGCAATTAAAGGGTAGAGTATAGAAGGAATAAAAGACCTAGTGGCTTGATATCACATAAGCCTTACTAGGTCTTTATGCTATTTAAAAGTTTAAGGAAGGGTTTTCTTTTAATCGCGAAGTTCTTTTCTAATAGAAATGCCACTGCCTGTTCGTGCATCTAGTTTTAAGTCATATTCATAGCGTTTAAGGGATAATTCAATTTCATAAATCCCTCTGCCACCTTCATAATCTAGTTCAATATTGTCAACTGTTGCACCAGGGACTTTTTTTAGTGCAATGTTTCTAGCTTGCTCCATGGAGATAAACTTTGCACTTTGTGAAGAGGCGAAATCATCTCTTAATTCTTTGGTAATAGAGATGCCACTACCTGTTTCAGCATTTAGCTTGAGCTCATATTCGTATTGATTTAGGATAATATCAATATCGTAAATGGCTCTATTTCTTTCATAATCCAAATCAATACTTGTAACTGTACCTCCAGGCACTTTCTTACGTGCAATGGCTTTAGCCTGATTGATAGAAATATGAGATGCGGCAACAACGGAGGTTGCACTTAATGTAGCGAGTAAAAGACTCATAGCTAAAAATTTTTTTCTCATGTTAAAGTCTCCTTTTGTAGTCATACCAATTAATAGATGCTTGCTAATGAAAGTAGTATGAGCAAAGGGATAAAAATCAATACATTTACTTGAAAAAGGTTAATAGATTGAAGTTGGGTACCTAGAATTTTATATTCACAAAACAGGGCAGTAAAAGAGAGGAAATAAAAATTAAATAACTTTATAGTTAGATTCAAAGGAGGAAACTAAATGGAGTGGTTGAGAAATCTAAATAATGCAATTAACTATATTGAAGAGAATTTGGAGGGGACCATTTCTTATGATGAAGCAGCAAGAATTGCATGTTGTTCGACCAGTTATTTTCAAAGAATGTTTGCCTACGTTGCAGGTCTATCATTATCGGAATATATACGATGCCGAAAAATGACTCAGGCTGCATTTGAACTACAATCGGGTGAATTAAAGGTTTTAGATATAGGGCTAAAATACGGATATATGTCTCCAACTGCATTTAATAGAGCTTTTAAAAGTGTTCATGGCATATCCCCAATAGTTGCAAGAAGGCCAGGTGTAAAACTAAATTCGTATTTACCACTTAAGCTGACTGTTCAAGTTTTAGGAGGTGAAAATATGCCATATCAATTAGAAAAGAAAGAATCTATAAGAGTTGTAGGTATGAGAATTCCATTAAGTGATGATATGGAAAAAAACCAAAAGATTGTCCCTGAGTTCTGGAAAGAAGTATTGCAGGGTGACAGTATTAAGGAATTGTGCAAATTAGAAAATAAGGGGTTAGAGGGTATTTTAGGAGTCACAGCTTATATAAATCCACAGAAGATATACTATTATATAGGAGTGGCAACAGAAATGGAGATTCCAACATCCATGTATGAATTAAAGATACCTGCTACAGACTGGGTAGTATTTAAATGTAATGGCCCCTATAAGGAGTCGGTACAGAATATTTTCAAGAGATTTTTGACAGAGTGGTTACCTTTTTCAGGTTATCAGTATGCAGAGTTACCTGATTTAGAGGTATATCCAAAATATGAGAAAGATCAATTAAGTGGCTGCTGTGAAGTATGGATTGCTGTTAGAAAGGATAATAATGATGAGATATCAAGTAGAAATTAAGAATGTAGAAGCAATGCGAGTTGCATATACAAAATATAAAGGAGAGGTGAAAAGGGCGAATAAAGTATTTCCAAGTGTGTTTAAGGCAATTAGAGGAAATAGTAATGGGGCACCCTTTTTTACCTATTATAGTATGAATTTAGAAACAAAAGAAGGTGAATTAGAACTTTGTGTGCCAACAGAGGCAGAGCCAGAGATAAAAGGAATTGAAGTAAAAGTAATGCCCAGAGTGAAAGCATTAAGCGTAACTCATATTGGTCCTTATGAAACATTAGGTGAGGCATATGCTACCCTTCAGACATATGCTCTAGAAAATGGTATAAGATTAGTGCTGCCCTATAGAGAAGTCTATATTAAAGGACCAGGGATGATGTTCAAGGGGAATCCTGAAAAGTATATAACAGAGATTTTATGTCCTATTGAGGAGGCATAGTGTGGAGATTATTAAAGTGAATCATTTGACGAAAACCTATAAAAATGGTGTGCAAGCTTTAGATGATTTATTTTTGACTGTCAAGAGAGGAGAAGTTTTCACCTTATTAGGTAAAAATGGAAGTGGCAAATCTACACTTATAAATATACTTACTACATTTTTAACACCTACATCAGGGGATGTAACCATTTTAAATAAGGATATAAGAAAAGGGGCTGCTGAGATAAGAAAACAAATTGGCTGTGTTGCTCAAAGTCCATCTATAGATAGGTATTTATCTTTAGAGCAAAATTTATTATTTCAAAGCAAAATATATAAAGTGCCAATGAAAGAAGCACAGAATAGAATGAAGCAATTAATAAAGTGTTTTGAACTAGAAGCATATACAAAATACCCAACATCTACTTATTCTGGAGGTGTTAAGAGGAGATTAGATATAGCACTTAGTATGATGAGTCATCCTAAAATAATATTTCTCGATGAACCAACAGTAGGTATGGATATTCAATCAAGAATAGCAATGTGGAAAATGATTAAGCAAATTAAAACGGAATTTGGAACAACGGTTTTCCTTACAACACATTATTTAGAAGAAGCAGATGAACTGAGTGATACGATTTGTATTATGAAGGACGGAAAAAATATGATTCAAGGGACAACACAAGAATTAAGGAAATTTTTAAATGAGGAAAGAATAGAAATACAATTTGCTTCTAATAAAGAAGTACAAAATAGTTTTAAATTACTAGAAAAAGAGTTATCAAATAGTAATATTCATGAGAATAAAATAATAACTTGTAATGAAAAAGGAAAGATGCAAATTGAAAATATCACCCAAATATTATTAGAAAATAATATTTCATTTCAAGGCATTAATAGAGTACAACCTACCTTAGAGGATATCTATCTACGCTATACAAGTGATAGAGAAAAGAAGGTGATGTAATGGAGATTCAGACATTGCTATGGCGAAATATGAAGTGGCGTTATTCTAATGCCTTTACTATTGTACTTACTATAATACAACCATTATTATGGCTTGTGTTATACAGTATGGTGGCAACTAGTACAATGAAAAATATTGGTATTAATAATTATACAAACTTTATAATACCAGGACTTTTTATATTGGTTGCTTTTGGAACATGTAGTAGTAGTGGCATTATGAATTATCTTTTTAAACGAGATGGGAGTTTCTATAGAATTCTAATTGCTCCAGTAAGCAGAGTATCTATTGTAATGGCTCAAATACTTGAAGCATGCTTATGTACTTTATTAGAAGCTGCTATTATGTTTGTGGCAGGGATTATCTTAGGGGGAAAAATCAATTGTGATGTGATAGGTATTTTATTAATCATCTTCATGCTTGTTTTAGTAGCATTTTTTATGGCAGGTATTACCTACTCTATAAGTCTCTATTTACCAAATGAAATGATTTTTGAGACGGTAATGAATGCAATAGTATTACCATTATTTTTTGTAAGCTCCGCACTTTTTCCTATAGAGGATATCTCAGGAGGAATAAAGTTAGCTATTAATATAAATCCATTTACACATAGCATCAATGTGATAAGAGATACTATGAATGGTCATTTGAATGGGAATAATGCAATATACACGGTGTTATTGTTTGTCATACTAGATGTGTTTAGTTTGATGTTGGCATACTACAGTCTGAAGAAAGAAACTAAACTTTAAAAAGTATACAAATACTAAGGGCCTAAGACCTTCTCACAAGAAGGTTTTAGGCCTTTAACTATGATCTAAATTTCTGAATGACTGCAGCAAGAGTATTCCCCATTTGTTGATGTCCTAGACTATTGGGATGAATATCCTCAGCCCCTTTAGTTTCTTGTGTTGTTATACCATTAATGAGGTTTTTTGTTGTAGTATAGTTAAAGCCATTAGTGGTATCTAAGGTAAGGGTTAAAGGTGCAATATAAATATGACGTGCAAGACTTGCATCATTATCATACTTTTCAAGAAGATAGTAGGTTGCTAATTTCATATTACGATTGTAGCGCTGATATCTTTCTTTATCGCCAGTAACAAGGTTTTCATTAGGTGATAACGTTGGGGTACATAGGATTATTTTGATGGACTCATCATAGTTATGAATAGAAGCTATGAGTGTCTCTAAGTAACTTAAGAATCCAGGCATATCTAAAAGTGTATCATAAGTCCCGAAATCATTGGCACCTAAAAGAATGCTAATATGTGTGGGGGCACCGTTAGGATAAGCTGCTTTAAAGCGCTCCATATATTTGGTAAAGTTGACTTCAAAGCTAGTAGGTTGTTCCTTTAAAGGTACCCAAGCACTACCATTCCATTCAATCCACTGAGTACCTAATGGAAGGCTAGGATCTACCATCACATCTCCTATCTCAGGTGAAATATAGTAGCCATTTTGATCATAAAGGTAATTGCCTGTATCTTGCCAACCTCGTGCCATTTTCTTTAGGCCCCCATAGGTGATATCTGTGGCACTTGCGGTAACTACTTTTTTCCAATCAGCTGTATTCCCTTTATAATGGGTACCACTTACTGTTGTGGGAAAGAGAAAGGGACTATCTAAATTGTCGCTAGAACCTATGTAAGTAAAATATTTTTTTAGAGTCCAGCCACCACGCCCTTCTCTTGCAATTTTTTCATTGGCATAACTGATGGTTCCTACTGTTGCCGTATTAGGAAGTACATTTTGAACTTGTTCCACATAACCTCCCATACGGGTAATGCTATCACCTATAGAAAGCAACCTAACGGGTGTTGTATCTTTAAAGTCTACGGTTTCTACAGAGATTCTCCTATTAATACCACAGTTTGGTGTGGTGAGGCTAAACTGCACTTCAAAGGGTGCAAAGCGTATGTTGGCATTTGTAAGGGGACTATCATAGAACCAACGACCTAGCGTAGATGTACCTAATGGTGAGGAAGTTGTTAAAGTACAATTAGTATAAGGAGAAAGAACAAGGTTGCGCTCATAAAGAGAAAGCCTTGAACTTAAGGTTGAGGTACTTTCTAGTGTATAAAGCGTTCTGGGAAGAAGGAGTTCTTCTAAAGTCACTTCCCAATTATGTGAGGGGTTAGAGGCAATGATTTCCTCAATAAGTGCCTCTCGATTTGATGTATATGTAGTATTGGCTAGGCATAAAGAAGAAGTAAGAAGTACACCCAGCATAAGTTGTAACTTAATGATTAATTTTTTCATAAGCTAATTCCTTTATATCGTTTTTGATAACTCTAGTTTAACAAAAAATATAAAGGTAATACAATAGCAATCCTATTAGAAATATATTACTAAAGAGATAACTCTAAAGGAAAAATTATTTGAATAATCTGACATAAAGAAGTGGTGCTATATAATCGTGGTATGGTACAATATTATTTGATGATGTATTATCAGCAGTGGGAACTTATGTACTTATTACGAAGATAAAAATGAGTATAACCATTTTTTCTGAGTTTTGGAAGGAGAGGAAGTGCTGAGAGGTATAGTATGTGATGAAATGAAGTAAGGCTAATGATATAAAAATAGAGTTGTGGAGGAAATAGGATGAGACCATTAGTAAAAACAAAAAAATTAGCTGTGTGTCTATTAATAGTAAGTTGTTTGGCAATAGGGTGTTATGGAAAGGAAAACAATGTAGAGTCTGCAGAAGAATTTATGTGCCAAAAAAGTATTGACATCACTTGTAAAATAGATCAATTAGCTGAATGTAATGATTATATTGAGTTATTTGCTGCAGATAAAGAGGTAAATAAGAAAATAACTGAAGTGGGTAAAGAAACCTATGAGAATCCAAGCGAAATATACTATATTGCTATACCCAAAACATATGATTGGATAAATATTTTAGATAGTAATGTTACAATGAAGAAATTTACACCTCCTATTCAACAAGTATTACGCAAAAAGACTATAAAGCAATTAGGAACATGGATTGCTGCTCGTTCAGGAACAACACAAGTAATTGTAACCTCTCTACTAAGTATGGATGAATCCTATATAAAGCCTAAAAGTATAAAAGAGGATACAGTGGTGGTACTTGTTTACGATAAGTATATAAGTTTAGTAAGTTTTATAGTAGGGGAAGAAACAGTTGAGGTAAATGGCTCAATTGTATACATAGACAAAGAGTTAGAGGAATCATTACGTAGTCAAACAGGTAAGAAGAATATCGTGGAGGCAATATGCCAATTGGGAGCATTGGAGTGTAAAAAAGTAATTACTAAGAAGGATTAAAGTGTAAAAGGATATAATCTATAGACGTTCTAGAGCACTTTATTATCGGTATAAGTGAAATGACTACTCTGAGATTTGATTTATATTAAAATACAAAGAGGTAAAGAATGAAAATAGGGATAGTAAGGCATTTTAAAGTGGATTGTAAAAAGGATAAGTACATGAATACCCATGAATTTAGTACCTATATAGACACATATGATAGAGCGGATATCATCATAGATCAAGTGAAGATTGATCAAGAACAATGGAAGAAATGCTATTGTAGTGACTTATTAAGGGCAGTAAAAACAGCTGAGGCACTATATAAAGGAGAAATTAAGCAAAGTCAATTAATTAGAGAAGTACCTATGGCGCCAATAGTTGATGTTGATTTTAGATTGCATAGTTCCTGGTGGAGTATCTCTTCTAGATTAGCTTGGTTAGTCAATCATACTGTGCAGCAAGAAGGAAGAAGAGCTACTAAGCAAAGAGCAGAAGCATTTATAGAGGACTTAAAGGATGAAGAAGATATTTTAATAGTATCCCATGGCTTTTTCTTGATAACATTAGTGAAGTTACTGAGAAAGCAAGGATTTAAAGGTTATGTGCCACTTAGAATGAAGAATGGAGAAGTGTACGTCTTAGAAAAAAATTAAGCTACCTTTCAAAGTGAATCATGATAGCTTAAGGAGGATTGAAATAATGGAAAAGTGGGAAATGGGTATGAAAAAGAAATCTCTTATTATTCCTTATCATAACGGAGAAATCTGGTGTGAACATTTAGACGCTTTAGGTGATAAGAGGGAACTATTAAAAGAAAAACTAAGTAAGGATATGATAGGTTTTGATAAGCCTTCTATAACTTCATCTATGATTATTATTTTAGATGAGACACAGGTTGGTTTAGAGGTATTTGAATATATTTGGAAAACCCTTAGTGAGGTAAAGAAGCCAATACGAAAGCTAGCTTTCACAGGCCTAGATAGAAAATCAGAGAAATGGATAAGAAAAAGGAAGCAAGAGTTAAATTGCCCAATAAAATGCTTTAATGACTTAGAGAAGGCAAAAGAGTGGATCAGTAGTAATCTTCCAGGAATTTAAGAAAAAGTGTGTATGAGGAGATAAGAAGAGAATGGAGCGTCCAGAATTAACAAAGGATTTAAAGAGTGAGTTATTCAAGGAGTTTTATTATTTAAAAGAAGAACTGGTGGCGTTTTGCAGAATGAATAAGCTGTTAGCCTCAGGAAGTAAGCAAGAGTTAACAGAACGTATTGCCTATTTCCTAGAAACAGGAAAAGAAAAGAAAGTCACTGTGCAAAAGAAGAAGTCAGAGGTTTTAGAGGAGCTTACTACGTCAACTCTTATTGAAGAAAACATCATATGTTCAGAAAAACATAGAGCCTTCTTTAAAGAGAAGATTGGGAAAAGCTTTTCCTTTAATGTAGCCTTTCAAAAGTGGTTGAAGGCCAATGCAGGAAAGACTTATCAGGATGCCATAGAGGCGTACATACAAATTTTAGAGGAAAAGAAAAAGGGTAAAATGACCATAGATAAGCAGTTTGAGTATAACACTTATATAAGAGATTTTTTCGCGGATAATCCTAATAAGGCACTTGAAGAAGCCATTAAGTGTTGGAAATATAAAAAGAGTTTAAAGGGACATCATCGTTATGAAAAAGAAGATATAGAGCAGTGTAGGAAAGAAGATTAAAGCACCTATCATCAAAGAAGGTAGCTGACCAAAGTAAATTTGAGTCAGCCACCTTCTTTTGTTATTTATTCTTGCATCAATGTGGTAAGGGCTTCAAGTGTAATGGCTTGTTGCTCTTGAGGTGAAATCGTAAGTTCACCATCACCAGATTGAGGACCATAATTTCCAAAACTAGCATGATTCCCCCCTGTTATAGGGATTTCAGTGTAGCTGTCTGAGTCAGTAGGAAGGAGCTCTGTAGCTTCCTTATAGGCTGACATATTCAGAACCTGATCATTAGTACCATATAGGGAAACGACCTTAATAACTTGATCGGCTAAATCTTTATTTGGATAAGAAGCCAGGAAGGCAATCCCTTTAATTAAATCAGGATGCTTATCTGCGTAGTTAGAAGCCATAACGCCACCTAAAGAGTGGCCACCAATATACCAATTGGTCATTTGGGGATAGTCTGCAATAATACGATCTGCTGCATTGCCTTTTAAGATAGCCATATTAAAGGGCATTCTTGCAATAAAACTGGTATAGCCTTTCTCTGCAAGCTCTGCCATGAGAGGGGCATAGGACTCAGCATCTACTAAAGCACCGGGATATAGAATAAAAGCTGATTCCCACATATGTTCTTTAGGTATAAAGGCATAATAATCATTTTTCTCTACCACTGTAATGGTGGATGTGGATTGAAGACTGGTAAGTGCAGCAGTGTCACCATGATAAAAGAGACTATTCATTGCAAAAGCAAGACCTATACAAACCACTAACAAAATAGAAATAATAATAATCTTCTTTGGTGTAAAGAAATTATTAATAGCATTGGAAGTCATCATACAATATCCTCTCTACATAAAAGTAATAAGTTTATTTTAATAAAAATAAAAGAAGAAAATATAAAAAGAGTATAAGATGATATTATAATTAATAGTACAACTGTAAATAATGAATAGTAGACAAGAATGAGTGACTTGCATCATACAGACGAGGTGACAAAATGAAGACATTTTTAGAACAAGCGCAATTAATAAAAGAGGAGTTAATAGAATACAGAAGGACCATACATGCCCATCCAGAGGTAGGACCTGTATTACCTCATACAAAAGCCTATGTCATGGCACAGTTAGAAAAGATGGGGTATGCCCCAAAGGAAATCTGTGAAAGTGGTATTGTAGCAACGATTGAAGGAAGCAAACCAGGAAAGACCTTTTTATTAAGAGCAGATATGGATGCTTTACCAATGACGGAAGCGACTAGTTGTGATTTTAAATCTACAAATGGTTGCATGCACTCTTGTGGTCATGATATGCACACAACTATGCTTTTAGGAGCAGCCAGACTCCTTAAACAAAATCAAGACCAATTGGAAGGAACAGTGAAATTAGTTTTTCAACCAGATGAAGAGGGCTTTACAGGAGCGAAAACGATGCTTAAGGCAGGGGTATTAGAAAATCCAAAGGTAGATGCAGCTATGGCAATGCATGTGAACTCTGGGACACCTTCTAATATCATATTATGTGGCACAGGAACCAGCATAGCAGGTTGTAATCGCTTTAGAATTGTAGTCAAAGGAACAGGTTGTCATGGCGCTATGCCAGAAACAGGAGTAGATCCTATTAATATAGGGGTGCATATCTATTTGTCCTTACAAGAAATTATTGCTAGAGAAATTTCAGGAACTCAAGCTGCTGTAGTAACCATTGGTAAATTTGCAGGAGGAGATGCCCCTAATATTATACCTGGTGAAGTTGTTATGGAAGGAACGATTAGAAGTTTAGATAAAGAAGTAGGGGAATTTATATTTAATAGAATGAATGAGATTGTAGTTAGCACTGCAAAGCTGTTTAGAGGTGAAGCGGAGCTCATTGAACTTTCATCTGTACCTCCACTTACTAATGACAAAGCCCTAGCTAATGAAGCTGTCTCATATATAAAGGAATTAATAGGTGAAAAAGCTGTCATTACCTTTGAAGGCGGTGGTATGGGATCAGAAGACTTTGCATCCTATTCTTATGAAGTGCCAAGTGTTTATCTCCTACTAGGTGCAGGCTCAAAGGCTGAAAATCCTCTGTTTGGCGAACCTATGCATAATCAAAAGGTTGTATTTAATGAAGACATTCTACCTACAGGGGCGGCTGTTTATGCCTATACAGCTATGATGTGGCTAAAGAATAATAAGTAATTAAAAGCCACTATTCTTCTTACTAAAGGGAAGAATAGTGGCTTTTATACTAAGAACATCAAATAAGGAGAGAATTAGTGTAATAAGGGCATCTCATAAAGTGCGCTAATGGGTAACTTTGAAAGTAGCGTATTTTTCTTTGTTTTTAAATCATATTCATAGAGATCACCTGTTAGTGTATAATTGCCTATGTTAGGGTAAACATAATGATCGGATGGTGCCATAATACCATAATTTGGATTATTGCAACGAGTAGTATCTAAGTAATATACTTTATCATTAGTTGGTACAAAATAAGGATGAATAAGCCCTGTTATTACTTTTTGAGGGGCTATTTGATCAAGTGGCATGCTATAAAGGGTGCGTTCATTAACAGCACGCTCTAAATAATAGAGAGTCTGATTTTGGATGCGTGCACTTGCAATATCTTCTGCAATACAAATAGGTTTGGTAAAATTCAAATCACTTTTATATAAGCCCACAGGTGCTGCGTCTGAGACAGAAGTGAACAGTTTATAAAAGAAGACATCTTTATCTTTGTAGAGAATACGTATTGCACCATCTGCTATTTTTTCTGGAGTTTTATTATCCATCATACAATAGGTAGTATATCGAAGATCCGGAGGAGGGGTTAGTGTGGTATAGTAAAAACAATTACCATCTACATAAGTAGATTTGATTATTGCTCCGTTGGAGAGATGTGCTGCTGGGATATTTAAAACAGTTTGTTTGGCGATTTGATTACTATCTTTTTTAAAAGCATAGCAAGTGACTTTATTTGTATCAGGATGTCGGCTACTAAAATAAATATAATTTTCATCTTTATTGGAGTAATAACTATCGGGCTTATCTAAAAGCAAGGCATGAGTATGTGTGCTAAGGTCATAACGCCAAAACTTATTGTCCCTATTATCATTTGAATAATAGTAAATACTATGGCCAAAAACTTCTATGATACAAGAAAGATTAGGTTCCTCTATGATCTTTTTTACATTTCCCTTTTGATCAATAGTAGCAATTGAATGATTATCTAAAGAAAGGTAAAATGGGAGAGTAGGGGGCTGTCCATAATTTAGTAAAGGGAATAGAGTAAAGATAAAAATACATAAAACAATTCTTTTCATAATAAACTCCTTTTCTTTTGTTTTATACTCATTATAATACAATTATTTGAATTTTCAAAGCAATATAGTGCGAGTTAAAGTGTTTTAGGATAAAATCTCCTAATATATTTGACTAAGTAGGTAAGTAGTCCTGTTGTAATAGAGCAAACAAAAATAGGCGATTATCATAGTGATAATCGCCTATTTTTGTTTTCCAGACTCTAGTTAAACTTTCATAACAAGTAAGCAGACTTGATTTCAAGGCATAAAGTAGCTCCTCAGCACCTCTAAGGCATAGAAAGGCATCTACTAAGACTTGTTATGAAAGTTTAACCCATGAGTGAGGAGCTCCTTAAAGTCTAGGTCTGGACTGTCCTACCATGGGGACCGAGACCTTAAGACTCTGGTTTAAAACTTTATTTGTATTACAGTATAAAGACTGAGCAAATAACCTATAATTTGAGCGCCTCCCTTTACCCGAGCAATCAGTGAACATTTTCCTTAAGTCCAGAGGTACCTATAACAATAGATTGAGACTTGGCTGACCCGGTCAGTTCC
>JAEZJJ010000089.1 GCA_023436395.1 Bacillota bacterium | reverse complement strand
TTCTCCTCCCGTGCTCTGTAGTATAATTGTTTACTTGAGTAAAGTATTGCCAAAGGAGTTAGGGGCTTAAACATTTTTCATAAATTTTTGTGCCTTGAGCACAGCGAAAGGAATGATAGTTAAAATGGCATTTATTAATGATCAATATTTAGAATTACAAGATAGTTACTTATTCTCTACTATCGCAAAAAAAGTGAGCGAGTATACAGCGGCTCATCCTGATAAAAAACTTATTCGCATGGGAATTGGTGATGTTACTCGTCCTTTAGTTCCTGCTGTACTTAAAGCCATGCATGATGCTGTAGATGAAATGGGTAATCCATCAACATTTAAAGGTTATGGTCCTGAACAAGGTTATAATTTTCTTCATGAAGCTATTAGAGAATATTATAAAACTCATAATGTAGATCTAGACACCAATGAAATTTTTATTAGTGATGGTGCAAAAAGTGATATTGGTAATATTACAGATATTTTTGGTAATGAAAATATAGTTATGATTCCTGACCCTGTTTATCCTGTATATGTAGATACTAATATTATGGCTGGTAGAGAAATCATTTATTTAGATTCCAATGCAGCAAATAATTTCTGTCCAATGCCTCCAGTAGATGAGGAAGTTAGCCCAGATATTATTTATTTATGTTCTCCTAATAATCCAACAGGATCTGCTTATAACAAAGAGCAATTAACAGCTTGGGTTCATTATGCTCATAAAAATCATGCCATCATTCTTTATGATGCTGCTTATGAATGTTTTATTACCGATGCTAACTTACCTAAAAGTATCTATGAAATAGAGGGTGCCAAAGAATGTGCTATTGAATTTTGTAGTTTATCTAAAACAGCTGGATTTACAGGTACACGTTGTGGTTACACAATTGTTCCTAAAGCACTTACTGGCTTTTCTGTAGATGGTGATGCTATAAGCCTTAATAAGCTTTGGCTCAGAAGACAAACAACTAAATTCAACGGTGTTCCTTATATTATTCAAAAGGGCGCTGCTGCTGTATTTAGTCAAGAGGGGCAACAACAGATTCGTGAAAACATTAATTACTATATGAATAATGCACGTATTATTGCCAAAACAATGGATGAGTGTGGTATCACTTACTATGGTGGTAACAATTCTCCTTATATTTGGCTTCAATGCCCAAATGGTATGAAATCCTGGGAGTTTTTTGATTATCTTTTAAATGAAATTGCAGTAGTTGGTACACCAGGTGCTGGCTTTGGGGTTAATGGTGAAGGCTATTTCCGTCTTACAGCCTTTGGTGATTCAGCTAATACCATTGAGGCAATGGAACGATTTAAAGGATTAATAAAAAAATAACATCTTATAATAAAAGGGTGATATCCTTAATTTTTGGATATCACCCTTTTATATTTTTTCTTTTAATTCTCTAGTTAGTAAAGAAATCTAGTATGTTCCATCCATCCGATGTCTCTGCCTTATAAAGTTCTGTATAACCACATCTTGAGCAACTTATGGTAATAAATTTTTTATTTTGTACATCAAATATCTTTGCAAAGTTTCCACCTGTTGCTTGAAATTGATCATTTTCATAAGTATTACATTGACACTTAGGACAACTATATTCTCTTTTTTCCATATTGCTTCCTCCATAATTTACTTCTAGTTATTATATGAACGTAAATTTCTTCTTATCTCTATTCTAAGTTTAAATGTTTACTTACTATATAATTAACTCCCATAAATAATATAGTGTCTATTAAAAGAGATCCCATTAATACTACTAATAATGTAGTTGTTTTTGTCATAGCCCCAAATGGTATAATTGTACCAGCTGCTTGTAGCAATAACTCTAATACAATATTAATAGCAAAAAATGCTACAAATGAAATAATAGATCTATATTTAGAGAATACAGGAAGTTGGGCTGTTGCTAATGCTAAATAAATCATTAGTATGCCTCCTATAAATACTAAAATTCCTGTAGTAGGTATACCCAATAGTACAAATGCAACCTGCCCATTAAATTCTATCCGTATTGCTCTCACTAATTCCTCCCAAATTTCAGGCCATGAATTTATTAATTCATTTAGTGTTGCATAGTCTACTGCTAATATTAAGCATGTAATCAACCCTACTATACCACTTAAAATTCCCCAAACAACAGTTGCTATAAGTTTCGAACTTATCAATTGTCTTGATTTTACAGGTAAGGTAAACATCAAATATCCTTCATCCCCTAATAAGTTTTTACTAAAACGTTGAATGGTTACAATTAATGTCAGAACACCAAGAGCTATAAATAATCCTACCAATATTAATGTAGTCAAATCATATCCTAAATTTATATTTCTCATTCTAAATAAGCGATCCACTAGAGCAACTAATATTAACGCACCATAAATAGGTAAAAAGTTTCTTGATGCTGCTTTAAATTCATATTTTAATAGTTTTCCTAACATACGAATACCTCCCTAAATAGGGAATCAATTGATTTACCTTTTTCTTCTCTAATTTCATCTACACTACCTTGTAGTACTACTTCTCCTTTTGATAAGAAAATAACCTCATCACATATATTTTCTATTTCCTGTATAAGATGTGTAGCAATCAATATAGAACTTGTATTAGAATAGTTTTTAATAATTGTCTTGATAATGTAATCTCTTGCAGCTGGATCTACTCCACCTATTGGTTCATCTAAAATATAGAGTTCAGCTTTTCTTGACATGACTAATATTAATTGAACTTTCTCTTTAGTTCCTTTTGACATCGTTTTTAATTTTGCCTTTAAATCTATTTGTAATTTAGCAAACATATCTAATGCACGATTCATATCAAAATCACTATAGAAATCATTAAAAAAGTCTAGTAATTCTTGTACTGTCATCCAATTATTAAGATAAGTTCTCTCTGGTAAGTAGGCTACTATTTTTTTAGTTTCTACACCTGGTCTATATCCATTAATAGTTACTGTTCCTGCTGTAGGTTCTAATAATCCATTAATTAACTTAATCATTGTGCTCTTTCCACTACCATTTGGTCCAAGTAACCCCACTATTTTACCTGATGGTATGGTAACATCAATCCCTTTTAAAGCTTCTTTATGAGCATATTGTTTACTTACTTTTTCTAACTTCAAAAGCTCATTCATTTAACTTCCTCCTTTAAATTTTAATGCAAAATTCCTTTAAATACTCTTTAAATCTATTGTACTTTCTTTTCTTTTTGTTTTTTTAAGTCTTCTTCAATTAATTCTAGGAGTTCTTCTTTGGTATAGCCCAATTGTAGTAATGCTGTTGTTACCTCTGTAATTTTAGTGGTTGCATATTGGTTTCTCATGGCTTTTATTAATTCCATATTCTCTGTTACAAAACGCCCACTTGTCCTTTGAGTGTAAACTAACTGATCTCTTTCTAACTCCGCTAGTGCTCTTTGCATAGTATTTGGATTAACGCCCGCTTGCTCTGCTAAATCTCGAACAGAATCAAGTTTGCTACCTGTTTCTAGCTGACCTGATATGATTTTTAGTTTAAGCTCTTCTACTAGTTGTATATATATAGGTTTACTATTATCAAAGTCCCATGGCATTGTGTTACCTCCTTACTGTATTAGTTTATTAATACAATAATATTACTATATTTTTAAATTGTCAATATTTTTTTAAAATAAACCATTAGTCTGTAAATATTATTTTGGCCTCTAACTCCTGCATACTCTTATATTGATTTATAAACAAGAAAGTGGACTAGCGCCCACATTCCTTCCGCTAGGATTCCCTTCGGCACTTACAAAGAGCGGTCAGCTAATCACTTTCTTTAATACGACGGAAGGGACTCCCTTCTGTACTCCCCATAGTCTAAAAAAGTAAAGTACACACTTTTCTAAACTATAAAAAAGATAACTGCCAAATTGACAGTTATCTTTTTCATCTAAGCCGTTTTGTTTTTTTCTTTAGGTGATTTATTCTCTATATGTGCTAAATATAATTTAGTTTCATTAACTACTACACCTGATAAACCAAGTAATCCTATTAAATTCGGAAATGCCATAAGTCCATTTACAATATCAGCTAATACCCATATCTCTTTAAGACTTAAAAAACCTCCAAGTGCAATCATAAAAACAAATACTATTCTATATGCATTAATTCCCTTGACACCTGCTAAATATTCTAAACAACGCTCACCATAATAGCACCATCCTAGAATAGTAGTAAAAGCAAATAATGCTAAGCAAATTGTAAGAAGCATAGGTCCTATAGTTGGAAATGCCATTGAAAATGCATTTTGTGTAACTGCTGCCCCTTCAACCCCTTCAATATTCCAGCTGCCTGTTACAATGATTGTAAGACCCGTCAATGTACAAATAATAATCGTATCAATAAATGTACCTGTCATAGAGATAAGGCCTTGTTCAGCTGGCCATTCAGTTTTTGCTGCTGCTGCCGCAATAGGTGCACTACCAAGCCCTGATTCATTTGAAAATACTCCACGTGCAATCCCTTTTTGAATAGCTTGTGCCATAGTTGCCCCTAGGAAACCGCCTACTGCTGCAGTGCCATTAAATGCACCTTCAAAAATAGCTATAAATGCTGAACCAAGCATATTAAAATTAACAACTATTATAATTCCTGTTAATACAATATATACTATTGCCATTATCGGCACTAACTTTTCAGAAACTTTAGAAATACTCTTAATCCCACCAAATATAATGATTGCAACAATTACTGCTACTATTATACTAGTAATACGAGGATCTATACCCGCTACTGTATTTAAGCTTGATGAAATAGAATTAACTTGCGAAAAAGTACCAATTCCTAATAATGCTACTAGTATTCCACTAAACGCAAAGAAGATAGCAAGTGGCTTAAATTTCTTTCCTAAACCCTTTTCTATGTAGTACATAGGTCCACCTGATACTTGTCCATTCTCATCTACTGTCCTAAATTTAATAGCAAGAACTCCTTCTGCATATTTTGTTGCCATACCAAAGAATGCTGCGACCCACATCCAAAATAATGCTCCAGGCCCCCCTGATCCAATAGCAGTTGCTACCCCAACAATATTACCTGTTCCTACAGTTGCTGCTAAGGCAGTACATAATGCAGCAAAACTATCAATATCACCTTCTCCCTTATTTTCTGCCTTAAAAATTAATTTAGTAGCCTTTGGTAGCTTTAATACTTGAATAAGATTTAGTCTTATTGTCAATAAAATACCCGTTCCTACTAATAAAACTAATAATGGTGGCCCCCATACAAAATCATTAATTTTTTCTAATACTGCTAATATATCCATAAAAAAATACTCCCTTCTTTTAATTAAATTTAAAATAAGAGGAGCTCCTTAAGTTTATAGACTTGCTCTACTATATTAATACACTAATAAGCTATCTTTTAATTAACTATTTTTCTTCTTATAATAAGGTATTTATATTTCATAAAATACCTTTTACCTAGTCAATTATCTATTTTTATTAATATAGTCTGCTCTGTCCTTTTGCCTGAGAGATTAAGCAAAATTGCTTTTGCCCCTTCGGCGCCCATAACTTGAGTCTCTCCAGAGTACTGTAGGCTATGCAGTCACACTTATAAATTATAAGTACCTGAGAGTGTCACTCCTTCGGTGGGCATATTATTGCCACTCTTCTGTATAGCTTTAACCAGTATTTATATTACATAACTAAGATAATAACTTACGATAATTTAATTGTCAATATTTTTTGTATTTTGTCTTAGTATGTCTAATAATATACCATCCTTATCTTCTCTAAGTAACTGATTTAGTTTCTAATAATGTATATACACTATCATATTTCTTTAATGTTTCTTTCATACTATAGGTTTCTTTAGAAGATATCTGTTTAATAAGTCCTTCTTTTCCATAATGATATATACTACATAATGGTGTTATACTATTAATATTATCTTGAAAAGATATTTCAAACCACTTAATTCTTCCACATGGTAATAATCTCTTATTTAATATCAATTCTTTTACACCTGTCGTAATTTCTCCTATATACCATTCTTGAGCACCTCTTGCACAGGTTTTAATCTTCCTACACTTTAAATGGTATAATAATTCTCTAATTATTTGCTTTTCATGTAACCAACATCCTATACAGATATACTTACCTTGTGTTAATCCTATCTCTAATATTTTTTGTATCACATTTTGATTTATATATACGTCTCCATCTTTCTTGTTTGCATGTATATACAATAATATGTCTTTTCTAATATCATCTATGTTTTTTTCATTAGTGCTTTCATTAGTATTCATAGATTCATTCTCTATTTTTATACTATGAAAGCTAATAACTGGCTCTTCATGATTAAAGTCTAAAATAGCAAAGTTCCCTATATTCTTGTCTCCTATCATAGAACCAGGATCTATTATTTTTGTCTTAGTAAAAATCTTATTCTCATAAATCATTTCTGGCCTATGACTACCACCTATAAATATATAATTATATTCTTCATCTCCTATTTTTCCAAGAACACCGTGTGCTCTCTTTTGCATGATTTCTGCCCAACCATTAATATGACACATTAATATCTTTTTATTATTAATTGTAATTAACTTTATACTGGGTGTTAATTCTAATTTCTTTAATCTATCCTTACCTAACTTTTTCCTTATCCATTCTTCTTGACCTATTCCCTCATTTCTCCTTATAGTATGAAATAAATTATCCTCATCATATCCTTTAATATTTATAAACCTTTTATCATCCCAAATCTTATCAAATAATTCACAAGGATTCATTCCATTGCTAATATAATCACCTAAATTTAAGATACTATCTACATTTTCTTTATTTATATATTCTATAAATGTATTTAATGCTGATATATTGGCATGAAGGTCTGAGACAATTGCTATTTTTTTCGACTTCATAAAGAAGTAACCCCCCTTACTATCCCCTTTTCACATACTATTCTTTATTTCGTCATTATTAAGATTGAATTGATAAGTTTTTCTGATATTTATATTATTTTTATTATGTTTATGTTATCATACTCATATATTGCATGATTTATATGCCTAAGGAGGTTAGTATGAAATCAAAAATTAATGGTAAAAATTTACTTATTGGTATTGGATTATTTGTTATTATATTTGATTTGATGACAATTGGATACTCCATTTATAGTTCTCTTGATGAGCCAAGCCTTATTGGTTATACTTTAAGTCAGGGTTTCTTTAGGTTATTAATTGAAATTGCTTTAGTTATCTTTTGTTATAAAGGACATGCTTGGGCTAAATGGATATTATGTATTATCCTTATCTTTTCAAGTATTGTATTACTTTATCAATATATCACTAGTAATGACCTTTTACTCCTTTTTATAAGTTTTATTAACCTAATAGCTGGTGTCCTGCTATTTACTTCACCACTTATTAAAAGTTTCATGAATCAACAAATTTCTAAGTAATTAAATATATTTCATTTGTAATTTTACAAGTTAAGGAGAGTTTTTATGTATAACTTTTATAATCTTAATCCTAATCATCTTCCATCCGAAACTTCTAGTCCAGTTACTCTTGATATTAATTCAGATTTACATAATGATGCTTTTTATGAACTATTTAATGCCTATACTACTAATCCTAATGTTGAAAATCAAGATATTCTAGGTAGTCATCTAAATACTATTAATTATCTTATTGGTTTTTTTCCAGATAGCAATATGGATATAGATACTAAGCAATTTACATTTCATAAAAATATGAACTTAAATTTATTAATTTGTTCTACATCAAATAGAGAAGTTTATCTTCCTTGCTTTACTGCTACTAGTGAATTAACTACTTGGTGCAAGGAGCCTATTAATACACTCTCTGTTCCTGCTATTTGGTTATGGAAATTTGTTTTATCTCAAAGTAATTTTGATGGAATAGTCCTTAATCCTTCTAGTATTGGATGGAGTATTAATTGTGAGCACATTAACTCACTTTTAGAAGATATCATTACTAAATAAGTTGTTTATATTTTTTATTTAGAAAGGCTTTATTACATGTATACTAGACTTCTTATAACCCTCAAAAATATTCATTACATCTTTGAATTCTTATTATTAGCTATTTCATTTATTCTTTTTTCTTCTAAGATAAGTATTCTACCTTGGTATATACCACTAACAACTTATGTTCTTCTATATATATTAATTCTTATTATCCTACAATTCATGTTATTCCTATATACATGGTATATATATGAAAAAAAAGCTAGGCTTAAGTTTCTCTTCAAAACATGTTTTTCTCATTTACTTCTATTATTACTCATGTTTTGTTTATGTATATTCAGTATTAATTGGTTTAATATATTTACTGTTATTACATGTATAGGTATAATAATTCTTATTATATATACTTATACTAATTACTCTACAAATACTTAAGCTTAATATAATATTTTTACTAGCATAGTATATTTTGGGGAATTATCATATGGAATAAAGGGAGTATCAAATAACTATTCATAGTTATTTGATACTCCCTTTATTAGATTATATATCACTCTGTTGTTATAATTTACTAGAAGTCCTTCTATCACTACTACTTTTTAATAAACACGAATAGTTTCAAAATAATAAATGTTACTGGTACTCCTATTATAGCTGCTAATATATAAGCTACCAATTTATTTTGCCCCCATAAGTTAACAATAATAAATACTGTTACTAATTGAATCAAGAAATTAGGTATTGTTGAAATACTAAACTTAATAAATTTATCTACTGAAAATGCATCTTTAAATGTAAATATAGAATTTAAAAAATATGATACCACTATGCCAGTTATATACCCTGGTATAAAGGCAAGGATTGGCCCTAATATATTTGAATATATCCATGAGAAGACTATACCACTTAATGAATTAATACAACCAATGATTAAAAAACATATAAATTGCTTACTAAACAATATTTGCTTTATTTTTATTAATCCATTCATTCTCTATATCCTCTCCTTTCAATAAGAAAAGAGTATGTGCATTACATACTCTTTTTATTCAATGCTTGATCAATCGCTTGAATTTCTTCTTCTGATAAATTATAGTTAGATTTACCTGCATTAATTGGTTTAGCATATGTATAGCATCCATCTCTACCATAAATTCCATTTAATACTACACCATCATTTTGCTCATCTAATAAAGCTACTGTATATGATAAGTCTGCTCCCATATTTGCAATAGCTTGATATCTCACTACCCCTACTTTTTGCACGCAATTCTTAACGGTCTTTTCCATGTGTTCAATTGAAGATTGCATCTCTTTTTCATTTTGCAATAACACATTAAGCTTTTTAGTATATTGAGTCAATAACTCTTCTAAATTAATGTCCTCTTTAGACATAAACATCTCATATTTACGTTGAATTTTCTTCATTTTAGCTGCATTAACACATACTAATATTAATAGTAATAATACTAATACACTTAATCCTAATACAATATAAATCAAATACTCATTTAATAATAGCTTTATTTGCTCCATATTTTTATTCATCTTCCTTTAATTTACTTCTTAGCATTTATTATTTGTATAATCCTAGATAACTCTTCATCTGAATAGTACTCAATCTCTATTTTGCCTTTCTTAGTGCCTTTAGAAATAGCAACTTTTGTTCCTAATACCTTTTGAAGATTTTCTTGTATTTCCCTATAGAATGGATTATAGATATCTTTTTTCTTATTTGCTTCTTTTTTATCTTTACTGCTTAACAAGTTTTGAATGTACTTTTCTATTTCTCTTACACTTAGATGTTTTTCAATAACGAAATCTGTTAGCTGCTTCTGTACCTTAATATCCTTTACTCCCAAAATTGCTCTGGCATGTCCATAAGTTATTTCATCTTCTCTTAATTTTTCTTGCACATATGGTGTTAACTTTAATAATCTTAAAACATTTGTAACTGCACTTCTACTCTTCCCTACCTTATCAGCAACTTGTTCTTGTGTTAAATCAAAACGTTCCATTAATAAACTATATGCACAAGCTAATTCCATAGGATTAAGGTCTTCCCTTTGAATATTTTCTATTAATGCTACTTCAAGGGTTTGTTGATCTGAAAATATTTTTATAATGATAGGTAATTCAGTTAACCCCGCCAATCTTGCAGCTCTATAACGTCTTTCACCTGCAACTATCTCATACTTATTATTTTTTTCTCTTACAACTAGAGGCTGAATCACTCCATATTCTAATATTGATCTACTCAATTCCTGCAATTCTTCTTCACTGAATTTCTTTCTTGGTTGTCCAAAGTTAGGTTCAATATCATTAATATCTACAAATTTAATTGTTGACTCACTTTCTGATGTTATATTTAACGCTTCATCTGATAAAAGTGCATTTAATCCTCTGCCAAGTCCTCTTTGTTGCTTCATTTATTGTTTATTCCTTTCTATAAATTCCTTTGCCAAAGCCCTATATTGTTCTGCTCCTTTAGATTTTGAATCATAACATATACAGGACATACCAAAACTAGGTGCTTCACTAAGTCTTACACTTCTTGTAATCTTAGTATTATAAACTATACTGCTAAAATGATTTTTAACTTCTTTTACAACTTGTGATGATAAATTAGTCCTATTATCATACATAGTAAAAAGAATTCCTTCTAAAAACAGCTTACTATTAGTATTCTTTTTAACTAGACCAATTGTTTGTACTAATTGTGATAATCCCTCTAGTGCATAATACTCACATTGCATTGGAATAAGCACAGAATTAGAAGCTGTTAGGGCATTAATAGTAAGTATATTTACTGCTGGTGGACAATCAATAAATATGTAATCATAGTCTTCACTTACTGTTTCTAATTGTTTTCTTAGTATAAATTCACGTTGTTTTGTATTAATTAACTCTACTTCTGTTCCTGCTAAATTCATATTAGAAGGTATAATATATATGTTTTCATGCTCTGCTTTTTTTATTACATTTTTTATATTTGCTTCATTTACTAGTATATCATATATAGTTTCTTGGTTTTGTCCCTTTAATACGCCACATCCACTTGTTGCATTTCCTTGTGGATCAATATCAACGATTAATATCTTCTTCCTTTTTTCAACTAAGGCAGCTGCTAAATTAACAACTGTAGTTGTTTTTCCAACACCACCTTTTTGGTTAACTACTGCAATGATTTTACCCATAATATTCTCCTTCTTTTCTTCCTTACTTCTTAACTCAGTATATCATATCATCCCTTTTTAATAAACATTTATGGTGGGATTTTAATAAAGTTTGATATGTTTTCCTTAGTTAACTCTATAAATGCTATGTTTTACTTTTTATCTGTTAAGATGTTTCACGTGAAACATCTTAATTTAGCAAAATACTACTCAACTATAGTTTAATTAATTTCAAGAAAATATATTTTATATGCCAATTCTGTAAGAATCAGTTACTAAAGTATTAAAGTCTCCTTATTTATAGCCAGTAACTACTTAAATTAAGTATATTTATAGATTGGGGCTCTTTATTATATACAAGCTCCTAAATATTTACTTAGTAAAACGTCCATCTGTAAATTTATAATTTTATTGTAACTTTCTTATTATTCTCTACTGTATTTATAAAGTTTCTCAGACTCAATACTTTCTTTCTTATATCTATATCTTAAATTTGCATGGCACTCAAAAATCATCAATGTACATTACTCAAAAAAACATATCACTATAATTAGTCAACTAATAAGCTATAACTAGGTGAATTCTCATCTCTATTATTATTAATATTTAAGAAGCAAAGTCCTATCTCTATATTTTACTATACTGTGTAACTCATCAGCTAAGGAATTTCTATATCTTCCTATTAGAATTTCAATTTCCTTATGTCATAGTCTCCAAGCAGTTAGTGTAAAATTATTGTAGGAAAAATTTAAAAAAGAGATTCATCCTTTTGGTATAATGAAATCGCTAAACCACATTAAACAAAAGGAGAATCTCTTATGGAACTTATTATAAAGGATTTTATGAA
>JAEZJJ010000060.1 GCA_023436395.1 Bacillota bacterium | reverse complement strand
TCTTTACATATTCCTGCTGAGGGTCACAGAATTCTGTTTTAGCCTCTCTCAAAAATGTTAGAAAATCACTTTTTTTAAAGAAACACTGCCCATGATAATCCATAAAAAACTCATTGAGCTGTTCACTCTCATTTCCAACATACAGCTTTGCTTCTCCATGTCCCTTTCCGATTTTGTTTTTAACAAAAGAATCAGCTAATGTAACATATTCTAATGTGTCTACAACCTCGTATACCTTGCCTTCAATATCTATCTTACTCATTATGAACTCCCCCCCTTAAATAACAGCCCTAACTGTCTAATTCTGGATACACTTTTAAAATTGATTCCATAATTGCCATCAAGACATTAACAACTATGGAGTTCCCGGCTTGCTGATACATAGATGTATCTGACACAACTATCTTAAAAGAATCACAAAATCCCATAAGACGAAGGCATTCCCTAGGTGTTAGCTTTCGTAATCTTCCTTCAGTTGTAACATAATTATCAACACCGGCTCTGTGCATTTTATGCATTGTTGTTAATAATGGCCTTGCAACATCTAAATCAATCTGTGGTTTAGAATAAAAACCTTTTGTACCAGTTGACATTACGTATTTATATACTTTTTCTGACAAGAAGTACTTTTCAAGGTCATGAGTGGTCTTTTCTTTATCTTCATTTTTCTCTTCAAAGATAAAATCTCCATGCCAATTGAATTGTTGATTCTTTTTTTGGCATAACTGTATTTCACCATCTATCTGTGTAAATTTCTTGGTCAGGTTTTTTTGACTTGTAACAAACTCTACTCCTTTTTTAGGAAGATAATATCCTCCAGAAACATTATCTAAAAGGAAGTCTTGCATTGTCTTTTCAAGTTTGATTGGTTTAGGAAATTCAAACGGTGACACTAGTTCGATATCTTTTCTAAATCCAACTACAAACATTCTTTCCCTATTTTGTGGAATTCCATAGTCTTTTGAATTTAAAACAGATGGTTTCCCATTAATTGTGTAATATACCTGATAACCAAGTTCGTCAAACACCTCTTTCATCTTTTCCCACGTTTTTCCATTGTCATTACTTAATATTGCTCTTACATTTTCATAGATAAAAACTTTAGGCTTACACTCTTTTATTAAACGAGCATATTCGTAGAAAAGAGTTCCTCTTGTATCCTCTAATCCTCGTTGCTTCCCAACTAAACTAAATGACTGGCATGGACTTCCGCCAACGAATAAGTCAACTTGGTTCTCATACTGTTTACCATCCAAGAATGATATATTCCAATGAAAATCTTCATCAGCAACCTCATAGTTAGCCATATAGCTTTTCTTTACCTTATTTTGAGATTCCTTACCAGCATATAAAGAATCAATATACTTCTTTTTCTCAACATAGTTATCCATCTGTTCTAGTTTTCTTAAAATATGAAGCGAGTTTATTTTTTCATGAAGCATACCTGTTCTTTCGCAAATATCTTTCATTTTTCTGAGTATCTTCTTACCATTATTTTGCTCAAGGACATTATACAAATAGAACAGTTCTGTATTTACCTCTTTCCATTGTATACCATCAGCACTTCTGAATTTTACATTTTGTTTGCCTAGTGTTTCTATGCTATTATCCTTTTTAAAATCGTTATACATTTCAAGTATGTATTGATAAGTAAAAAGAACTTTATTGAGCCTATTGCTTTCTTTTGCTAAATTCTTTGCAAAGTTACAATATTCTTTCTTTCTAGATATTTTTATTTCATTCATGTTTATAATTTTTAACAATAATATTTCTGTTTTAGATGATAATTCAGTTACATATGCTGCCTCTAAGGTAGATTTCATGTCAGTAAATTCTTGATTGTTTTTTTCTAACATTCCAACCAATTCATCTTTATATAATTGATCTCCCTCAGATGATCCTTGAATTTGATTAATAAGCTTGTCAAGATTCTCTAATTCTAAAGAAACATCTATCATATTCATCTTTACTTCTTTTGACAAAATATCAACATCACCATTATCACATGCAAAGACAATTTTATGTTCAATTTTCATTCTTTTCAAAGCATGTTCTATTGCACCTATACCACTAAAAACTGTTGCTAACTTTATCATTGATATCTCCTATTCATTCGTTATATTGCATAGCTATTAGTCCATTACATACTATGTATATAATCGTTTTTAATCTTAGAAATAGCTCCTATAATTATGTTCTTATCATTTTTAAATTTTCCAGCTGTAGTCTACCTATGATTTATCATTTTTAAAAAATTTTGTAAGATGCTAGCTTCCTTACACCCTATATATTTGAAATATAAATACTATTTTTATTATATCAGAACAGACAACAAAAGCGAATTGGTGTTAATATAAAGTGTTTTCCATAATTACAAAGTCCTAATAAATTCTTATGCCATTTTATAAGGAAACCCATCTTTCACTCCATACACACCCTTGCTCAGTTACATCTAGCAAGTTTCCAAATCCCTAGACCGTCAACATTTCCTTATTACTGTACGTGTATCTGCGTGAGCCTCTATTATAATATAATAGACATCTAAAATTAATTTCTAATTACGCTCTTTTACTTGATTATATATATTTCTCAATCTCTTTATATTTTCCTGCCATAATGTTTATAAGTCTGATATATTTTACACATTACTGCCAATATGTCACATCTCTATACTTATTATAAATCTGATACTTGACAAGTTCTGTCACTAGACAAGAATTATCTGTGGTACAATTAAGTTATATATTTATATGATTTTGTTTTAAGCCTAGTTATGCAATACTTTTTAGATTTTTCAGTTGTAGTAAACTATTATCTTACAATAAACATACCGATATACTTTAACTTTAACGTTAATCTTATTTAAGATACATTGTAGTCCTTTAGTCACAAGATGTAAAATATTCTAATTCCTCCAGCCATACAGCGAGTTTCGCTTTCTTCTTAAGTAATTTAAATATCTATAATGTCATTTGTGTTTACTTTCTTATAACTTATAAAATTCTTTATATCAAACATTGTAATTCGTGGATAATATTGTATAATTAAACTTATAAAACCAATTTAGAGGAGGCCATCACAATGTATGAAGTTAATGCCGTGGATAGTTTCTGTAATATGAAACTTGCAGATACAAGCGGGAATGGTGAAAAAAAACTATACCTTTCTCCAGGCGATTCACTAGACTTCGCCCAAACCTACTTAGGTATTAACATTGCAAACGGAAGCAACTCCTACAACTACAATGATGAAGAACGCGAGCGAACACTTGGCTATATTGGCTTTGTAAAAAAATCAAATTTAACCGATGTTTTCAAAAGGTCTCAAGCAGAATATTCAAGAAATGATACATATAGAACTAATTTAAGACAACAAAGAGCATCAAATCAAAACATCTTAAATCGCATGGGCGAGAAAGCCTTTTTTAGAATAGATTGCAGTATCTCTCAGGGTCGTATTTATATCGGATCTCAAGATAAAGAATGGCTTCTAATTCCAGCGTTCTGCATCCCTAGAAAAACCAAAATACAAATTATTAATCTTAATAATGCTAAACAACTTGAATTCAGGATCATATATTAAATTAAAGCCTTCATAATTGAAGGCTTCTTCTATTTTGTTAGAATTAATTCCATGTAAAAATGTAAGCAAAAATCTATTCCCCCGTACTCTCCAAAAACAGCCTCTTCTCAAAGCCGCCTCTTTTCTCCCTCTTATCCTGCCTTATCCTCTCAAACTCCTCTATGCTGCTTC
>JAEZJJ010000056.1 GCA_023436395.1 Bacillota bacterium | reverse complement strand
GCATAAGCTAGTAAGACCCCTGAGAGACTAACAGGTAGATAGGACAGAGGTGGAAGTGCGGTAACGTATGGAGCTGACTGTTACTAATAGGTCGAGGGCTTGACCTAATATGGTTTGTTATAAGGAGACAAAGTTTCCTTTTGGATGTACATTTTCGTGTGTAGTATCATTGTAAAATTGAACTGATTGATCAGTTTGATATTATGGCATTGTTATTTAAGACAAATAATTTGTCTTAATCTTCCTCGATAGCTCAATGGTAGAGCACACGGCTGTTAACCGTGGGGTTGTAGGTTCGAGCCCTACTCGGGGAGTTGACATACATTTCGGTTGTATGCTATAATCACTAAATCGGCTCCATGGTCAAGCGGTTAAGACACCGCCCTTTCACGGCGGTAACAGGGGTTCAAATCCCCTTGGAGTCATTTTTCAATTGGCAATTTTACAGCCTGACGGCATTTGGACCTTTAGCTCAGTTGGTTAGAGCAACCGGCTCATAACCGGTCGGTCCGGGGTTCAAGTCCCTGAAGGTCCACTGTTATATAAAAGATTACCTAGTAATTAGAAGAATTAAGTTGGCCCAGTGGCTCAGTTGGTTAGAGCGCCGCCCTGTCACGGCGGAGGTCGAGGGTTCGAGTCCCTTCTGGGTCGTATTTTTGAGTGAAAATTTGTACTTTATAGAAAATAAAGGTGTAATGTAGCGCTAAAAACTGCTTGAATGCTTGTTAGATATGTGCTACTATAGTTAAGCAGTTGTTAAATTTATAGCCCAGGGATCTTAGCTCAGCTGGGAGAGCATCTGCCTTACAAGCAGAGGGTCATAGGTTCGAGCCCTATAGGTCCCATTTAACAAGTTTTGTTATTGATGATGTGGCTCAATTCATCAACAAACTGAATACGCCGATGTGGCTCAATTCATGATCCTCACTCGTGAAACGATGAGGATAGACAGAGCATTCGGGCGGAGCTCGTAGCTCTGGCATCAACAAACTGAATACGCCGATGTGGCTCAATTGGCAGAGCAGCTGACTTGTAATCAGCAGGTTATCGGTTCGAGTCCGATCGTCGGCTTATTAATATAAAGTAAAGTACACGATTAGGTGTACTTTTTTTGCATGTAGTAATAATAAGATCTATACAATCTAATGCACAAGTTTAATATAGGAAAAACTTAAAAAGTAGTTATCGATATTAAAAAATATCTATAACTACTTTTTTTATTACTAATTATTTATACATCAAAATATAGTATATAGAGGAAGGAGGAGATTATGAAGCAAATATATAATTTAGAAGTTGATGAAGTATATAAAGTATTAGGTACTAGTTCAAAGGGATTAACAGATAGAGAAGTAGCGGAAAAACAAGAGGCATTTGGAAAGAATATATTGGTTGAGGGTGAGAAAAAGGGAATTGTAAAGATTTTCATAGAACAATTTAAGGATGTACTGGTAGTCATTTTACTAATAGCTGCAACGATATCCTTTTTTATGGGTGATATTGAGAATTTAATTGTTATCTCAGTCGTTATTGTACTTAATGCAATATTAGGAACTACTCAATATTTAAAAGCACAAAAATCATTAAGTGAACTCAAATCATTAATAGCGCCTATTACTAGAGTTAAAAGATGTGAAAAAATAATTGAAGTTCCATCTGAGGATTTAGTACCAGGAGATATTATATTACTAGAGGCAGGAGATATAGTTGCTGCAGATGGTCGCATTGTATCTAACTATTCTTTAAAGGTGAACGAAAGTGCTCTTACAGGAGAAGCAGAGGGAATTAACAAAGAAAGTAGAGTGATAGAGGAAGAAACTATTGCTTTAGGGGATAGAAAAAATATGGTGTTTGCAGGTTCAATGGTTACTTATGGTAGAGCTGAAGTTGTTGTAACAACTATAGGAATGCAGACGGAAACAGGAAAGATTGCAGGATTAATGAATAAAACAGAACTAGGCCAGACACCTCTTCAAGTAAGCATTGACGCATTTAGTAAGAAATTAGCTATTCTTATTTTATTTATATGTACTATTATTTTTCTATTAAGTTTATATAGGAAAACTCCTTTTATAGAGGCATTAGTATTAGCAGTAGCATTAGCAGTGGCAGCTATTCCAGAAGCATTAAGTTCAATTGTGACTATTGTATTAGCTATGGGAACACAGAAGTTAGCTAATGAAAAGGCAATTATTAAAGAATTAAAGGCAGCAGAAAGCTTAGGATCCGTTTCAATTATTTGCTCAGATAAAACAGGAACTTTAACACAAAATAAAATGACAGTACAACATTTTTATAGAGAAGATTGCATAGTAGATGCTAAAGCATTAAATAAAAATAACATAACAGATGAATATATTTTAAAAGCTTGTGTTTTATGTAATGACTCTATTACTTTGGATAAGGAGGAGATGGGAGATCCTACAGAAATTGCACTGGTTAATATAGCAGAGTATTATGATATTGATGAACTAAAGACCAGAGAAGAAATTAAGAGAGAAGCAGAAATTCCATTTGATTCTGATAGGAAGTTAATGAGTACGCTACATTATATAGATAACAAATACATTTTATTTACAAAAGGAGCTACCGATGTTTTATTAGAGCGTATTAATACAATAGGGCGCTGTGGGAGGATAGAAGATATCAAGGAGAAGGATAAAGAAAGAATCAATAAGGTTAATCAGGAATTTTCAAATGGAGGTCTTAGAGTACTAGGATTTGCTTATAAGGTATTCAAGGAATATAAGGAAATTACCTTAGAGGATGAATATGACTATACATTTTTGGGATTAGTCTCTATGATGGATCCTCCTAGAGAGGAAACAAAGTTTGCAGTAGAGGAGTGCATGAGAGCAGGTATCAAACCGATTATGATTACAGGAGACTACAAAACAACAGCTGTAAGCATAGCAAAAAAGGTAGGGATATTTAGTGAGGAAGATGAATCAGTGGATGGCATAGAGCTAGAACAGATATCAGAAGATGAACTAGATAAAAGGCTAGATAAAATTTCAGTTTATGCTAGAGTATCTCCTGCTCATAAGATTAAGATAGTGGAAGCATGGCAGAGAAAAGGCCACATTGTTGCTATGACAGGAGATGGGGTAAATGATGCCCCTGCACTTCGAAAAGCAGATATAGGCATTGCTATGGGAATAACAGGCACAGAAGTTTCTAAACAGGCAGCAGATATGATTCTAGCTGATGATAACTTTGCTACTATTATTAAGGCTGTTTCAAATGGAAGGAAGCTATTCAAGAACATTACCTATGCTATTTTTTTCTTATTATCGGGCAACTTAGCAGGAATTATGTGTGTACTTTATGCAGTAATACTTAATTTACCTAGACCCTTTGCAGCTGTTCAACTTTTATTTATGAATCTTATAACAGATAGCTTGCCAGCAATAGCCATTGGATTAGAAAATAATACAGCAAATGTTATGAATGACCCCCCTAGGGATAGTAAGGCTTCATTTTTTAATAAAGAGTTTATTGTTAAACTCTTTGCTGAAAGTACCTGCATTTTTATTTCCACAATGATTGCTTTTAATATGGGAACTCAAATATCTGAAGGTTTGGGAGCAACTATGGCCTTTGCAACATTATGTATTGCTAGGTTATGTCACAGTTTTAATTGTCGAGCTGAGGAAAGTTTATTTAAAATAGGAGTATTTACAAATAGATATATTTGGGGAGCTGTGATAGTAGGAGGAATCTTACTAAGCTGTATTTTGGTAATAGAAATATTACAACCATTTTTCATGGTATCAGGTTTAGGAATAAAAGAGGTCGGGATTGTATCTATTGCTGCCTTTATACCAACTCTCATGATTCAAGGTTATAGAAAGGTTAGGGAGATAAGAAGTAAGTAGAGAGAATAAGTAGCAGAGAAGTATTTAAAATATATTAGAATTTAATAGACGAGTTAGGAAAATTAATGTAGAATTTTAAGGGGGACTAAAGTAGTTCCCCTTAAAATAAACTTAGTCAAAAGAAATATTAGAGGGAAAAAATGCAAGAGAGAAGATTACAACAAGATATAAGAAAATATAGCATGATACAAGCAGGCATTTGGGGAATACTACTTATAGTAATAAGTATGGGTATAGCACCTACTTTAGAATTTAGTAAATCAGTATGGTTAGGGATTAACACAATTCATACATATGATATGCAGCATTCATCTCATAAGCTATTTCCTCTAGTAAGAGCTGAAAAAATCAATTTTATTAATACAGGGTATGAAATTCACTCAGAGAATAATAAGGACGAAGAGAATAAAGAAAGCACAATTTACTTAGGGGAATTACAAGGTAAATACATTTTGGCTATATATCCAAGTGACAAAGAAATAGATCCAGAATATTTGTTAGGAGAAGGTAGACTCTTAAGTATTCAAGATAAAGATGCGTTGATAGATTATGAAAATCTTCTATTAGGCGTCATTAAAGATTTAAATCATACATATAAAGAACAAGTGAATGAAATAGACTTTCTAGATAAAGTATTTACTTTTGAAGAGGAAGAGGTGCTTATTAAATATAGAGTAGTTATTTTAGTAGGAATAGTTCTATGGCTCATACTATTAGGACAAACCTTTAAATACTTATTATACACATTAGGGATTAGAAGAATTAAAGGAAAAACTTATAGAGTTGAATCCAACTGGAAAGAAGCTTTATTAAGAATAGAAAGAGATCAAATCATTAAACGAGGAAGAAATTATAGAATTACAGAAAAATGGTTTATAGACTTTAGTGAACATTTATGTATCTTACCAACGGGAGTAATGATATGGATTTATCAGAAAAACTATAGTATTTTTATTCACATGAAAGATGGTCGGAGATATGTTATAAGAAGGTCAGGCAAGAAAGCCATTAATAAACTTTATCAAGATATGAAATTAGCCATTCCCTGGGTTTATCAAGATATGAAAAGAGAAATAGAAGATAAATGGAAGAACCAGCGCATGCAGATGATAGAAGAAGTTGAGGAGCTAAAATTTGACTATGAATTAAAAGAATGGTCATAAAAAAAGGATTCATAAGGAAAATGAGAAATATTCCTGTGAATCCTTTTTTATGGATATTTATTTTTCTTTAAAAGGCGCATCTTGTACATAGATACCAACAAGTTTTTGAATACTGCGGGGGATTGCATCTTTAGAAGTTTTCCAATCAGCATCTTTATTACGGTAATCGTATTTATCAATAAACCAAGATAAATCATCTTCAATGCGTTTAAGATTAGTTTGCATCTTTTCGAATATGAGGCTATAAAATTCAGGTTTAGCTTTTTCTGATACTAAAGTATCTGAAAGAGCCATTAAATCTCCAAAATGAGTTACACAAAATCCTTTACAGTCCCTAAAAAGAGTCATGAATTCTGGGTTTGTTTCAATTAAATAGAAGAAAGTATTCATATAGCGAATAAAGTTCTTATCTATATAGTCACAGACATAGCAAGTATGATTTTGTTCTTTTACCCATTCACTAATAGGATTGCCGACTAATTCATCCATTGTTTTAGCTTTTTTAAACTTAGCGAGCATACCTGTTTTAGAAGGTGTGAAGGCTTCTATTTTTTTTGTTAATTCCTTTTGAAGCGCAACGTAGTGAGTATGTAACATCAGAGCCATACCAAGACGATTACCGTAATCATACATCTTTTTATAATGTTCACTACAAAAACCCATTTGGTCAGTAGTGGCACGGATATCATCCTCCATATAAGCACAGCCTAAAATAAAAGAAATCGCATCTTGTTCTAATTTGCGTTTTATATAACAAAAAGGACACTCATCCTCTGCATGAAAAGCATCAGTTAAAGGAATAGTATAAATTGTATCTTTCATGAAAAACTCCCTTCTTGGATAAGAAATTAATAATACTGTTATTATTATACAATATTAATAAAAATTCAGCCATGAAATTTATATTTGAGAAAAATAAAATAGTTTTGGACTAATAAGTGTAAAATATTATTTTTTATGATAATATAAAAGAAAAATTAACAAGCATTTAGCAGCAAGGAGACAAAAATATATAAATCTGGATATTAATTCATCAACTGGTAATAATATAAATGAATGAAAAGTAAAGGGTGTGGAACATGAATAATATGGTAATTCTCAATCATGTAAGTCACTTTAATATTGGACAAATTCTTGAAAGTGGACAAGTTTTTTGCTTTGAAAAAATTTCAGATCATAGCTATCTTTTAAATGCAAAACAGAAGTTAATTAAGATTACCCAACAGCCAGATTCGAGTAGTGTAATCATTTATAATACAACTGCTAGTGAGGTAGAAGAAATATGGGGGCCATATTTTGATGTAAGTACTGATTATGAGCATATTGCCACAACATTAGCCGCTAAAGATGAATGGATGGCAAAAGCTGTAGCTTTTGGCAATGGAATCCGTATTCTGCGTCAAGACCCATGGGAAATGTTAATTTCTTTTATTGTTTCACAGAATAAATCTATTCCTCATATTAAAGCTTGTTTAAATAATATATCTAATAAGTTTGGCTTTCCTATTAATCAAACAGAAAGTATAGGAGAATATTATTATGCATTTCCAACACCTAAAGAACTATCTCATGCTACCGAGGCTGATTTAAGAGACTGTAAGGTAGGATTTAGGGCACCTTATATATTAGATGCATGTCAAAAAGTATTAAATGGAGATATTATACTTAATGATTTATTTATTATGCCTATTGAAGAGGCTAAGGCAAAGCTTATGACTATAAAGGGAGTGGGACCTAAGGTAGCAGATTGTATTCTATTATTTGCTTATTCTAGAATGGAACTATTTCCCACAGATGTATGGATTAAGAGAGTAATGGAAGGAATCTACTTTGAGGGAAAAGAAACAAAGATAGAGGAAATTCAAAAGTTTGCAGGAGATTATTTTGGAGACCTAGCAGGTTATGCACAGCAATATCTCTTTTTTTATGGTAGGGAAAATGGGCTTTTTAAAGAAGCAAAGAAGAGTTAACTATATAAAACTAACTAATAAATTTAAATGAGTAACTCAATAGCTAATCAAAAGTTCTAATACTTGACGATATCAAAAACGAATCAAAAGGATAAATAAGGAAGAAAAAAAGAGAAAATGATTAAAATACAATGTAATTAAGAGAAAATATAAGTAAATAAATCAAAATGAACTAAAACTACTAAAAATAGGTAAAAAACATATTTGCATTCTAACTTATAATACCATAATATTATAAATATCAATTAGCACTCGACTTTAGTGAGTGCTAATAAATATAAAAATAATTATAACTATAAATAGGGAGGTTTTCTTTATGAACTTAAAACCATTAAGCGACAGAGTTGTGATCAAACATCTTGAGGCAGAAGAAAAAACACAATCAGGAATCATTTTAACAGGGACTGCTAAAGAAAAACCACAAGAAGCAGTAGTTGTAGCAGTAGGACCTGGTGGAATCGTAGATGGTCAAAAAGTAGAAATGCAAGTAAAAGTTGGAGATAAAGTAATTTACTCAAAATATGCAGGAACAGAAGTAACATTAGACAAAGAAGAGTATGTTATTGTTCGTCAAGGTGATATTCTAGCTATCGTTGAATAATAATTTCAACCGATATAGATACTGATGCAATTATATATCTGATATCATTTTGAGTAAGGGTTATTATGTATTAAGAATAAAGTAGATGGTTAATAACTAACTGTATGAATAAAAACATTAATTTAGGGAGGCTATAAACATGGCAAAACAAATTCGTTTTGGATTAGAAGCAAGACAATCACTTCAATCAGGTGTAGATCAATTAGCAAATGCAGTAAAAGTAACATTAGGACCAAAAGGTCGTAATGTTGTATTAGATAAATCTTTTGGTACGCCACTTATTACAAATGACGGTGTATCTATTGCAAAAGAGATTGAACTTGAAGATCCATTTGAAAATATCGGTGCACAACTTGTAAAAGAAGTTGCTACAAAAACAAATGATGTTGCTGGAGATGGTACTACAACAGCTACAGTACTTGCTCAAGCCATGATTACAGAAGGTCTTAAAAATATTGCAGCAGGAGCTAATCCAATTATTGTACGTCGTGGTATGCAAGCAGCTACAAAAGCAGCTGTAGAATCTATTAAAGGTATGAGCCAAACAGTTAATAGCAAAAATCACATTGCTAGAGTAGCAGCTATCTCAGCTGGAGATGATGAAGTAGGTAACTTAATTGCTGATGCTATGGAAAAAGTATCAAATGATGGTGTTATCACAGTAGAAGAATCAAAAACAATGACAACAGAATTAGATGTTGTAGAAGGTATGCAATTTGATAGAGGTTATTTATCTGCATATATGGTTACAGATACAGAAAAAATGGAAGCTGTATTTGACAATCCATACATCTTAATTACAGATAAAAAAATCACTAATATTCAAGACATTTTACCAGTACTTGAACAAATCGTTCAAACAGGATCAAAGCTTCTTATCATTGCAGAAGATGTAGAAGGTGAAGCACTTGCTACATTAGTAGTAAACAAAATTCGTGGAACATTCAACTGTGTAGCTGTTAAAGCTCCAGGTTTTGGTGATAGAAGAAAAGATATGCTTCAAGATATAGCTATCCTTACTGGTGGTACAGTGATTTCTGAAGAAGTAGGTCTTGATCTTAAAGATGCTACAGTTGATATGCTTGGTCGTGCAGCAAGTATTAAAGTAACAAAAGAAAATACAGTAATTGTTGATGGTGCTGGAGATAAAGCTGCAATTAAAGAAAGAGTTGCACTTATCCGTAACCAAATCGAACAATCTACATCAGATTTTGATAAAGAAAAGATGCAAGAAAGAGTTGCAAAACTTGCTGGTGGTGTAGCTGTAATTAAAGTTGGTGCAGCAACAGAAACAGAAATGAAAGAAAAGAAACTTCGTATTGAAGATGCTCTTGCAGCTACACGTGCAGCTGTTGAAGAAGGTATCATTGGTGGTGGTGGTAGCACCTATATCCACGTGGCTAAAGATGTTAAAGCTTTATTAGATACAACAACAGGTGATGAAAAAACAGGTGTACGTATTATCTTAAAAGCATTAGAATCTCCACTTTACCAAATCGTAGCAAATGCAGGTCTCGAGCCAGCAGTTGTTATTAATAAAGTAAAAGAACTTGAAAAAGGAACAGGTTTCAATGCACTTACAGAAGAATATGTAAATATGATTGAGGGTGGTATTATCGACCCAACTAAAGTAACAAGAAGTGCACTTCAAAATGCAACATCAGTAGCTTCTACATTCTTAACAACAGAATGTATCGTAGCTGATATTAAGAAAGATGAACCAGCTATGCCAGGCGGAATGGGCGGAATGGGTGGCATGGGAATGATGTAATTCCTCCATACAAGCAAAGTCAGAGTTAATTAGACGCACTTGAACCACATTTGTAGCAGAGAAATATCAAATATCAACAAGCAAAGCTAGTGGTAGATCAAAAAGTAAATAGGAGCCATTGTATGAGCTGACGAATCCAGCTCATGCAGTGGCTTTTTTGTGTGACAAATAAATGGCAAAAAGATTGCTAATTGATTAAGAAAGTGTAATAACCAATTAGAAGAAAAGAATAAGATGTATAATAGTCAAAGATAAAGACAGTTAAGAGAATGGGCTAGAGAGTAAAATAATATATAAAGGAGCGTTTTAAATGAGTAATTGGCAGAAGTATTTAGGCATTATGGGACTGGCCATAGTTTTAGTCGTCAATACAAGAGCAGCTACAAAGGATATTAATGTGCTCTACGATGGCAATCTAAGGACGATCATACAGGAATATAAGGTGGAGCAAAAAAGTTTTATGCTGCCCATAAAAGGAGTAGCAGAGATTCTCGGCTATGAGTGTAAGTTTGATAAAGCATCTGGAAAGATCGAGTTAGTAGATGCAGGTTATATAATTAGTTTTTATAAAGGGAAAAAAGAAGCAGAAGTAAATGGAAGAAAGATTACTTTATCAGAAGCGCCCCAGACAATAAAAGGCGTTACTTATGTACCATTAAGCTTTATAGAAGAAACCATGGAAATGGGGGCAAAGTGGAATAGCACAAAGCAGCAACTAGAGTTAGAGGGAAAATACACGGTAGATCAGAAGAATGGAAAGCTCATGGTACGTACTAAGGATGGGAAAAAGACAATTGCAGATATAAAGTGTTATTTAAATCAGGGACTTAAGATTAGGAATATCACATTGATGCATACAGATGAGGGTAGCGAACTCGTTCAAGTTAGGCAGTGGACAACAGAAGAGCCCACAAAATATGCAGATGCCGCCTACTATATTAGAGAGGGTAAGGTAGTCGATCAGGCAGAAAGGCCACCAAGCGAGGAAGGTGCATCAGCTTGTATGCGAGGTAATCACATCATTATACTTTTTGATGGTGAACAAATAAAGATGTATGATGATACAAGTGGAAAATGTATACGTGAGATGGATGTAAAAGCGCTCTTAGGAAAGAGTGAGTTTGAGATGTTAAGGGTTTCAAGTCAGTATGTAATGGGAAGAGAAAATGGAGATTTCTACATTCTAGATCTGATAACTGGAAAAGCAGTTAAGATTATAGATGTTATTCTAGAGAAAGAAGGTCAGATGCCAAGTAATCAGGCATTACAGAATCTAAAAGATACAATCTATATTGCATGGACAACAGAAGAAGCTATTGTAGTTAAGTATTACTGTGCTGGAGAAAAACAAAGTAAAATAATGACTTATAAGGCAGGGGAAGGCTTTAGTGAAAGCCAAACTGTACAGAAATAACATACAGTTCATACACTCATCGATTTGAGTATAATGGGATATTATAAAAAGGCCACATAAGAGACTTATCATATGCGATAAGTTACTTATGTGGTATTTTTATACCAAATATTAGATATTTTTTATTTGAAAAGTCCTAACATACCAAACCCAAGAACAGCAAAGGCAAAGATAATACGGTAAATCGCAAATACCTTCATTGGTTTCTTTTGCAAGTAAGAAATAAAAGAACCAATAACACCTAAGGCAACGATAAATGAAACTGAAAAACCAATGCCTAAAGCTATCCATTCAGTAGCTAAAAGAGTTCCTTGTGCCTTGAGGATATTTAAAAGAGCTTGGCCAAACATAACTGGTATAGCTAAGAAGAAAGAGTACTCAGCAGCTGCTACAGTTGAAAAGCCAGCTACCCAACCACCAATGATCGTTGAAGCACTACGTGACATACCAGGGATAATGGAAAGTACTTGAAAGACACCTACGATGATGGCCATTTTAGCAGTAATTTTAGTAGCAGATAGAGAAGTAGTTTGGTTGCCACGGAGTTTACTTTCAGCATACATCATCCAAAGTCCGCCTACAAATAAGGCACAAGCTACCACAATAGGGTTAAAGAGCTTTTCCTCAATTAAATCATCAAAAGGAATACCTATGGCTGCAGCAGGAACACAAGAGATGGCAATCATAAGCCAAAAATAAAGACCACTCTTTTCAAAAGAAATCTTTTGACTTGGAAACAGATGAACAATAGTATCCCAAATCTTTTTACGATAAAGAACAAGTACAGCTAAAATGGCACCTAGTTGAATAACCATAATAAACATATTAGAGAAAGCTTGATTATCTGAGAATTTCAGTAAATTATCAAAGATAATAAGATGTCCAGTAGAAGATACAGGTAAAAATTCTGTAAGTCCTTCTACAATACCTAGTATAGCTGCTTTTAATGCAAATAATAAATCCACTTTATAAATCGCCTCCTATAAGAAATAATGAATCTAAAGATTAGTATCTGTATTATTTTTCATTATACAACAAGTAGAGAGATATACTATATTTTTAGAACAGGATTTCTAAAGTTTAAATAGTATTGAAATTCTAGTATAAATTAGAAATCTATTTATAATTTTTATATATCTATAGTTTATAATAGTCTATGTAAACAAGTTATTAAATTATTACAGATACAAATAACATTATAAGTATAAAAAGACTATCAGTAAATATTGAAAAAGTTAGTATTTTATAGTATTTTTATTATAGGGAATTAGAGATAAGAGAGGAAAGGGTAGAAAAAAATGTCAGAAGTATTTAAAGAGTATCTTATTAAGCAAAAAAAATCACCTATAGATGTCCTAGCACAAATTGGATTAATTTTAGGGGCTATTATTTTAATATGGCTTGCACTTGTCCTTGGAGGAGAGTTTTTAGGACCAATCGTCATTTTAGGTGTGGTATTTGGTACAGGTGTTTTATTTTCGAGATTTAGCAGAGAATATGAATACATTTTAACAAATAATGAATTAGACATTGATGTTATTTATAATCGTTCAAGACGTAAAAGAATCATAACAATTGATATGAAGAAGATAGAAATTATGGCAAATGCTAAAGATGAGCGTCATCAAGCTGAGTTACACAAGTCTTATAAGGTAATTAATGCAAGTGATAATTCCAATGATGAAAATACATATGTCATTATGACTCAATCTCCTTCAAAAGGTGCATGTAAGATCATATTTTCACCTAATGAAGGCCTGGTAAATGATTTATTTAGACAGGCACCTAACAAAGTATTTAAGAAAATATAGGCGTAACATAATGGAAGAGACTTTTGCTATACGAACCTAGGCTATATAGAAGCTCTAGATTCAAAAGTAGCAAGTCTCTTTTTTATTGATTAAAAAGTTTTTTGATATATTCTAAATAAATAATACAAATGTTTGTGTGATAAGGACAAAAACATAAAATAAGAGAAGTTAAATAATGACTTAGAGGTATGTATTAATAAAAATATAGAGACAAGCTAAGGAGGCAATAAAAAATAAGTACTACTAAAATAATTAGATAAAGATGATTAGTAGGGCAATTGTGCTTATTAAATAGGGAAATAAGAAGATTTTTCTACAATAGGGTATTCATATTTTAAGGATAAATAAGCATAATGAACAAGGTTAAAAAGGATGTCCGTCACAACTTGACAATACCTAAAAAAATATGATAAAGTGTACAAAATATACCAATATTATTTTAACGTTACAGTTTTTATTATTCAATAAAAACTATTAGCACAACTTTAGGAGGCCAATCAATGTCTAAGATTTTAAAAGAAGGAATCACCTTTGATGATATCCTACTCGTACCTAACTATTCTAATGTATTACCCAAAGAAGTATCATTAAGCACAAAACTTACAAAGACTATTACATTAAATATCCCTTTTATCAGTGCGGGCATGGATACAGTAACAGAAGCTAGAATGGCAGTTGCTATAGCACGTCAAGGTGGTATCGGCATTATTCATAAGAATATGTCTATTTTGGAGCAAGCAGAGGAAGTAGATAAGGTAAAACGTTCGGAAAATGGTGTTATCACAGATCCATTCTCACTTTCTCCAGAACACTTTGTATATGAAGCAAATGAATTAATGGCTAAATATAGAATTTCAGGTGTACCTATTACAGAAGGCACAAAACTTGTTGGGATCTTAACCAACCGTGATTTACGTTTTGAAACAGATTATAACCGTAAAATTAAAGAAGTGATGACAAGTGAAAATCTTATAACGGCCCCAGAAGGTACAAATCTTATAGAAGCAAAAAAATTACTTGCTGAACACCGTATTGAGAAACTACCTCTTGTAGATGAAGAAGGCAATCTTAAAGGTCTTATTACAATAAAAGATATTGAAAAAGCAATTATATACCCTAATGCTGCAAAAGACAAACAAGGTCGTCTTTTAGCGGGAGCAGCAGTAGGAGTCACAATGGACATCATGGACAGAGTAGATGCTCTTGTAAAATCTAAAGTTGACGTTATCACAATTGATACAGCACATGGACATTCTCAAGGCGTATTAGATGCTGTTAAGAAAGTAAAAGCTAAATACCCAGAGCTTCAAATTATTGCAGGAAATGTTGCTACAGCAGAAGCCACAGTAGCACTTATTGAAGCAGGGGCAGACTGTGTTAAAGTAGGGATTGGACCAGGTTCAATCTGTACAACACGTGTTGTAGCAGGAGTGGGTGTACCACAAATCACAGCAGTAGAAGATTGTGCATTGGCAGCCGCACCTTATGGTGTACCTGTTATTGCTGATGGTGGTATTAAATATTCAGGAGATATCGTCAAAGCAATTGGTATGGGTGCAAGTGCGTGTATGATGGGATCAATGCTTGCAGGTTGTGAAGAAAGTCCAGGAGAAATTGAATTATTTCAAGGTAGAAAATATAAAGTATACAGAGGTATGGGGTCAATTGCAGCTATGGAGAAAGGTAGTAAAGATCGTTACTTCCAAGAAGATGGTAAGAAATTAGTCCCAGAAGGTATAGAGGGACGTGTTGCATACAAGGGCCTATTAGCAGATACAATCTACCAAATGGTAGGAGGACTTCGTGCTGGTATGGGTTATGCAGGTGCTCATACTATTGCTGAGTTACAAGAAAAAGCAACTTTTGTTAAAATCACAAGTGCAGGACTTAAAGAAAGTCATCCACATGATATACATATTACAAAAGAAGCTCCTAACTATAGTATAGATTTCTAAGCAAAATATAAAGAGGGAGGTTGCCTAGCAACTTCCTTCTTTGATTAATCAAATAATTCGTATATTAAATACAATAAAATAAATATATTTAGAATTATAATAGTGTTATAATAGGTGGAAGAAGGATTGAGGAGGAAAAAGGCATGAACCATGAGTTAATAATTGTTCTTGACTTTGGTGGACAATATAACCAATTGATTGCAAGACGGGTGAGAGAGTGTAATGTATATTGTGAAATACATCCTTACAATATGAGTTTAGAAAAAATAAAAGAGATGAATCCAAAGGGAATTATCATTACAGGTGGACCAAACAGTGTATATGGTGAAGATTCACTACTTTGTGATAAAGCATTATTTGAGCTTGGAATTCCTGTACTTGGTATTTGTTATGGCTCACAGCTTACAGCTCATCTTTTAGGGGGAAAAGTAGCAACTGCGCCAGTTAGTGAATATGGAAAGACAGAAGTAGAAGTAGATACAACTTCAATATTATTTAAAGGTGTTTCACCAAAAACAATTTGTTGGATGAGCCACACAGATTATATTGAAAAGGCACCAGATAACTTCAAGATTACAGCTCATACACCAGTCTGCCCAGTAGCAGCAATGGAAAACGTAGAACAAGGTCTCTATGCCGTACAATTCCATCCAGAAGTAATGCATACACAAGAAGGAATGACTATGCTTTCTAACTTTGTGAAAAACATCTGTGAGTGTGCGGGTGACTGGAAAATGGATTCCTTCGTAGAAACAACTATAGCTGCACTCCGTGAAAAGGTAGGGAATGGTAAAGTGCTTTGTGCCCTTTCAGGGGGAGTAGATTCATCTGTAGCAGCTGTAATGCTTTCTAAAGCCATTGGTAAACAGCTGACATGTGTATTTGTGGACCATGGTTTATTAAGAAAGAATGAAGGAGATGAAGTAGAAGCAGTATTCGGACCAGAAGGCCCCTACGATCTTAACTTCATTCGTGTAAATGCACAAGAAAGATTCTACAGTAAGCTTAATGGTGTGGAAGAACCGGAAGCAAAAAGAAAAATCATTGGTGAAGAATTCATCCGTGTATTTGAAGAAGAAGCTAAGAAAATTGGTGCTGTAGACTTCCTAGTACAAGGAACAATCTATCCAGATGTTATCGAAAGCGGACTTGGAAAATCAGCTGTTATTAAATCACACCATAATGTAGGTGGACTTCCAGACTGTGTCGATTTTAAAGAAATTATTGAGCCCCTTCGCCTTTTATTTAAAGATGAAGTACGTAAAGCTGGACTTGAACTTGGAATTCCAGAGTACCTCGTGTTTAGACAACCATTCCCGGGACCAGGTCTTGGTATTAGAATTATTGGTGAAGTAACAGCAGAAAAAGTACACATTGTACAAGAGGCTGACTGGATTTACAGAGAAGAAATTGCAAAAGCAGGCGTAGACAAAAACTTGGGGCAATACTTCGCAGCCCTTACAAATATGCGTTCAGTAGGCGTAATGGGAGATGAAAGAACCTATGACTACGCAGTAGCACTTAGAGCAGTAACAACGAGCGACTTTATGACTGCAGAGTCAGCTGACTTACCATGGGAAGTTCTTGGAAAAGTTACAACAAGAATTGTAAATGAAGTTAAAGGGGTTAACCGTGTCATGTATGATTGTACAGGGAAGCCTCCTGCGACGATTGAATTTGAGTAACACTAACAGCCGTGCGCGGACAGAAAAAAATAGATGTGATGAGAGCTCGCTCTCAATCACATCTATTTTTTTCTGTCCGCATAGGGCGCAGTAACACAGTGAGATGAAGCGAAGCGGAGTCGAACTGTATTACTGCGCCCATCATATAGATGGAACGGAGTGGAATCTATATGATGCACGGCTTTCGAAGTAAGCATGCTGATTTAAGCAAATCATAGAATAACGGCGTGTAAGCAAAGGCAAAGTAGTTGAAGAAGGTAGGCAATTTAGGGTTTTCAATTAAATATAATTATCAAATGGTAATCTCCAGACTAAGGTAAAGATATGATTCCTCGTAACTACTATTTTTGTTTTTATACACATATAAGGTAACTCAAAAGATAAAGACTATTAGTAGCAAGTTATAAGATTAAGTTGTAGAGTTTTATTAAGGCAAGATACTTCTTAGAAAAATAAATCTGAGTAAGTAGCCTTTTATTATGAGTATTTATTAAGGGTTTCTTTTTAGAAGAAGGAGGTAGTTTATAAATGATACACTAATTATGTAAGATTGTGACTACCTAAGTAAATATATAAATAGGCATTATTGCACATATCTAGTTCTATTAATAAAAATGAACTTTCTTTTGCATATCTTTTATTTGTTTAGTTGCCATATGGGAGCCTCCTTTTGTCCCCTGCTTTAGTATAATTTATAATATCAAAACAAGTCCGCTTATTTAATATAGATCCATGTTAATGGGGTATGAAGGAAGAGATAATAAATTTGATAAAAAAAATAGTGTATGTTAAAATAATTTATAGATTATTTTGAATTAACAAATATTTTGAGTGATATTAATAATATAACTACAAGGATACTAATGAATGAGGAGAAAGGTGGCATAGTAGGTGGAAAAAGGGAATGAGAAACCAGTAAAAGGCATATTGATTGGGCGAGATGATTTTCTAGAAATACTTATGGTTGCAATATTATTAGCATTTGGGGTGGGGATTGTGGCAAGTAGTATTACAATCCTAGAAAACTTTAATCCTTTAGTTGGAATATTAATTGGCATAGGAGTATGCCTAATAGCAATAACGTACTTGGTTATTAGATATAAGGGCAATGGGAAGAAAATGCAGACTTATAATGCTTTTTTTGTTTATAATAAGGATACAAAAAAGGTGATTGAAATACCGAGATATGATTTTGCAAATCAACTTTTTGAGAATTTAAAATCAGCATTTTATGAGAATCCAGCATTAAAGAGTATGTGGGAATCAGATACTCTTGACAACTTCTATAAGTTTGATAAAAAAAAGAAAAAAGCTTATAAGAGAAATCCAAAGTCCGCTAAGTTACTTTTAGAGGTGGTAGAATACTACATACTAAATAAATTATCTATACACTTAACAGATTATTTCAATAATGATGAGTTTAAAGAAGGTGAGTTACAAACATTTCAGAGAAATGAGATACCAGATGTACTATTAAGCAATAGATTTTTAGAACTTTTTTCAAAACCTATGGAGGAAAGACCATGTTTTGTAGAGCATATAGAGAAAGATAGTGGTTTGAGCTGTGTTTTTGCTTCTGGAAGTGGAGATGCGATATATGAACAATTTGAATTGGTGCTACCTAAGAAGAGTACAATAAAAAGAAGTTCTGATAATCATATACAGGTCAATACTAATAGATTTACTATGGATATTGAAGTAAGGTTCGATGGTACATCAACAAACTTACCATGGGGGTTTAGAGAGTATTATTTAGATGACAATAATTGGTTGAATAATATAGTATATAAGGTAGGGGTTAATATAACGGTAAGATTTAATTGGCTATTTATTTTTTCACTGAGAAAATGGAGATATTATAGTTGGATAGATTCATTCTTATGTAGTTTAGATAGTGAAATTTCTAGTGATAAATTTTTTGAGAAAATTGATTGGAATGGAGTTGTTACTACATTAGAATGTTTGAACAGTAAACAGAAAATAACACATGAAAATAGTAATATAGAAGAAGAGGTCAGATAATTTCAAGTGTCCTAGAACTTTTAGGATTAAATATAGAGTAGGTAGAACGGGAGATATGATAGGTTTGTGTTCAGGTAGTAAATGACAAACATTAATCCCCCAGCTGAGTTGGGGAGAATGGAATAAGCAGTAGCGATACATCGAATATTAAAAGCCTCCTATGATAGAATGATATTGGTTTCGCAGGCCATATCAAATCATAGGAGGCGGTCCAAATGGACAATTTAAGTTTATCACACACAAGGTGGAATTGCACCTATCATATCGTTTTCATTCCTCAATATCGTAGAAGGATAATGTATGGTGAAGTGAAAAAAGTTTTAGGAGAGATATTACGCAAGTTATGTGAAATGAAACAAGTGACATTAATATCAGGAAGTATATGTAAAGATCATATTCATATGTATGTGAGCATTCCACCAAAATTAAGTGTATCTGAGTTTATGGGATTTCTAAAAGGAAAAAGTAGCCTACAAATTTTTGACAGGCATCCAGAGTATGTAACTAAGTGGAAAAGAAACTTTTGGGCGAGAGGATACTATGTTGCAACAGTAGGTAATGTTAATGAGGCAACAATAGTAGAGTATATAAAACAACAAGAAGAAACTGATAAGTTACAAGGCTAAAAGTAGCAGAGGGCCTCTTTAAGAGGCTGTAAGTCATAATGGCACTGTGAAACACGCCTTTAGGCGTAAGTAAGTAAGTAAGTAATGAGCCCTGGAGGGGCCGAAATTAAACCACCACTTGAAGTGGTGGTTGATCACAAAAAAAGAAGAGATTAAAGCGGTAATTGCCAATGCTTCGAATGTGTTTGTAGCATCAATGGATGAAAAGGGATATCCCAACATAAAAGCGATGATTGCACGCATGCAGGAGGGAGTGACTTGCCATTATATGTCTACAAATTATTCGAGTAAGCGGATACAGCAATTCTTGAGAAATGATAAGTGTAGTATTTATTATTGTGATGAACCATCATATAAAGGAGTAATGTTGCTTGGGCATATAGAGATATGTACTGACCATGAAACTAAAGCTTTAATTTGGGAAGACGGAGATATTATGTATTATTCACAGGGAGTAGATGACCCAGATTATTGTGTATGTAAATTTGTAGCGGAGAAAGGGAACTATTATCACGGTTTAATGAATATGGATTTTGACATTAGTGAGTTAGAATAGAAAGTGTTAAAGCCATAAGAAGTGGAGGAATAAATTATGGAGTACTCTGATATAGTAGCTATTTTAAGAGATGTTCAAAAAAATAATTCTAAAGAGTGGTATATCCAACAAAAAGAGATATTTAGACAGATACATATGGTTTTAAGTGATTTGTATTTTGCAGTAGGAAATAGCTTATATGAGAAAGTGGATATAGATATAAACCCCAAAAAAAGTATTTCAAGACCTTATAATGACCAAAGATTTGGATATAAACCTTATTTAAGAGATAACTTATGGATAACATTTCAATCAAATGTAAATCTGGGTCCAGCTTTTTTTATTGAGTTTTCACCCTATGGAATTAGGATAGGTATGGGATATTATTCTGCAACTCCGGCGCAAATGAGAGATTTAAGAATGAAAATTGATGATAATGCTCAAGGCTTTTCTGATGTGATAGAAAAAGTGCTGTTAGATAAGGATATACAAATAATAGGAGAACAATATAAAAAAAGGTTTACATCGAATTACGAGGGATTATTAGGAGAAATCTATAACTATAGAAGTATTTATTTTCAAAAAATAATTCCTGAAAATCATTTGGAAAGTCTTGAACAAACATCAAAGGATACTTTTTTTGAATTAGTACCGATTTATAAATTGCTTGTATCATAAGGTATGGACATATTTAGTTAGCTATTAGGCTAATGATTCTAAAGATAGAGAGATGCTTGCTGGAATTACAGAAGAAGATCTAATAAAGAAAGTTCATGGTTTAATCCTCTATATAGAAAGAAGGGATTTAAATTTATTTGCTATTATAAATTGGATATCTGCGGTAGGTTATAGGATGTTTCCTAGGAGTATATCAATCCACAGATAGCTAAAATTATTTTTAGAATAGCTACATATTACCAATAAAGATTTATACGAGTAAAATTTAAAAAGTATTACATGCTATGGAGGAATTAATGATGATTAGAGAAGCCAAGCAAAGTGATTTAAATGAAATTTTGCAGTTGTATCTGTTCCTTCACGAAACAAATGTACCTCAAGAATCAGAGCAGCTAAGGAAAACATGGGATGATATTATAAATGACGAAAATCATCATCTGATTATTTGTGAAGTAGATGGAAAAATTGTAGCATCATGTGTTTGTGTGATCATACCAAATCTCACAAGAAACATAAGGCCATATGCATTTGTTGAAAATGTGGTAACACACCAAGATTATCGTAAGCAAGGATATGCAACTGCATGCTTAAATTATGCAAAAAAGATTGCACAGGATAATAACTGCTATAAGATGATGCTACTTACTGGTTCAAAAGAAGAGGCTACCTTAAATTTCTATCGTCAAGCAGGGTACAACAGTTCTGATAAGATAGCATTTATTCAATGGATAGATGTGTAATGGATAGATGATTGGAGTAAAGAGATAATAGATGAAGCCACAATTGACCAATCTGTTAATGAATTACAAATGCTAACAAATGAATTGAGTAACATGTATATGAAAAAATAAATGAAAAATTTAACTCCTGATTTTTATTCCTAAATTTGTTGTTATTTGGTATAATAGGTAAGTTACAGCAGAAATGAAAGAGGATAAATCATGGAAAGTGTTTTTCAAGCTATTAATAATGTTTTTTCGTTTGTTATTCCAATCTCAGACTTTTTATGGGATTTCCCAACAAACTGTAATTGGTATGCGAGTATTCCAATTTTAGGTAATTTTTCGTTGGCAGTTATTTTACTGGTTGCAACGGGTATTTTCTTTTCAATCAAGACAAAATTTATTCAAGTTACCCACTTTAAGAAAGGATTAAAGATTCTTACTAAAAAGAAAAGTGATGAGATGGGAATTTCCTCACTGGGTGCATTTTTCTTGAGTTCAGCAATGAGGGTAGGACCTGGTAATATCCTAGGAGTTACTGGTGCTATTTCAATAGGAGGACCAGGGGCATTATTTTGGATGTGGGTTTCAGCCTTTTTTGGAATGGCAACTGCTTATATGGAAGCTACTTTATCTCAAATTTTCAAAGAAAAAAAAGATGATGATTTTGTAGGTGGTCTTCCTTATTATGGTCAAAGACTTCTTGGGAATAGAGCATGGGCAGGCATTGCGTTATCAGTGATGTTTATTGTCTATGCGATGTGTTGTTTACCAGCTCAAGGCTATAATGTAGTAAGTTCAGTTGGCCAGATGGGAGAGATGATTTTAGGTACTAGTATTCCTACGGAATCTCTTTTTTACTATGTTACAGCTATTATACTCATTATCGTGACTACTTATATAGCATTTGGTGGGATTAAGAAGGTTACAAAATTTACGAATGCGGCTGTACCTATTATGGCTGTTATTTATGTAATGACGGTATTTGTCCTAATTTGCATGAATCTAAAAGAAGTACCTTACTTCTTTAAAGCTGTTTTTACCCAGGCATTCACATCAGATGCTGTTTTTGGAGGCACATTTGGAACAGTCCTTGTTCAAGGGATAAAGCGTGGACTTATGAGTAATGAAGCTGGACAAGGAACTATTAGTATGGCTGCTGGTGCTGCCAATACAGAACATCCTTGTGAGCAAGGATGTGTACAAGCAATAGGTGTCTTTTTAGATACTATAGTAATCTGTACTTTAACAGGATTTGTAGTGGTTATGGCACATCTTTGGAATGGTCCAAATGCAAATGCATGGTTTGGTCTAGATAAACTTCCTAAGTATTTAACTTCAGCTTCGGCATTAACTCCTGGAGATGGGATATTTAATGCAATCATTATTTTCCTAATCACTATAAGCTTTTGCTTATTTGCATTTACTTCTTTGATTGGATTTTTTAGTTTTTCTGAAATTGCAGCGACTAGAATAACAAAGAAGAAAGCCTTCATTAATACAATTCGTATCATAGGAATATGTATAACGGTCTTTGGAATCCTTAGTTCAATGGCAGGAATAGATTTAGGTAATCTATGGGCAATATCTGACTTAGGTAATATCCTCATAGTATTTGCTAATATTCCAATTTTATATATAGGATTTAAATATGCATCTAAGGCAACAGTGCATTTTAAGAAAAAGGATGGCACGAAGTTTACATCAGATATTATTGGGACGAAGTGTAATTACTGGGATGAAAGAACACAATAACTAAAAATACTTTGTGGTGGTTATGAGGTAATACCCGTTTGGGGTATTTCGTAACCACCATTTTTATAGTGCAAGAACATGAGTATAATATGATCAATTTAATGCATATAAAATAGTTTGAAAAAAATAATTATTTAAAATATAATATAGTGACTGACAGGAGATTATTAATAAGTTGTACCGTAATTGACAAACGTAATCAACTTACATCTTGCATATAGACGAGTCTGTATGCTCTTAGAAAGATAGGATATTAGAGGCACCTGTAACTTGAATTTATACATAATATGAGAAATGCTTTTGTTAGATAATGAATTTTGTATAGAAGGAGAGGATATAAATGGGAAGTTGGGGGACAGGCCTTTACTCAAATGATATGGGCGATGATGTGAAAGATGAATATTTGTCAAAATTAAAGGCAGGGAAAAGTGATGAAGAAGCATTAACTGAAATGCTTGAGTGCTATAAAGAAGAAATGGCAGATGATGATGACAAATATGATATTTGGTTTGCCTTAGCGGATACTATGTGGAAAAAGGGAAGACTGACTAATGAAGTAAAAAGTAAAGCATTAGCGTTAATTAAAGAGGAGCGATTATTTAATCGCTTTGAAGATGAAAAAAGTAAAAAGGATAGAAACAAAGTATTAGAAAAACTAGAAGTACAATTAAAGACTGAAATGCCAGAACGAAAAAAGGTACCAGTACATCAACCTTTTATTACAAAGTGGAAGCCGAGGGAAGTTTATTTATATCAAATAAAGAATCCGCCAGAGGGAAAGGAAGAATATGAAGGCTGGTGGGTAGTTATTTATGTAAGCCGTTTAGCTGAAATGGAGCTAGTAGTAAGGGGAATAGTTGATATGATACCTTGTGTTTACTTAAAAATGTCAAAAGAAAAACCACAAGACCTCTTACAAATCAATTCCCTACCATTTATTGTTTGGTCTATAGAATGGGGAACAACAGGACAAGGAGCATTTGAAAAGGCACTTGTTGACACGTCACATCGTTCTTATCCTAAAGAGATAGAGTTTCTAGGTATATGTGAGAATTTTCAATATCCAGTGCTTGAAATAAAGAGAGAAGACTTTCAATTATGGAGATCGTTTAAAGAAGATGCAATTATTGAATATGAGAGGGAGTTGCAAAGAATAGAGCATAATCAATTACTAGAGCGTGCTACGGGATTGCAGTTAGAAGAGAGAATCTCTTTTTCAAAGGAACATAATGGGCTACCAGTAAAAAAAGGAAAAAATCATACAAAACAAATAACTGACCATTACCCTATGAAAAACCCCTATAGAAATAGATGGTGGATAGGCGATAGGTTTGAATATACTATTGAACAGCCACCAGAAGGAAAAGAGCGATATAAAGGTTGGAAAATATACCTCTATGTATATGAGTTAAGAGGCATGGAGTTGGTAATGCCAGGTGAGATGGAGCAAGTACCATTTGTATATGTAAAGCTTATAGAGCATGAGGATTTACGAAACTATGCAGATTTTGTGCCATTTGTATGCTTTTCTATAAATGAAAAGAGTGGGAAAGGACAATATTTACGTCCATTTGTAGATGCATTAGATTCATGGCTTCCTAAAGGAATGAAGCATAGCGGCCAATTTTCTCTTAGATATCTTCCTGATAATGAAGATTTAGAAATGTGTAAAGCAGATATTCTACATATAGATAATTTGGTTTTAGAAGCAATTGGAGGCTATGAACGAGAATTAACAAGATTAGGATTAGAGAAAATTAATAACACAGCAGAGATGATTAGAACAATAATAGAAGAAAATAGGGAGACTAGATAATATAGTATTATGAACTGTGAATGAGCAGAGGAAGATTAGATGAAGAACCTTAAGGGGTGAAGAAGTTATATATATAAATAGAGAAAGGAGAGTTGGCATCCTAATGGAAGCTGACATATAAAAAGAATAAATGATGAACAGAGTCAACTTAAGAGTATTTGAAGACAGAGATTTTGGGTTATTTAAACAATGGTTATATAATGAGCATGTTGCAAAATGGTATACAGAACCAAATGAGTGGATAGATGAAATTGAAAAGCGCTATGATGAATTTAATTGGGTGAAGCATTTTATTGTAGAGGTAGAAGGTGGAGCCATTGGATTTTGTCAGTATTATGATTATGCCCTAGGTGGAGAGACTTGGCACAATAGAGCTAATGTAAATGGGGCATATAGTATTGATTATATGATAGGAGAACAAAGGTATCTTGGGAAAGGTTTTGGAACAGATATTGTTTTGACGATAGAGGAGGTAATAAAGGCTAATACAGATGCACAAAAGATTATTGTACAGCCAGAAAGTGAGAATAAAGCTTCAAGAAATACATTAGTGTCAGCCCATTTTCTTTATGATGGAGAAAATGACATCTATTATAAAGAGTTGATAAGGTTATAATGAACTTATTGTAGTTTGGAAGAAGAAATGATAGATCGTATCTATATAGTTACTAGGACCCTAGAAATAATATTAATATATTTAATTTGATATGGTATATATACTGAGGATTTAAATTCTTGCTGTGGCTATTAATAAAGTAATGGCCACACATAAGGAGATTAGGAAATGGAATTAAGGGTTGAAAAAGTTGCAAAGAGCAAAAGAAAACAAGAGATAAGGGAGATATATAAATCATCTTTTCAAAAAGAAGAGAAAATGCCGTTTAATCTCATGCTTATCATGTCTTACTTATGGCATACTGAGTTTTTGGCATTCTATGATAGAGAGACTTTATGTGGTTTTGTTTACATGGCCACAATCAGGAGGCAAACTTTTGTTATGTTTTTTGTGGTAGACCAAAGTCTTCGTTCAAAAGGATATGGTAGTTGTATATTAGAAAAAATTCAATCATTACATAGGAATAATAAGATAATAATATCTATTGAGTTATGTGATAAGACAGCAGAAGACTATGAACAGCGATTAAGACGTAAATAATTTCACTTTAGAAATGGGTATTGTGAAACGGGTTATTTGATGAAGCTTGGTGGTGAAGAATAGGAAATTATTATAAAGAATGGAAGATTTAATAAGAGGAAGTTCATCCTATTTTTCATACTATATAGTAACTGCACCATTATTCCTAAGATATGGAGGAATAGAGTCTGAATATATCTTTTTATGTATAAAGAGTATTTAAAACAAGAGGACAGAGGTTATAGGAGGAAAGAAGATGATTACTAAATCTCCAAGTAGTACATTAAGCCATATTATTTCAAGGGAGGATATTATCTAAAAATGACTAATAAACTCAGGCTAGAATACATAATTAGGGCATGTTATTAACTATGATAAAATACAAATAAAAAAGAATCGAGATAAGAAATTAATTATTTATTAGAGATATAAATAATACAAGTAAAAATAAATGATAAGAATTCAAGGAAATAGATGATTTATTATAAGATATAGTGTATAATATAATCATAATTCAGAAAAATATGACGAAAATTGCAAATGAAAAGGAGGTTAAAGGACACCTATATATCACGATATTTATTTTTATTAATATTGCAATATAGTAATGAATGTAGACATAATATTCTTATTTACTGTATAAAATTAAATAATTTTAATGATTTCTATGACATAATTTATTAATATAAAACACTAATTTTGCTTTACATTAGTCGATTAATTACAACTTAATGATATTAAGGTAAGAGAAACATGGAAAGCAGGGTTTTGATTTTATGCAAAAGATATGGCTTCTATGAAATTATTTTTTTATAAGGGGGATGAATATTATGAAAAAAATAAAGCATAAAGGATTAAAGATGACACTTGGGCAAAAAATTATAGCGTGCATACTTATTATGCAAGTTGTAGTTATGTCTACTGTGTCTATTTTTGTAATTAACACTATTACATCAGATACTAAAGAACGTACCATTGATAGTATGCAAACGTATACACAAGAACGTGCACAAATTATTGAAAATTATGTACTTGAAACAGAAAGTATATTGACAGCCTATAGTAGAGCTGGCGAGATTACAGCTATTTTAAGGGAACCTAATAATATAGCAAAAGTTGAGTCAGCACAAAAGTATACAGAGAAATTCTCAGCTGATATCGACAATCTTGAAGGGTTGTACGTTAGTGAATGGAATACCCATGTATTAGCACATACAAACGCAAAGGTTGTAGGGATGATTACAAGGGAAGGTGACTCCTTAAAAGCCTTACAAGATGCGATGACTGCAGTAGATGGGGTATATAATACAGGGATTATTATTTCGCCAGCCAGTAAACAACAAATAGTATCTTTATATCGAGCAGTATATAATGAGGCAGGCAAACCAATAGGGCTTGTAGGTGGAGGTGTTTTTACTAAAGGATTAATTGAAATATTGGATGGGCTTGTTATCAATGGAATGGGAAATACACAATATTGCATGGTAAATGTAAATAATGGTCAATACATATTTAATGAAGATAGTGAAAAAATAGGTACTGCATTAGAAGATAGTAATATATTACAAGTTTCTAGTGAAGTTGCATCAAGTGCTGAAGATAAAGTTGGATGGTTTGAATATAATAAAGATGGGCAAAAGGTGATTTCAACTTATTATTATATGAAAGATTATGGTTGGCTATTTTTAATGGATAATAATGAAGAGGAAATCTTTGGTACTATTAATAGGTTAAAGACTATACTCATTATTTTCTGTACAAGTGCTTTGGCGATACTTACTTTAATTTCCTTCTTTGTTATAAGAAAAATCACTCGTCCTATGAAAACTATTGAAAATGGTATCATTGAGTTGCAGAACTTTGATATTACTGAAAAAGAAGATATTAAAAACAGTGCGACTAGAAGTGACGAAATAGGAGGTATTGCTAAGGCAACAGAGAGCTTAATCCAATCTTTAAGAGAAATAACAGGAACACTACAGGACTGTTACGGAACATTAGATGGAAAAGCAGATGAGCTTCATTCCTCTGCTACAGAGTTAATAGAAAGTGTGACAGATGATGTTGCCACAACTCAGCAGCTTTCTGCCTCTTTAGAAAATACAAATTTAATTGTTTCTAGTGTGCATGAAGAAATTGAAAGAATAAATAAGGTTACTCATGATGTTTCAAGAAATATTTCAGACTCAGTAACTACCAGTGATATGGTGATCGACAGTGCCCAACAAATGAATAGTCGAGCAGAATATGCTTATAGAAATGGAAAGGATACTTTGGAAAAGACAAAGACTTCTGTTCATGAAGCGCTTACTAGCTTAAGTAGTCTTGTTAAAATTAATGAACTCGCATCTGAAATATTGAATATTGCAGGTCAGACAAATTTATTATCATTAAACGCATCTATTGAAGCAGCAAGAGCAGGTGTAGCAGGACGTGGCTTTGCCGTAGTAGCAGAAGAAATTAGTAATCTTGCAGATACTTCTAAAAATACAGCTACTACCATACAGTCACTTTGTAAGAATGCAGATCAGAGTATATCTATTGTAAGTTCTTGCTTTGATAATATTATTTCTTTTATAGAGGAAGATGTTGTAGGACAGTTTAAGGAGTTTATGGAAAAATCATCTCATTATAGTGAAGCTGTTGATACGATTAAAAAGCAATTGGATGATGTAGATCAAGCAGTGAATATGCTTAATCAATCTGTCATACAGATTGCTAATAATATGGTGGAGGTAAAAGGTATTACGGATGAAAATAGTTGTGCTATTAATACCATTGTAGAAAAGACTGAGAGTACTTCACATATTGCAGATGCTATTCAAAAACAATCAGAACAAAATAAGGAATTAGCAAAACAATTAGGTGGACTAGTTGACAAGTTTGTAAGATAGAAGATGTTCTATATAAATAGAAAATACCTAGGTGATGTATATATGAGGTACATTACCTAGGTATTTTTATTGAAGCAGTATTTGCTATGGGACAAGAGAGGTTACTGATTCAGTGCTCCTTATATTAGTAGCTATACTTGGGGTTGGGTTTGCTTAGTTTTTAGTAGATTTACCAAATACCTGTTCTTTGAGCTTGAGTCCTGTTGGTGTAATAGCCACACCACCTAAAGCAGTTTCACGAAGCTCTGCTGGAAGAGAACGACCTACTTTATACATAGCTGATAAAGCATCATCAAAAGGTATTTTAGAAGTAACACCTGCCATAACAAGGTCAGCAGTTGAAAGAGCACTAACGGCACCTGAAGCATTTCTTTTAGCACATGGGATTTCTACTAAGCCAGCCACAGGATCACATACGAGTCCAAGAATATTTTTAAATACAATAGCTCCTGCATGGAAACTCATCTCAGGAGTTCCACCCATCATATAGACAACAGCACCAGCAGCCATGGCAGCAGCAGAACCACATTCTGCTTGACAACCACCTTCAGCACCAGCAAAGGTAGCATTCATACCGATGAGCATACCAATAGCAGAAGCAGCAAATAGGGCATCTACTAATTCTTCATCTGTCTTATTAAGTTGTTCTCCTGCAGTTAAAATAACGGCTGGTAAGATACCACAAGAACCTGCTGTTGGGCAAGCAACGATTCTACCCATTGAACTATTCACTTCAGAAGAAGAAATGGCCATAGCCATAGCCTTAATCATGTTATTTCCCATAAGGGATCGACCAGACTCTAAATATTGTTGCAAACGAAAAGCGTCTCCACCAATAAGGCCACTTAAAGAATAAACTGCTTTTTCACGACCTAAGGTTGCTCCCTCACGCATCACATGAAGGGTCTTTTTCATATGATCATATAAAAATTCTTTTGTTACTCCTTTATCTTCCATTTCACGAGCAATGGCATATTGGCTCAGGGAAATATTATTTTCTTTACAAATTTCAATAAGTTCTACTGCAGATTTAGCAAGCTTCATCTTCTACTCCTCCTATTGGGTTAATCGTAATGACGCGGTTAACACCTTGCACTTTTTGGATATTCTCAATCATTTCCTTGGAAGCTGGGCTATCTATTTCAAAAGTCATTGTTGCATCTTGACCTCTTTGGCTTCTTACAAGTTTCATAAATGCAATATTTATACCTGCTTCATAAAATAAAGAGGATATTTTAGAGACTGTTCCAGGAATATCATCATGACAAGTAATGATCGTTGGATATTCACCAGTAATTTGTACTTGATTGCCATTAATTTCATTGATTTCTACTAGACCACCGCCTATGGATGATCCTACTATTTGCCATTCATTATTTTCATAATCTGTAATTATAAACTTCACAGTATTGGGATGAACATCCCCTAAATCATAAGGGATAAATTCAATCTCAATACCTTGTTCTTTGGCAATGTCTAAAGCAAATCTAAGCCCTGCATCATCAGGATTCATTCCTAATAAACCTGCTACTAGAGCTCTATCTGTACCATGACCTTTATAGGTTTTTCCAAATGAACCATGTAGTAATAAAGTGACTTTAGTAAACTTTCTACCAACAATCGTTTTAGCAATTTTACCAAGTCTAGCAGCACCTGCTGTATGTGAGGATGATGGACCAATCATAATAGGTCCTAAAACATCAAATATCCCTATATTTGCCATATTTTAAGCTCCTTCCATGATGTAACTAGGATGCGATGTAATCAAAACATATATTTTATTACATACTTAGCAATTTTATTGTACATAATTACCATTTAAATGTATATATGTATGTAAAAAATGCCATGAATTACATGCATCATTTGTTAGTAAAGCTATCTTATTTAGGACTATTAGTATTGAAGATTTAGAAATAATAAATTATGATTTGAATTATAGGAAGGATGATGATATGCAGATTAATCGTTTATTTAAAATAGTATATATCTTACTTGATAAAGAGCGGATTTCAGCTAAGGAACTAGCCGACTACTTTGAAGTTTCTACAAGGACCATTTATCGGGATGTAGAAATACTTTCTTCTTGTGGGATTCCTATTTATATGAGTAAAGGAAAAAATGGCGGCATTAGTTTATTACCTGATTATGTATTAAATAAAACAATATTAACAAATGAAGAAAGAAGTAATATATTATCAGCCTTACATAATCTAAGTGGTCTAGATGAAATTTCCGTGCAAGATACTTTATCTAAACTTAGTTTATTTTTTGGAGAAAACAATGCAGGATTTATAGAAGTTGATTACAGTGACTGGGGAAATCTCATCAAAGAGCAGTTTGAACAGTCTAAGAAGGCCATACTCTCTAGAAAGGTGATTTCTTTTGATTATGTATCAGCTAAAGGACAGAGGAGTGAGAGAAGAATGGAGCCTTACGTGTTATGGTTTAAGAATAGGACTTGGTATTTAAAAGGTTTTTGTCTTGTACGTAATGAGCCTAGAATTTTTCGGCTCAGTCGAATGAGAAATGTAGTTGTTACAGAGCAGATATATATTCCTAGGGAAAATGATTTTTTTATAGAGTTAGAGGAGAGACCAGATGATATAACAAAGACAAAAATTGTTGTACGCATGGAGGAAAGTCAGCAGTATAGAATATTAGATGAGTTTGCACAAGATGATGTAGTACGTAATCCAGACGGGAGTTTCACAGTAACGATGAATTTTTTTGAAGATGAATGGGCATATGGCTATATCCTATCTTTCGGGAGTAGTGCAACCGTTTTAGAGCCTCCCCATATTAAAGAAATTATTAAAATGCGATTACAAGAAAATTTGAATAATTATTTATAATATGACATAGTGTTGTCTTATTCACTGCCATATAATTAGTTCATAATCAAGACAGGAGGAATTTGAATATGAACGAAAAATATTGTGAGTGTTGTGGAATGCCTATGGGAGAAAGTGATGAATTATACGGTACAAATGCAGATGGTAGTAAGAGTACAGACTACTGTAAATATTGCTTTGATCAAGGAGAATTTACTTTTAGTGGAAGTATGGAGGAAATGATAGAGGATTGTATACCTCATGTTGTAGAAGCAAATCCTACAATGACACAAGAGGAAGCAAGGAAAATGATGTTAGAATGGTTTCCTCAATTAAAACGCTGGAAAGAGAAATATCAATAATAATGGTTAAATAAAGTAACGACCGAGTAAGTATAACTGGGTCGTTACTTTATTTAATGCGAGAAATGAAATACAATATAAATTATTATGAAACTATACTCTTGAATGTATTCTGTTTAAAAGAGAGGGTGTAAGATGAGAAATCAACTATTTCTAACAGGGGGATTACCAAGTTCAGGAAAAAGTATAACATCTCAATTCATTGCTAAATTTTTAGAAAAACAGGGAAAGAAAGTTGTCTGGATTGATGAAGGAACAGGAAATCATCCTGCTGATTATGAATTTCATAGGGGAACTTGCAATATTAGAAAGCTTGAAAAATATATTTCAGCTTTAAGTAGCAATAGAAAATGAAATAATAAGGGGTAAGGTATAGGAAAAATAGGAGGAGAGTTAATGAGAAGAAAGGATAAGGAAGTTACTAGCAAGGATGGAATGAATAGCATTTTACAATTATGTAAGACTTGTCATGTGGCTATGTTAGAAGAGGACATACCTTATATTATACCCCTAAGCTATGGGTATAAATTTGAAGGGGATTGCTTAGTACTTTATTTTCATAGTGCCAAAGAAGGCAAGAAGATAGATATTTTAAAGAAGAACAATGTAGTAGGCTTTGCTATATCTGATGAAGGTGAACTTATTTTAAAGGAAATACCATGTGATTCTGGTTATTACTTCTCTAGTATAGTAGGAACTGGTGAAGTGGTTTTTATTGAAGAGATAGCAGAAAAATGTGAGGCTCTATCTTTAATATTTGAGAGACAAACAGAACGTAAAGTGAGCTTTAATAAAGAACAAGCCCAAGGGGTTTTAGTCTATAAACTTATTTCAAAAGAATTTACGGGGAAAAGGAAAGCGCTCTAAATTGAAATTTGAATAATAACGTGTAATGCGAGGAGCTGCTATGTAAGCTGGCTAGGGAACTTACTTCCAGCTGCTGTCTCACTCCGTCAAGAGGCTCTAAATTCGTAATCCTTATGAACGGTCGAAACTCGCTGCGCTCAGACAGTCTCCCTAAACCCCATAAGGATTACTTCATTAAGAGCCTCTAGACTCCACTCCAAGGCATCTTCCAGTAAGCCCCCTAGCCAGCCTACATAGCTACTGCTTGGCAAGAACAAAATATTGGGCGATTCTATACGTTATTGTTTGGATACTACTCCAACCTTAACACCAGACTTACCCATTTTCTTGTCTATATGACAAGTTATTATTTCACTATTCTATATATTCTTACTCTACCATTCTTTTTACATATATAATAGTACTAAAAAGAGAACCCAACAGAATACAACAACCAATCTTCTACACAGTACACCCTATTTACTTTAAAAAATTGATCAACACAGATTAAGTGATCGTTTTATGATTAATACGATATTATCCACTTCTAATTGAAACTCTCCTCATAATTCACTCTAAAACAAAAAGTCTTACAACTCTTGAAAAACAAGTGATTGTAAGACCTTGTTTAGTGCACTTGATAGAATTCGACCATATAAGCTCCAGTTTATTCCATCAATCAGTAATAACATCATCATCAATTGATATATAATGATATTTACTAGGGTTATACTCATGTTCATCGTATTCTTCTAAGTATCTATAATCCCAACCTCAGCAACACCAATACGCTTATTCCCATCTACAAATCCATGATTACAGATAAGACTATGTGTTATGACTGCTATCTTTCTTTCATCTGGTGTATATAGTTCTGCTCCCCCGAATGTCATATCACCTCTACCTAAAGCACTTTTAAGAAGTCCTGCATCTCTAACACCACTACACCCGCCAGTCCTTGCTACTATCTTTTTATGAAACACTACTAATTGCTCAAATTCTATATTCTTCACTATTTAGCAAGCTCCTTTAGTGCCTCTTCATTTTCGAATATGACTTCATCCATAAGATTTTCTATCATCTTCTCATTTTTTTGTTTTAAGAACTCCACAAAATCTATTACTTCCATCTTCTGATTGTCTGTTAATGCTTCAAATTCATTTACTAACTTTTGAGCAAGTGTCATGCTTCTTCCTCCTCTTATTTTATTATTTACCCTTATTATACAATATAAACAACATTTTTGATAACTATTCATTTATAGGCCTTTTCACTTCTCAATCTGTTTTATAGGCATAGACCGATGTTCACGTCGACCTCGCGACGTCGTAATGACAACGGTTAATTGAAACTACTTAGCACTACTTAAAAATACTCACTATTTTCTTACTAATATAAAAACCCTCAAGCCATTGTACACCAATAACTTGAGGCTCCATATATTTCATATCTATTCTAAGTCTTATTCACGACGCACGGTTCAGGAAACCATATATCCTCTTTATAAGGTAACAGCTCCTACTATCCTATTTGTCTGCTACTGCTAAAGTAATGAGAGCAAGGTTTGCGGAAGAAATCAGTAGTACGAAGTTAATGCCTACTTCTTCTATAAGAAAAGGCATAACTGCTCCTATAACTAAGGCCAGCATATCGTTAGCTAATAATGAATAGTAGCAAGGAAAAAATAGTTTTGTTTTTAGTCATTATTGATTAGTTTCCTTCTAAACGATAACCATAGCCATAAATAGTCTCCACTTGAAGTCTAGGCATTTTCTTTCTCATTCGGCGCATTAAATCATCTACTACTCTATCATTGCCAAAGTAATTTCTTTCCCATATATGATCTAATATCTCATTTCTAGTAAGTGGGTATTCCTTGTTCTTATATAAAAACAAGAGTAACATGTATTCCCTATTCGATAAGTCAACTAGTTCCCCTTTGTCATATACTTTATGAGTCTTTAATTCGATAGTATAGCCAGCTAAGATAATACTTTCTTCCTTTTGATAACATCTATCTAATATTTTTTTCACTCTAAGAACGAGTTCTTTTGGAGAAAATGGCTTAGCAATGTAATCATCAGCCCCTTTTTCTAGACCCATAATCTTATCAAAATCTTGGTCTCTTGCCGAAATCAAAATAATTGGGACCTTTGAATCTTCCTTCCTGATTCTTTCCATCATTTCAAAGCCACTTTTCCCTGGTAGCATGATATCTAAAATCCATAAATGAACCTCTTCATTTAAATCCCCTACAGCTTCTACGCTTTCATAAGCTAGTACCATGTAGCCTTCTTTTTCTAGATAACTTTTTATAATATCTCTTAAATTTCTCTCATCTTCAATTAATGCAACTATACTACTCATTGGTTTCACCATCCTTATAAATGATAAAAGTTACTCCCTTTGTTTTGGCATTTTCATATGTAATATCATATCCATACATATTAACTGTTCTTTTTACAATGGCAAGTCCTAAGCCTGACATACCATCTTTACCCATTTCAAAAGGCTCAAATAGATTTACAGCTAGTGCTTCTTCTATCTTTTCTCCATCATTAAAGACTGATAATTTCTGGTCTGTTAACTTAATACTAATCTCATTTTTTGCATATCGCTTAGCATTATCAAACAAGTTTTCTAGTACGATACGCCATTTTTCTTTATCACCTATAAACTTTTGTGGGATGATATCCAGTTGTATCTTGATTAGGTAATCCTGATCAAACATATAGCTTACTACTTCTTTAAGTAGCTCATCTATTGCAAATTCACCATGTCTCTCATTTTGACTTCTCATATATTCTAGTCTATTTAAATATACTAGACCTTGTACTCTCTTTTCTAGTCTTTCTGCTTGACTATAGATCACATAAGCAGTTTGCTCTACATCCCCATAAGGATAAATACCATCTATAATCCCCTCTGAATAATTCTTAATAACTGCAATAGGCGTTTTTAAATCATGGGATATATTATGAAGCATTCTCTTCTTAGTTTGCTCATTCTCATAAAGTTTTCTCCTCATCTGTTCCAAGGAAGTCATCACTTCTTGAAACTCCAAAGTGGTTTCATTAATACAAATACTTTCTTCTAATTGACCATCCCCTATAAGGTCTAACTCGTGCTGAATCTGCTTCAAATTATTAATAAATCTATTATTCCATTTAAAGAAGCTTACTAAAATGATGGTTAAGGCACCTATAATAATGATTAATGTGGTCATAAATAATTGGTGAGATAAATATTGACTATCAGTGTCTATGCTGTATGAAATAACTTTTTCGCCCAAGTCTGTATGATTAATAATGTAATAAATAGTCTCCCTGCCATAAGTAAATTTAAACATCTCTACTTGCTTTTTTTGTTCGCCACGTGCTTCTTCTAGCTTGGAAAAAAATTTAGGATACATTAACTGGTGATGAACAAGGTCATCATCTGTTTGATTTATGACAAGATTATTATTTATATCATACTGAAGGTGATATACACCACTCTTCTTACCTTGTGAAGTATTATAGTATTTTCCTAGCCTAATATATTCATTTTGCTCACTAACGAGTGTATTAAAGCTCTTGTGGTCTATAAAGTACCTAATACTTATAGGTAATATAACACCAAAAGCCATTATACTCCCTAGTATAAGGACTATCAGTGTTATTGCAAGTTGCTGATTAAGTTTCATTTTTGGCTTCATTATCATAGATCCCCTTATGCATAAAAAACCACCTACTTTTTGCAGATAGTTTTTTAATTTGTCATGCTTAGCTTAGACTCATCGTGCTTGTTAGCTTATCCTTCTATTCTTAATAAGCTTCTTTCCAATTCTCGAAAATACCTTTTGCTTCTTTTAAGAATGCATTTGAAATAGTAATATTAGTATCATCTACCTTTTTATCCTCTGGGAAGATAGGGACTGGATTACATCCACCTCTTACTACCTCTACTTGATCTGAAGAAAATCTATTCTTACAGTTTTGACAAACAAGTTCATCTCCTTCTTGCTCATAATATCCTTTACCAGAACTATAACAAATCTGGCAGGTATTAAAGGCTGTACGAATTGTTCCATCTGTTGCCTTAATGGCTAATACCTCTAAGTTCATTCCATCTATTTCTACTGGGTAATAACTTGCCTCACTTGTAATTTCATTAATAGGTATAACTAAATCTTCTCCCTCTAATACTACCACATTTTCTTTTAATTTATCTTCATTTTTATTACCTTGTTGTTTAAAAAATACGCTTTCAGCTATTAATATTATAGCTATTGCTCCTATCACTATGTATACCATGCTTTTAGAGTTATTACTCTTTTTTTGCTCATATTTACTCATCTTTAATATCCCCTTCATCCATTATTTATTCTTCATTTTTCATGTTCACCACTTATTTCTTGTTACTAATTATTCATTCTTAATTAGTTACCTTGATGCTAGCTCTAATCATCCCCATCCAGCAGCTATATACAAACTCACCTTCTTCTTCAGGAGTAAACTCTATTATATTCTCTCCTATTTTAAATACCACTTCTTTCCCATATTCCGGAATAAAGATTCTATTGTTGCATCCATTGATCGTTCCTTTTTCAGCGGTAATGATCCATCTTACAGGCATGTCTACTCGTACTTCAATATCAGGATATTCACCTGAAGCTAATTTACTTTCTACTATTTGAACACCATTTTCTATACGTATGACACTATCATTGCTAAAACTTACACTACTAAGAACCATAATTCCTGTTAAGCTCAGTCCACTACTAAGCATACCTCCACCTAAAATCACAACCAAAATAGCTCCTACGGATATAAGCTTATGCATCAACTTTTTGCTAAGTAGTGAGGACAAGGCTCCCATCCCAAACATCAAAGGTACTGTCCCTAAACTAAATAAAAACATAGCCAATGCACCCTTAAGCATACTTCCTGTTGAAAGGCTATATAATTGCATAGCTTGTAATGGTCCACAGGGCATTAGCCCATTTAATAAACCTATATAGAGAGGGCTATTACTTCCTCGTTTACTATATAGATTCCTCGTCAAAATCTTCGGCATACTTATATTGAACTTACGAAGCCAAGGAAAAGCGTTTAACATATTTAGTCCCATGATTACCATAAATAGGCCTGCTATAATCTGAACAAAGCCTTTGGCATTTCCTGAAAAACTTATAACTGAGCCTACTGCTCCAACAATGCCTCCCACTACAGTATAAGAAATGACTCTCCCTAAATTGTATAAGAAGCTAGGTCTAAGTGTTTGCCATTTCTGCTCCTTAGATTGAGGTTGTATAACAGATGGTAGACACTGGGATAAATTAATGCCTCCACACATAGCAATGCAGTGAACAGAGGTCAGTAGTCCTATTATAAATAACATGCCATAGCTCATGTTTTCCTTAACTTCAGGAAAGGCATAAAAGAAATTTATAAAGCCATAGTGCTTCAATACTCTATACAAGGCAAAAATAATGATGGCTATTCCTATTATATTAATGATACGATCTATTTTGTTATCTGTATTTCCTGACCTAATGACTGTATATCCTTCATTTTCAATAGCCTGTTCTATTTCTTCTAAGGAAATAAGTTTCTTGTCATACACACATTCAGCATTAGCCTTGGTATAACTCACTTTAGCACTTATCACTCCTTTTATTTGTCTTAGCTTTCTTTCTATTCTTCGCTCACAGCTTTTGCAGGTCATTCCACTAATTTTTATGATTTTTTCACTATAGTTTCGCTGCATCTCTCCACCTATCATTCCCAATTATTTATCTGAGCTATTTTCCTTATCTTTTAAGCAACAACTAGCCTCATCATAAACCAAAAATATTGCTTAGGTATGGGAGATTTGTGGGATAAATATGTGATATCTACCTCTTATCCCACTCTATATTTTGTCGGACTGACATATCCTAAACACGAACGAATACATAAAAACTGCCAGAAGATAACACCTTCTGGCAGAAAAGATTTATATTTTTGATCGTCCACTTGACGGGTAACAATTCAGTAATTGGCAATACAAAATTTTTATTATTTTCGCTGTCTACTTGACATGGGGCACTTCAATCATATCATAGGTGTTTCACTTTTTCAGTTACACCCCATAGTGTATAATCTCATAGAACACCTCTAATGATTCTGATGGAATCAAGGTAATTCCCCATCTTGCAAGTCCAAACACCGGCTAGTCAATGAATGAAAATAAGTTCTCATAAACACCATTTCATTCCATTAATCAGTAATAAAATCATCATCAATTGTTATCCAATGATATTTACTAGGGTTATACTCATGTTCATCGTATTCTTCTAAGTATCTATAATCCCAAACTCAGCAACACCAATACGCTTATTCCCATCTACAAATCCATGATTACAGATAAGACTATGTGTTATGACTGCTATCTTTCTTTCATCTGGTGTATATAGTTCTGCCCCCCCAAACGTCATATCCCCTCTACCTAAAGCACTTTTAAGAAGTCCTACATCTCTGACCCCACTACACCCGCCAGTCCTTACTACTATCTTTTTATGAAACAATACTAATTGCTCAAATTCTATATTCTTCACTATTTTCTTACTAATACAAAAATCTCCCAAGCCATTGTATACTAATAACTTGAGAGTTCTTATATCTTTTACTATTCTAAGCTTTACTTATGATACACGGTTTAGAAATCCTGCTGAATTGTCATTTGGCATTCATTTAACAAAGTTTACACCCTTTGATTTTTAATGACTATATCCTCTATATTGCAAGTTAGACACATCATCCCTTGCTCTTTGACGACCTTCTGACGTCGTAGTAATAGAAATGAATTAAAACTACTTGCCTCACTCTACTGATCATCCTTCTTCATAACTAAATTAAAACTTGAATCATAATATAACCCTAAATCCTTGCAGATTCTATTATTCATATTTGTCAAAGCCCCATGATACGCCTTGTAACTAGGAGATAGTGCTATCATATTGGGAATAAAAATATCATTATAGCCACAATCTTGTAAGCGTTTCATAAATTGTTTTTTGGAAATAAAAACAGGGTGATATTTATACAGTATGTTATTCTGCATTTTCACACCTCTTTTAGTCTGCTGTTTTAATCCTTCATACTCTTGCTCTGTAGTATTTACATACTTTCTTAATTGTTCTTCCAGTCGAGTAGCCATTTGTTCTAGTCTTGGTTTAGGTAGTTTATACATAAGATAACTGCTTAGTTTCATAACTAACGGAATCTTAATATCTACATTATCCCAAAACTCAATAATATTTTCATAAGCTTCTTGTTGCTCTGGTGTCTCAATTTGAATTTCCAGATAAGGCATAAAGTGATTCATAAAAAAATAACCATAAAACCCCGGTATCATTTCTTGTATAGCTTTACCTATAGTCTTATAATCTATTTCCTTATAAAACTTATCTACATCATGATTTTGTATGAATTGTTTTAATGCCTCTACTTCTTGTTTAGATTCTTCCAATTGACTGCTTTTTTCTGTATAGATATTTTCTAGTAATGCTTTATTTTTATCTTGAAGTAGCGCCTTAATATCTCTAATACTAATCCCTAATTTACGATAAATAGCAATCTCTTTTAGAACCCTAATATCCTCTTGGCTATAATTTCTATAGCCATTTTCTCCTTTAGCTACCTGCAGAAGCCCTGCCTCCTCGTAATACTTAATTGCACGTTTGCTTAAGTCAACTTGTTTGATAACCTCATTAATCTGCATCATAATCTCCTCCTCGGTATCATTCTAGCCCTTAATATACAGGTATCCGTAACGTGCAGGTCAAGTAATTTCTTAAAAACAGCTACAAATCTCCTAAAGTTCTCCTTTAATATACTATAAATTATTTACTTTTAAGTGCTTCAACTTCCTCCACTGTTAGTCCAGTTTTCTTAGCAATCATTTCTACTGAAAGAATATCTAATAGCTCTCTAGCTATTTCTATCGCCTTCTCTTTTTTTCCCTCTTCAACTAAACTTCTCCCTATCTCTGTCACTCTCAATTCCTTCTTTACTTTTTCTAAATCTACTTCATCTAAAAACTTATTAGCAAACGCATAAAGTATTGATTCAACATCACATCTATAATTCTTGTCTACATTCTTTACCAATCTAATAGCTTGTAATATTTTATCCACTTTAGACTGCTTTCCACCCATTATTGGTGTAAAGGTTAATTCTATAATATCTTGTGTTGTTATATCTTTTCCAGATTGTATTTTGTCTATAATAGCATTGAATACTTTAACACCATCTTTACTCGCCATGGATATGGTTTTTACTCTATACTCACTTATACCTGTATGATGAATATCTTTTGGGTTTATAATGTCTCCCGAGTAAATAACATATGTCACAACATCTTTACCTGTTTGATAGCTTAATAGTGCTTCATAAGCTCTAAATCTTCTTAAGTCAGCTATACCTTTATTCGTAGTCTGAAACTCAATGTGTATATAAGTATCATCTTCCATAAGAAAGGTGTAATCAATGAACATATTTCTACTTTCTAATACCACTAACTCTGTAGGTCCAAGTTCCTTTACCTCTTTATCAATACCAAAGAACTTTAATCATTCTTGAGCAAATATATTCATCGCCCTTTTCATTATCATATCTTCATAGTTGGTTATTTTCATTAGTCCACCTATAACCTTTATTTTGGTATTTATCCTATCTATATTATATACCTATTAACCCATCCTAATCAAATTAATTGAACCTTTTCTGACTGACATTCACGTCGACCTTGCGACGTCGTAGGGACGAAGGTTAATTAAAACCACCTAGCATAACTTGAAAATGCTTACTATTTTCTTACAACAAATAAAAAACTCATAAGTCATTGGTAGTCAATAACTTGAAAGTCTCATATAATTGCATCTTATAGAAGTAAATCCTCTTAATAAGAAAATTTAATCTCTACTTTCTGTTTCTCATACAGCTTATGCTCCTTTAGATTATCTTTCTTATTTCTAGTCTCATCATAAACTAAAAATACTGCTTAGGTATGGGAGATTTATGGAATAAACATGTGATATTTGCCTATTTAAAAAGCCCTATAATAACATGATTAAAACTCATCTTACTATAGGACCCCTGTATTTTTATGATCTTAATATTGGACTGCGGTGCTTTTTTGATACACCTATGCTATAAATTGCAATTTCTTCTTTTATTTCTTCTCAGTACTTGTTATACATTTTATCTCCTTCATATGATTCTATCATCATATCATAGGTGTCTCACTTTATCACCTCACTCCAACACCTTTTCTTCACCTATTTGATACTGTTATTATAACATTTTTAACTCAATTTATCTATGTTAGAATACAAAACAACCCCCTTGAAAAATGACGAATTTTCAAGGGGTTAGTGATTTATACTTTTTACACTACGTCCTATTTTGAAGCACTTACGCTCTGTTCACTTGGTGTTTATTTTGGAGAAATAAGTTTGAATCCGGTAAACACGATTTCCGAATTGGCGGAGAATAATGCAATAACGCTATTCATCTGGCTGATGGCGTTCACCTTAATTAAGCTAAATGTCGCTTCATACACTTGATCTTGGTCACTTTCATTGCGTAATTCTTGCTTGACCGTTTCCGAAATCTCATGGTTTTCCGTCTTTACGGTCTCGTCCAATTCAGAAGTCTCATTGGTTTTACTAAAGCCGAATTTCAAAAATTTCTCAGATGCGGCCGTTGCGGAGAGCCCCTCGGCAATTCCAGCCGTTACGGATAAGCTGGACTTGGAACTCATTTCCGCGTTGAATGCGGTAGTTGTTTTCTTTGTGATGACGTTTTTGTAAAAAAAGTTTGTTGTCGTTACTACAGTCTTTTCATAAGTAAAGGTGGATCGGCGAGGGACATTCACCGTGTACGACTTGTATTCTTCTTGGATAGTTTCATACTTTATGACACTCTTCCAGTCATCATATCTAGTATAAAATTTTTTGCTTGCCTGGTTATTGATCCATTTGTTGATTTGAAATGTCGACGGCAGATTGGATTCGTCTTCCTCTGTTTTGCCGCTCCGTGTAATTTTGATGTAAGACAAGAGCCAGTCAGATCCCGCATATTTACAATCGCTGCGCAGATCGATTCTGTAGACTCTGCCCACGTCCTCGTTCATATCAATTTTGAATTTGTCCGTCTTATTTCTTTCAAAAGCGTTGCCTGATATATGGCCATTCAACCTCACCTCCGATGTTTCCCCATACTCGCCGTAAAGAACTAGAAAAATGTTCGAGTCAGTCCCTGCACCAGATTGATCTCCAGTTTTGATTTCAAATTCATAATTCATGCCTTTTCCCCCTTAATTTTATTTGGAGCAGGAGAGGATTTCTCCCGCATACCAACAATGAAATTATCTTACTTTTTCCTTGCTCCGTCCGCATCGACTTCATATCCGTCGATGGTAGTATTCACGGCCAGCTTGCCGTCACTATGAAAATAGTACCACTTACCGCCAATCTGTACCCATTTGCCGGATACCATCAAGCCGTTTTCGTCAAAATAGTATTTGTTCCCCTCGGTAGTGGAAAGCCAGCCGGTGGTGCGCTCTCCTTCCCAGTTATAGTGCATCCACTGCCCACTGTCGTTTTTGACCCAGCCACGCGCTGTACCCTCGTCGATCACACTTTCTACAAACTGTCGCAGGATAGTGGAGGCTTCGGCTCTGGTGGCATTGGCCTGCGGGTCAAACTTGCCTGTATCCTTACCGACGATAATATCCGCCTGCTGAATGGCTTTTACCGCATCTTTGGCATAGGTGCTGATTTTGTCATTGTCCGTAAAGGTGACGGCCTGCCGCGATACCGGCAGAGTGTAACCGGTGGCCTTGGCGTAATTGACCATCATAACCGCCATATCCTGTCGGCTGATCTTATTATCGGGGCCAAACTTGTTATCGCCGATGCCCTGCACAATCTTGTTTTTAACTGCCCATTCGATATATGGCATGGCGGCACTGGCATTTGTTACGTCGGTGAAACTGCTCTTTGTGTAACTACTCACATCCGCGCTGGACAGCTTCCCTAGCGCCATGAGGAAATCTGCTCTTGTAATCTCTGTATTTGGTGCGAAGGTGGTTGCTGTTGTGCCGGTGAGAAGTCCCCGACTTACCACGAAGTCTATGTTGTCTTTTGCCCAATGGTTGGTGATATCTGTAAAGTCATCCCAAGCCTTATAGCCCACGCCATAGGTGGACAGGGTGTTTCTGCTGAAAATCACCTTACCATTATTGTAGCTGGAACTTTGAAGAAGCTGAGGCTTACCGTCTCCATCGACATACACACCAAACAAGTTTCCGATCTTTTCACCGTAAGCCGCTTGATAGTCGATGGCAAGAGATACCCAGCCTTTACCAAAACTTGTGATATTGACGGTTTTACCATCCTTCTGATAGCTCACTGTCAGGTCATAGACCGGACGACTGCCAATCAGCGCATTAGCAGCGAAAGAAAGCTTGGTGATAGGCACAACGGAAATGGTGATGGCTCCTGTGGTTTGATTGCTGATTTCTTTGATGGCTGCCTTGTCAAAGGTAAAGCCTGCAAGGGGAGTAGATACTTCAAAATGTTCCACGCCACTGCTGATCAGAAGGGCCAGAGCCTTTTCATCCAGCGTGACGGCAACGTCTTTGCCTTCGGCATCAAATTGAACGTTTACGGTTACACCGATACCGTCCTTTGTGTTGCCGGTGGCTTTGGCTTTGTCGATTAAGCTCTTGATCTGTGATTCGGTGATGGTCAGGGTGACCTTGCCGTTTTTGTCTGCGGTGCCTTTCATGTCCTGACTGGCGATTACAGGTTGGTCGGTCTTTTTGTCAGTGGTGATGTTCTTGGAGCTACTAGGAGTGTTGCCACTACCACTGGAGCCGCCATTACCACCACCTGTAGATCCGCCGCTGCTGCTGTAGGTTGAAACCGTTACAGTGCAGGAATCTGTATAGCTGCCATCTATTGTAGTAACTGTGATAATCGCTGTGCCGTTGCCGACAGCTGTAACATTACCATTCTGGTCTACAGTTGCCACTGCCGTATTACCACTGGCCCATATCACCGTTTTGTCGGTTGCGCCGGACGGCGAAACTGTGGCGATCAGCGTGGCGGTATTAGGCGTCGTGTTGCTGTATAAGGAAAGGCTCGTTCTGTTCAGCGCCACGCTGGTTACGGGAGTCGTGTCGGCAGGGATGTTCTCATAAGTGGCCGTGGCCGTGACAGCTTGCACAGGCATGGTGAATATGGCAATTTGGCTAGATTTGCTTGTGCCACCTGCAAAGGTGACGGACGGGGAGATATTCCACTCTTTGAACCGTTGTCCCGAAGGCGCGACATCTGCCGTGATGGTGACGGTAGCACCCTGCGCGTAATCGCCGCCACCTGTGCCGCTTACTACGGTGACGGTATTGGTGCCTGCGCCGCTGTCCGCCGAAACGGCTCCATAATGGATGGTAATGCTTTTGGTGGTTTGGTAACTATCTGTTACCGTGATGGTTGCCGTGCCTGCTGCGCATGCCGCTGTGGGCGTGCCGGAAATGACACCGGTTGTCGGGTTAATGCTGATACCCGCCGGAAGCCCTGCGGCACTGAAAGTATAGGGTGTTGTATCCATTGCGCCTCCAACAACGCCTTTTGATACGTCTATGCTTGTGATTGCCGTACCCATAGCCGAGGCTGAGATATCAAATGCAGGATTGTGGAAGAAGTTTAGCTCATTCATGATTAACCGGCTGGCATCCTCAATCACAATCCGCCCCGTGCCACTACCTGTGAAATGGATTGCACCCATCCACAAGTCACCATTGGCGTTGTTGATGGTCAACGTTTTGCCATCGGCTATATTGACTGTTTCGAATACGCAATTGCCCGCCGCATCCAGGCCGCTGATAGTTAGGGTGGTATCCTCGCTCACATCCAGCGTGTGGACATATACCCAATAGACTGCGTTATTTTGCGTACTTTCCACTGTGATGGATGACGCCCGAAGGGTGTTTTCCACAGTGAAGTGGGGTTCACCGCACCATGCTCCCGTATTGCTGTCACCATCGCTACCGGTTTTCACGAGCACAGTTCCGCCTACGGTGACAACAGGTGCGGTGAGTTTCAGTTTGGCATTACCGCCAACGCCGCCCAGGTTCCCTCCACCGCTATCGCCACCGTTGCCGCTAATTACAGAGATGTTGTCAAAACTTGTATCGGACAGGGTTTGTATATCGTTCGCACCCGCGATTCCATCGCCCCCTGCCGTGCCATTGCCCCCGTTTCCACCTTGGACTACGAGGTCGGCTCCTATACCACTGCCCGCTTTGGCAAACGCGCTGCCGTTCCAAACGTACAAGCCACTCGACAATCCGGTTGCGCTAGGCTGGGCTGTCTCGTCGCCCACTGTGACTTCGCCTGTCGCCGTCAGGGTTATGCCCCGGTCAATGAATTTACCGCTCATACCCTCGACCGTTGTGCCGGTATTAATAAAAACCGCTCCGCCTTCCGTACCATTAAGTTCACCGCCATTAAGCTTTAATGCCCCGCCATTTTGTTGAAATATGCCCCAGTTGTCACTTCCAATAGCGCCAATGCTGATAGCGCCGCCGCTGTTAATAGTGATCGTGCCGCCGTTGTTATTTCTAATGCCGGTTCCGACGGCGTTTTGAATGTTTACAGTACCGCCAGAGTTGACATTTAACGAACAGTCGCTTTCGGGCACTGACAATAACCCTTCGCTAAGCCAGCCGCTCCTGCTTGAGTCCAAATTAACGGTTGCGCCGTTATTCACATTAACCGTTCTCGTCATAATGCTGTTGGCGATGTTGAGCGTCGCCGTAACATCTTCCAGGTTCAGCGTTCCACTGTCAGAACAGATACCCTGAACGCTGTCAATAACGGCCTTTCCTTTCAACGTTAATGTGTACTCACCCAAGTGGATTCTTCCACCAGAATCGGAGTCCTTTCCGTCTTTGATGGTCAGGGTAAAGCTGCCTGTGTCAATCGTGTGACTTTCGCCCATGTAGACGGTTTCATCGTCCAAGGCAATATTTGCTGTAAGGATTATGGTATTCGGCGTTTCCTTTTTTAAAGCATAGATTAGTGCAGCTTTATCAGATGCGTATTGATTAGATGCATTTGCTGCCATTGACATAATCTGCACCCCGCCCTCCGGCCGGATGAATACCGAAATAACCGGTGCGTTCACGACCAAGCCCAGTGTATAGCCCTGCGGAAGCGAGGGTGAAAACTCGTACTTCTGGGAGGTTTCCCAGTCAAAATCCGGGCTGCTCTGCCACGTCACGCCGCTTAGGGTGACAGGGTTATTCTCATCGTCCGTGCCGCTCAGTGTGTCTGGCAGATTGATTTCATCCTCCGTTGTGATTTCACCGAAATCGTAGCCCTGCCAGAGCGTTTCCTCAGTTAGTTCGTCAAAAGACGTAATTACAATGTCGACAGGTGTTGCGTTGCTGGAATCCCCCAGCGATGTTTCACCTTCTGCCGCCGCTGTTATCGGCATGACCAATATCAGGCATATCGCCAGTAGCAGCGACAGTGTTTTGCTTGCTTGTTTTCGTTGCATAAGGTTGCTCCCTCCTAATTTTTTTACCATACATGTGCATCTATTCCATGATTTCATGATTCCCGCCAGTGTGGACGGGGACAGTTTTCGGTGTTGTCTTCTCGTTTTGCATGGTTTGCAGGCATATGATATTCCCCCTTTCAGGTTGATGGCGTCCTGTGTTCACCCGTCCTGATTTACGGCCACTGCGACCCCGCCTGACATTTTGCACCGATGCGCCGGATAGCCTCGCTCACCCGCTCGCTAGTTATGGGCTTTACGATATAATCTAGCGCATGAAGCCGGAAGCCTTCCATTCCGTAGTCGCTTACATTACTGAGCAGGAACATGGGACACCAGTTATCCAAATCACGGATATTACGGGCAGTTTCCACACCTAACATATTGTCAATGCCAATAAACACCATGTGATACGGCAAGCCTTCTTTTTGCTTGTAGTTAAAATCGTAAGCAAAAGGCTGCATTTGCGTAAACCGCGATATGTCTACCAATATGTTCTTTTGCACGAAATATTGACGAACCGACTTAGCAATGTGGGCGCAGTCGTCTTCGTTGAGATCAAAAACCGATACTCTTTTTTTATCTCTCATGATTTCACCTCCCTCCATACTTCCGACTGTTATAGGATTTGCGATTCATTTTCATCCTAAACCCATCAAAACTATTATCAATTGGTTTGTGACGAAAGGGCATTTTTTGTGATGAACGGGAAAAAGACAACATGGAAAACAATGGGCCTATGTGATAAAATAATATTGGGGTATTATACCCTGAAGAGGAGGGATACATTATGAACATCGCTATTTGCGAAGATAATGTGCAAGACGCTTTTATTCTGCGCGAACATATGGAAAGCTATTTGAAATCAAAAAATTGTCATGGAGAAATCCATATGTTTTCTTCCGCCGAGGAGCTGCTTGCGGCATTTTCTCCCGGCGTTTTTGACCTTGTTTTTCTTGATATATACCTACCCGGCATGTCCGGCATGGATTCAGCGCGGAGCATCCGTGCATCTGACCCCGACTGCCTGCTTATTTTCATCACGGTTTCGCCTGATTTTACAATGGAAGGTTTTTTGGTACAGGCCAGCGGCTACCTGATAAAACCTATTAGCCTACATAAACTGGAAACGACGCTGCATCTATGCCGTGAAATGTTTATACGCAATGCAAGAGTAATTGAGGTTCCTCAAAACGGCGGCACGGTCACAATACCCCTTTCTCAAATCGACTACATAGAAATCTATGGAAATACCGCTCTTTTTCACATGCAAAAAGGCGTTGTGGAAACTCGCCTGACGTTGGATGAAATCGAGGAAAAGCTAGGCGACGATTCCTTTTTACGCTGTCACCGCAGTTATATCGTCAATATGAACCGTGTGACAAGCACTGGCGAACAGTATTTTTGCATGATAAACGGCGATAAGGTGCCAATCCGCAAGAACGGAAAGAAGGAAATCCGGCTGGCTTATACCCGTTTCAAGGCTATTAACAGTACGGGGGTGGTACATGTATGAGCAAAGCAGTCAAAAATATATTTGCTTTCACGCTGGCTGTGCTCTTGATTATAGGACAACCGTCACTTACCTTTGCTACCAATGATGAAAGCGATTCCTCTCCCTATTCCGCCGGGGATTCTTTGAACCTTCTTTCTGATGCCGAAATAGGCTTGTCCGAATCAGAAGATAGTGGGTCTTCTGACAATGCGAACGAGGAAACGGCTTCTGCCAGTATTTTGCTTGTTGATGATTCTGGTGATAATGATACGGTTTCCGGCGACGCGCTGACAGTGGAGAATACGGAAAACAACCCACTCCCTGGAGAGAATAATATTGATTTAATAAGCGATATACAGCCGGAAGAAGCTGATGAAGATGTGGTGTTTAGCGAACAGGAACTCTTGGATTGGCTAACAGCGCATCAAAATATAGGCGGTACAGTATCGCTGGGGTGCAGCATCCATATTGCCACAGGGAAAACCATACTCAATTATGGTGGGTCTCTTACCATCAACACTGGGGCGTATAGCCTTGTGTATGACGGGGGAGGGCTATCTTTTGGTGGTGACGCCCATATCATCGGAGAGGGTGTTAACATGCCCGTTTTGGAAGTCAAAGACTTGGGTGTAATGCGCATAGGGGATTGGAGTAACGTGCTGAACTCTCTAAATGTTACCGCAGTGGGACGGGATGGTTTAGGCGGCGTGGCTGTACGCATCTGTTCGTCCGGCAGTGGACGGCATGACAAAACATTTATATACAGCAAACCACCCGGTAAAATCCTCTCTTATGGTGAAGGCGCGGTCGGTCTTGAACTTATAGGGGATTTCAGCGCGTATTGCTTTGATATTGCCGTGGAAGGTGAAAACAGCGTGGCGGTCGTTGCGCCGAAGTTCGCCCTCCTTTCCTTTTGCAGACTGTCAGCTACGGGATACGGCGCTGTCTGCGTCCGGGGCGACGGTGTTGTTCTGGATACCTGCCTCGCACAGCCCGATATGGGTGAGGGAATCCATTCCTATGTGCGTCGCTTTGAGCCAGCCTATTTAATGATGAAGCAAAATAGTTCAGTAGACGATTTGCTCTGGGAGCTTGAAAAACGGTACATATATATCCCGCTTGTGGGCGGCGAGGTAAAATCCGCCTTTGACGGGCTGATTGTTATGTGGGACTACGACATGTGTATGGATGTTGATCTTTCTTCAACCGGTATAACGACAGTTTCCGGCGAAATTTACGCGAGCTATCAGCCATTTTGGCTTGATAACTTTCTAGATACATCGGCTGCCGCCTCTATGGTTATCGATGTCCGCGATCCTGATATTCCATGTATTTATGAAGTGCGTTTCGTAACCTTATCCACTGACGGAGAAGAGTTTGCCGAACTTCGCCTATGGCAAAGCGAGAGATGGACATTAGATGATTGCATCCTTTGGCGTTCAGACGACAGCGGTGATACTTGGTACGATTACAGCGAGGACGCGATATGGGAGCAAGGCATGTCCGACGGCGTAAGCAGTGTTTCTTTTCCTGTGTCTACGATTACAGATGGATGTATGGTTCAGATAGAGGTTCCCGGCATCGGTGAATCCAACATAATAGTGTTTTCCTTTGTCGATGGCCAGCCAACAGGCGACCAAGGAGGCGACCGCACCGGCGCTGACCGAGCTATCGGAGTAAAGCCGGGATGTAGTAATGGCGGTAATTCCGGTGATGCCAGCAATCCCGGCAACAGTGACAACACCGGCGATGGTGCTAACCCCGGTGATGCTAGCAATCCCGGCAACGGTGGCAACACTGGCGATGGTGCTAACCCCAGTGATAGTGGCAATCCCGGCGATGGTGCTAACCCCGGTGATACCGGCAATCACGGCAACGGTGGCAACGCCGGCGATGGTGCTAACCCCGGTGATGCCGGCGACATTGGCAATGGCGGCAGCCCCGATGATAACGGCACTCCTGACAGCAGCGACAGCCCTGATCGTATCAATATTACAGCAGATAACGGCTCGGGGCGAGAAAGCGAAAAGCATTCTGTTGCTCCCTTTGCAGCTATCCCACAGGCCCCGGTTCTTCCTGTTTTCCCACAAAACCCCGGTGAAGATTATTTGATTGAGGCCAATAAACCCTCAACGCAATTGACCACTCCCTCACAACCCGAACCGCAAGCGAAGGATCATGAACCTATCCCGCAGAGGGCGCAGCCTGACGAATCCCTCGTTGCGTTCCAATCGTCACAGGACACATCTGCTTCAACCCGCCACAATGATACCGGTCCTGCTATCCCTATCGTTACAGGTGTTCTCGTACTGTCTGCAGGAGGATATGCGTTTTTGAAGCTATGCCTTAAACGGTGGGGAGGTTCCCCATGAGAAAGAGCTATGTGAGATTATTAACGCGGCTTATGTGGACGCTGACAGTTTGCACGGCAACATCGCTGTGCTGTTTGCTCCTATACAGCTTTGACAATAAATATACTGCTTCCGGTCCACATGCGCAGGACGGCATATTGACGCTCGAAAAGGATATACTGACGGAGTATCCAGTCGTATTTCTTGTGAACGGCTGGGAGTATTATGGCGGGCACCTCCTTGCGCCACAGGATTTTTCATCCGGCAATCCTTTGCCGGATGAAATCATATATATCGGTCAATATGGTGGCTTTGAGGCTGGTTATTTATCGGAATCGCCTCACGGCAGCGCAAGCTACCGGCTGACGATCCGTATCCCGGATGAACCGCAAAGTTACACGCTGGAACTGCCGGAAATCTTCTCCGCCTACCGGCTATACATCAACGGCAAACAAGCGGCGTCTATGGGTGAGCCTGAACCGGCAGCCTACCGTCCGGAAACAGGAAACAGCACTGTTACCTTTATGGCTGGCAAAGAAATCGAACTTCTTTTTGCCGTTTCTGACTTTACGCATCTGTACAGCGGCCTTGTCTACCCACCAGCCTTTAGTTCCCCCGGAGCGGTTTCTGCACTACAAAATGCCCGGCTTATCTTCCGCAGCCTTTTAACAGCTTTTGCTCTTGCCATCGGGCTATTGTCAGCGCTTATTGGTGTGCTGGGAAAACGAAATGCGTTGGCGCTTTTGTATGGCTTACTTTGCCTCTGCTTTGTTGGCTATGTCACGTATCCGCTCTGGCAAGCGTTTCCCGGCCGCTACCGGCCGCTTTACGCCCTTGAAAATTTCTCCTACTGCGCCCTGCTAATTTTGGTTGTGCTTTTGCAAAATCTTTTGTACGATGAAAAAAATAAATGGGACAGGTATATCCTTGGCTATGGCGCTGTCGCCTGTCTTTCGTCGTTGACGATTCCATTCCTTTTACCGGGCGGTAGCCTGTGGGTCATGTACGGTTACTCCTATCTGATTATGGGCTTTCAATGGCTTGCGGCAGCTCTGATAACCGTTACCGCAGTCCGCGGTCTTTTGAAGGGGTTTCCTCACTCAGCGACGCTGGTGTGCGGTATACTAGTATTTGACGTTGCTCTGGTGATGGACCGGCTTTTACCTTTGCATGAACCGATTGTAACAGGATGGTTTCCCGAACTTGCGGGCTTTTCGCTGGTGCTGTGCATTGGTATTTCCGTTGGACAGGAAATGGCGGCCAAGTACCGGGACAGCGCGGTTCTCACCGAGCGCGTCACCGGTATGGAACGGCTTCTTGTCATGCAGCGTGCAAACTATGACCTGCTAACGGAAAAGATTGAGGAAGCCAAAACCGCCCGGCACGATCTGCGTCACCATTTTATGATGATAGGTGGCTTCGTTCAAAACCACGAGTATCAAAAGCTGACGGAATATGTAACGGAATATGGGACAGCCGTTGAGCAGGACAAGGCGCTGCGCTACTCGGATAACGATGTTGTTAATGTGCTGCTGCATCATTACGCGCGTCTGGCCGGCAGACAGGAAATCGCACTTGAACTTCGTCTCACTATTCGCCGGGATACCGGTATAGCCGACGCTGATCTGTGCGCCGTGCTGTCTAATCTTTTGGAAAACGCGGTTGAGGCCTGCTGCCGGCAGAGTGGACAGCGTTTTATCACACTTTCCATTGCACAGGATGAATCCGCACTTTTCATTCATATGGAAAACACCGTAAATGGAAATACCGTACAGAAAGGCGATGGCTTTGCTTCCTCCAAAGGTAAGGGCCGTAAGGGTTATGGGCTTGAATCCATTAAAACCATCGCAAAACGATACACAGGAGAAGCGGAATTTCGGATTGAAAGCGGAACAAGCAGGTTCATTAGTACGGTGCTCTTATTGTCAGGCAGATGAAAGAGTAGATACAGTGCCACAAAACCCCTATGTCTAACAAGCGGGCAAGCAAGACGCCGTGAACTCCTCTGGCACTTTGCTTGATTTGGTGCAGCCCCTGCCCGCTATTTTATTTGCATGAATCACAGAGGGGGGCGTTGGGTTCACGCTTCGAAGTACGGTCGGGGATATTCAAAAGGTAAGTGCTTCAGTAAGTGCTTCAAAAGATGACGTCTATAAAAAAAGACACTATCTTTATAAAATCAGATAGCATCTACTTGAAGCATTTTTTTGTTGTATGAGTTAACCTACATTCTTGAGATAAACATTTAATTTATTTGCTCTTGCAGTTTCTACTAAGTTATAAAGTATTGCATTTGCTGCTGCACCTTTGGGTGTATCTGCAAATAGCCATGCGCGTCTTGCTGTAGCAAAAGGTCTTAATTAAATCTCTACTTTCTGTTTCTCATATAGCTTGTGCTCCTTTAGATTATCTTTCTTATTATCTAGTCTCATCATAAACTAAAAATACTGCTTATCTATGGGAGATTTATGGAATAAATATGTGATATTTGCCTATTAATAAGCCCTATAATAACATGATTAAAATTCATCTTACTATAGAATTTCTGTATTTTTATAGCTGTTACATTATAGCCGGCTTCATCAATTATCTCTATAAGCACTTAATTTTTGTTAGTACCTAATACTGCATATTTATCTTCTAAGCTTACTTCTCCTTTAGCAAAGTCAACTAAAGCTTCTTTTACATGTGCCACATAGTGATCACATTTCATTCCGTCAATCAATATTTTCTTTTTCACCTTAACCCATAAGGACATCTATAAAGGTTTTCGATATGAGAGATTATGTGGATATATTGATATTCAATAGGTTAAGGTTTTTTTCATATTATTACAGCTTAGAAAGAACATTAAAAAATCACTTATAAGCCTAATTTTGCACTATGATTTTACAGGCAGTCTCACTTGTCGTGGTAGTTTGTAAAAACAATAATGTCTAGGAAAATGAGTGGTCAGGGGTATCTGGAGTAGTGACTTGAGAGCATTTTTCAGAAGCACTTAACGAACGTTTTAGATGGGTTTTAGGCAGCTGTCTGAACGAAGTGAGTTCTGCCGTTCATCTAAAT